>CAXZAJ010000202.1:0-7597 GCA_964293355.1 uncultured bacterium
TGTTGGCCTGGTTCTCGCGCAACCCATCCAGTATCGCCCTGAATCCCGGCGAACCCTTCTTGAGCCAGCGGTTGGCTTCCTTGCCGTTCTTGAAGTGCGGCAGCACCGCCATGAAGTGAAATCTGTGCCCCTGCACGAGGATGCTGAATTCCAGCGCCAGGTTGACCCGTATGCCGACTATGCGGCCCGCGTCCACCGCTTCGCGCATCAGCTCTATCGAATCTATGGAACCGTAGGCTATCGTCAGCTCGGAGATGCCCTTGATGAACGCATCGATGAGCAGTTGCGTCGGGTTTTTCCGGCCCGAGGTCGCCGTATCGTGGACGTGCTCGTCCCAACCCGCGTCGAGATTCTTGAGGCGCTCTCCTGTCTCGGGCAGCTCGATGATGTTCAGCTCGTCGAGGAGCCTGCGGATCACCTGCGGCTGGCCATGGCTGGAAACGGAAAAATCCTGCAGCAGTTCCAGTTGCCGCCGCCTGTCACCCTTGTGCTTGACGGCTTCCTTTATGAGACCCAGCTGGACGCGCGCCGTGTTGAGCGGCAGGTCCAGCGTCTTTGCGTGGAACGACACGTTGACCATCATGCGCAACGCGCGCAGCCGAGCCTTCGAGTGCTTCGATTCCAGGTCGCTGACCACCTGTATGTAGGCCTCGGCTATGGATATCCTTCGCTTCTTGAACCAGCGCGAGACGCCGAGCGGGTGGGAATGCGGCCCCTGCACGATGGTGCTCGGCTGGTCTATCCTGGCGTTGAGTTCCCGCCTCAGCTTGTACAGTTCCGACGAGAAACTGAACGCGTTGACGAGATCGCTGTAGTATTTGACGATCGCTGGCCTTTTCATAGGTTCCTTGAGCATATGACATACTGTAGCATCAAAACGGAATTCATGCTCAATTCAAGAACTCCAGTCTTCTGTAGGAAGTAGTGGCGTAGCCAGGATCCGGCTGCGCCACTCGTGAACTGGACGCGGACTCAGCTCTTCTGCAGATACTCCGAGAGCAGGGGCTGGAGTTTCTTGCGTGACTGGCTCAGATCAGCCTGCGAATAATAGTCGGTAGAGCCGGCGCTGGATTCTGGCTTGCCCGCGAGTACCTTGAGGCCGAGGCCTGCCTGGTTCATGTACTCGACGAGCCGCTTTCTGAGCGCGCCATCAGCCGCGTATATGGCGAGTTCGCGCGTGAATTCCGGCGCCGTGTACGCGTTCATGACGAGCAGTACATCGAGCTTCCTTGAATCGGCATAAGCCTTGAAGTTTGCTTCAAGCGCCTTGTCCTTCTTGAACCAGTCCGCAAGCGGGAGCAGGGCAGAGCTCATGCCGCACATGACCGCGCCCATGCCGTATTCCTTGTAGTCCTTGCGCAGTATGTCTTTGGTGCTCAAGGATGCAACATTGAATTTCTCGAACTGCAGACTGTCGAACAGGGCCTTACGGTCTGCTTTTGAAGCGGCCAGGAGTTTGCCGGCAACGGCCTCGTCGCGCGGGGTAACGCGCTTGGCTTCAGGATCCAGATTGACCGTATCCAGGAGTATTGTGCCGAGCGCCAGGGTTGCCGCGCCTGCATCGAGTTTGCCTGAACCATCAGCCATGAGTATTTCCGCTACGAGCGTTGAGGCTGACCCTACCGGCGCGATGTTTTTCTTTGCGCCTGCATACAGGTTCTCGTCCGCGTGGTGGTCGAGTATCTCCTCGACGGAGCCAGCCCAGGCTGCCTGCGCCGCGGCAAGCTTGTTGTGGTCTATAAGCACGAGCTTAGAGCCGCTCTTTGTAAACACCGCGCCAAGATCGATGTCATCAAGGAAGGTGAGGTTCTTCGGTTCGATACCGGCTTGCTTGAACAGCCATACCGCCTCGGTGCGAAGGTTGAAGTCTTCCCGCGGAATGTTCATCACCGGGATGTTGGCAAGCCCGTCGGACGCAATTCCTTTTGACCAGGCGTACAGTACGGAGGTAGCCATGGAGTCGAGGTCCGAGGCTTCATTGCCCATGAAGACGCGGACCGGTTTGCCGGCCTTGGCTGCTTTTGCCGCGGCGTCGAGGAATGTATTCAGTGATTCGTTGCTGGTACCCATGGTTGTGCACCTCCCGATGCGTGGTTTTTACCGGCGCGCATTAGAGCGGCCGGTCTGGTATGTACATTAAACCTTGCCGAGCTTCTGTTTTGCGCGATGTGCCTGCCAGAAGGGCAGGGCAAAGGCTGCGACGCTGATGATCAGGAGTATGAGGCTTGCCGGTCGCGTGAAGAATATGCTGTACCCGCCCATGATCACCGCCCTGCGGAAATTCACTTCCGCGAGCTTACCCAGGACCATGCCGAGCACGATGGGAGCCATGGGGTATCCATTGCGCTTGAGCACCCAACCCACAATGCCGAACACGAAGCAGGCCCCGACGTCGAACAGAGAATTCTTTACCGCGAAGCTTCCGATGAAGGCCACCGCAACGATCATGGGCATCAGGATTGCCGGGGAAATCTTTATGACCTTGAGCCACAGCTTGCCGCCGAGCGCGCCGACGAACAGCATGAAGAAGTTGGCTACCACCATGCTGGCAAACAAGCCGTAGATAAGTCCAGGGTTTGATGTGAACAGCATAGGTCCGGGTACCAGATCATGGATCATCAGGGCGCCTACCAGTACGGCTGTTGCCGCGCTGCCGGGTATGCCCAGCGTAAGCAGGGGCACCATCGCTCCGCCCACGGAAGCTGAATTGGCAGCTTCCGCAGCGCATACGCCTTCCGGATTGCCTTTGCCAAAGGTCTGGGGGTGTTTGCTGGTCCGCTTGGCAAGGTCGTACCCCAGGAATGACGCTATGGCTGATCCGGCACCCGGGAAGATTCCTATGATGGTGCCAAAAACAGACGACTGCAAGGTAACCCGCCTGTGATCCCAGTACTCGCGCAGGGTGGGCCAGACTTCCTTGCGCGACTCCGCGTCCCCGACGTCGATGCTTTTTATTTCCCGGGCTTCCAGTTTTGTGAATACTTCGCTCAAGGCAAAAAGTCCGATGAGCGCGGGTATGATGTCAAAGCCATCGAACATGTTGGTCACGCCAAAGGTGTAGCGCTTGACGCTCGATATCGGATCGATGCCTATCGTATTGATAAGAAGGCCCAGCAAGGCGGCTACGAAGGCTTTTGCCCAGTTCTTGCCACCCAGTGATGCCACCGTCGTCAAGCCGAACAGGGCCAATGCAAAATACTCGGCTGGATGCATCCGTACTGCAACCTTTGCCAGCGGCTGAGCAAAGAGTATCAGGATTATGATACCAACGAATCCACCCACTACTGATGAAACCAGGGAATGCCCCAGTCCGATGCCAGCCTTGCCCTGCATGGTCAGTGGATAGCCGTCAAATGCCGTCGCGACGGCAGAGGGTGTGCCCGGTGTGTTTATGGTCACCGCAGTTATCGACCCGCCATAATTGGAGGCCAGATAGACCGCCGTCAGCATCACCAGCCCCACCAGTGGATCAAGGCGGAACGTAAAGGGCAGCAGCAACGCTACGCCCATGGAGGGAGAGAGGCCTGGCATCGCGCCGACCAGTATGCCCATGAATACTCCCACCGCTATCGCTATCAGGGGTGCTACGGCGAAGACATTGCCGAAGCCTTCGAGCATATGCAGTACTGTTTCCATGAAATTCGCTCCTTATGAAGGTACGGCTCAGCCGAATAGCGCGGTGATCAGGATTCCCTGCGGCAGGGGCACGAACAGTACCTTGTAGAACACCACATAGGAAAACACCATCCAGCCGCCACTGATGGAGAGGACGACGGCTTTGCGCCTGTATGCGAGCAGGTGCATGGTCATGCCAAGGAAAAAGAGGCTGGCTATGAAGTATCCCACCAGGACCATGAGCACGATGTAGCCAAGCGTTACCATCATGAACTTGAACGGGAGCTTCAGATCTCCCGCTGCCTCGTCCGGATCTTCGGTTTTTCTGACTATTTTTGTTGCCAGATAGATGAGGCAGCCAAAGATGCCGATGATCCAGAGACGCGGAACCACCGCGGCTGAAACTTCACCCCTGACAGGAAACCATATCGTCAAGGCGAGGAAAACTGCAGAGACAAGCCCCATGGCCAGTATGACCAGGGCTTGGCCCATGTACTCCTTGCCGATCAGCTTCTTGAGTAACAGTCGTCCTGCGAAAAGCAGGGCGAGCAGGCCTGCGCACAGTACCCAGAGCCCGACCGTGCTGTTAAGAAAAACTCCCAATTGCTTGCTGGGCATATTCGGGCACTCCTTGGAATTAAAAGGACTGCAGGATCCTGGACGGATCCCGCGTTTTGCGTCATTTCTTGAAGTAAGCCTTGAAATCCTTGACGTCATTGGCGATGATCGTGTTGAACTTGTCCTTCTTGTAATGGACGACTTCCATGCCGTCTTTTTCATTGAACTGCCGCCAGTCGGGGTCGGCGGTAATTTTCGCGAAGAGGTCGTCATACCAGGCGATGATGTTTGCCGGAGTGCCCTTCTTGAGGGCGAAACCGCGCCAGAACGACTCGGCGTCGAGTCCCTTGATGCCAAGTTCCTTCAGCGTCGGAACGTCGGGGAACTGCGCAAACCGCTTCTGGGCGGAAATGGCAGCCATCATGAGGTCGGGCTTTCCGCGGACATCCACGGGGTTTCCTACATAGACCTGGGCCTGCTGGCCGATAACAGCGGCCATCGCCTGCCCGCCGGCATCGTACGGTACGTATTTGCCTGAAATTCCGGCCTTGTCCCAGAACTTGTACGTCATTACTTCGTCGACTCCGGGAGGTGCCACCCATATCTGCTGGCCGTTTCTGGCTTTTGCGTCTGCAATGATGTCCGGAATGGTCTTTACCTTGGAATTGGCGTTGGTGATGATGGCTTCCGCATCATTGATCAGGAATGCTATCCAGTCCAGCGACAAGGGGTCAACGTCAAAGTCGTCCTTGACGTGGTTGGCGATGAGCGTCTTGGTAACCGCCATCAGGTTGTAGCCGTCTTCAGGCTGGGACAGTACATATTCCCAGCCAACGAGGCCGCCCGCTCCGGGCTTGTTCTCGACCACGAAGGTTGCGGGTGTATACTTGGCGGCGAGTTCAACGAATTTTCTGGCTGTTATATCCAGTTGTCCGCCCGCGGCCGCATACACCACTATGCGTATCGGCTTTGACGGGAATGCTGAGGCTTCCTTGGTACCCTCGGCAAAGAGGCTGAATGTCATCAAGATCATCAGAACAGCAATCAGTACGCGTTTCATGTATCTCTCCTTCACAGTACGGTTATTGAATTACGCCATCCCGACGACGCGCTTGGCCGCCTTCAGGTAATTGGTGTTCGGCATTGACGCGATTCCCAGACCTTCTATGACGAGCTTCATGCCGGCATAGTTTTCACTCTCCACGCAGGCAGACTCGACGAGCGCACCATTGAACCATACCTGCGCGTATTCGCAGATTATGCCATCGATGGTGAACCCATAGCGCATCTTCTCGACCGTTACCGCTGTCGTACCCGGGAAGGCTCGTGCCATTCCAATGAACTCGTCGATGGTGTAGGTGTCCTTGTCGAGCTTCATGTCAGCCTTGAGGTGGGACAATATGGTCGCGAGATCTTCGCGTTTTACGGGAAACTGGAATTTGCCGCGCGGCTGGAATATCTCGTAGCCTTCCGGCGTCTCTCCGGTCTTGACCTTGATGTCCAGCAGGCCATCGCGGACCTTTACGTTGGCCTCGTTGGTCTTGGCCGACAGGAAATAGGTTTCCGCGGGCATTTTCCGTGCCTGGAAGAGCACGGTCTTGCCGTTCCACATTTTTTCTTTGACGAGTTCGATGACGCCCTGTCCGAATACCCTGAACTCCGCCCTGGGTATGATCTTGGCCGCTTCTTCAGCGCTGGTCGCTGCGTTTTTCGCAAATACATCCGGCATCGAGAACCTCCTGTGCCTGGTTACTGAATGGTAGGTCAGGTTTACCAGCAGAGGTTGATATCGTCCAATAAAACATTTTTATCTGTTGGATAAGGAATTTTATAAATAGTTAGGAAAAGCTCGATTCTCGGAGAACTGGTCCCTGATGAACTCGATGAAGTTGGACGCTGCCTGCGTCCGGGCTTGCTTTTGCAACGTCAGGAGGCAGAAATATCGTGAAAGATCGAGCCCGACCACAGGCACGGGGCAGAGGCTCCCGGCATCAGCCTCCTTTTTTACTGCTGACCGGCACAGGATGGTGATGCCAATACCGTGTTCCACCAGATGCTTGATCGCTTCGGTGTTGCCTATTTCTAGCGCCATGTCGAAGGAGAGGTTAAGATGGTGGAACCGTTCCTCGACCTGCCGCCTGGTCAGGATGTTCCTTGGCGGCAGTATGAGTGGCAAGCCGGCGAGTTCCTGGATCCAGATATCTTCCCGCAGGGCCAGGGCATGAGAGCGGGGAAAGACCGCTACCAGGTCGTCTTTGAAGAGCAGGTGCTCGGTGAGGGTTCCCTGGGCTGCGTGCATCCGCTTCCTGCCTGCGAATCCCGCATCAATCTGGTTGGCGTACAGCATGCGTTCTATCTGGTAGTTGTTGTTGATGCTGAGTGAGAATGCCATTGAGGGGTACAGCTCTTTGGCTTTTTCCATGAGACCGGGCACGACATGGACGCCGGGCAGGCTGCTTGCTCCGATCCTGACGACAGGGCTCTCAGGTTTTCCTGGTTCCGGTAGCGCTCCACGGAACTCCTGGAAGTTTTTAAGCAACTTCTCGGCAAACGGCAGGATGGCCGTCCCGGCCTCCGACAGCTCGACCTTTTTGCCGGCTTTCCTGAACAGTACCACCTTGAGTTCGTTTTCGAGCTCCCGTATCTGCGCGCTGATTGCTGGTTGCGTGTAGTTGAGCCGTCTGGCCGCCTCGCTGAAATTCCTGAGTTCCGCTACGGTGCAGAACGCTTGCAGTTTCGTCGTGTCCACGGACGTGCCTCATGACCGGAACGGTCTCTGTTACTGTATTCGAGATATGGAAATATACATGGCAGCGGAAAGGAGTGCAACCTGCCTGTACCGGTAGCAACGTTTGTTGCCGTAGAATCGAAGCATGCAGGCTTGACAATAAGATAAACTGCAACTCAGTATCTGACCCAGCTTTTCACCTTTGGAACAATATGATAAGCAGCTCTGTCCAGGCTTTTATCGTCCCGCTCTTGATCGCCGTTGCGCTCGGTGTGTCTGGATGGAAGCTGGCGGAACGCATACGGCTGCCAGCTCCAGCAATGATCGGGCCGATGCTTTTCATGGCCATCGCGGTGCTGGCAGGCGCACCCCGCGTGGGCATCCCCGGCTGGTTGATGGTACTGGTACAGTCTGTCATAGGTGGTTTCATCGGCCGGAGGATAGACCGGGCCGCCCTCAAATCGGCGGGTTCCATGGTGCCGGCGATCCTGATCACGACGGCCTGGTACGTCGCCGGAACGGCGCTGATCGGCCTGCTTGTAGCCCGCCTGGCTCATATTGACCTGGTCACAGCATTCATCGGCACCGCGCCCGGAGGTGTGGCGGAGATGACAGCCTTGGCAAGCACCTCCCGGGCTGATGTTGCCCTCGTCGCGACCATGCAGGCAACGCGTGTCCTTGCGTCGAACGTTCTGG
>CAXZAJ010000203.1:0-7571 GCA_964293355.1 uncultured bacterium
CGCGTTTGACGCGGACGTGCACCGCAAACTCATTGGCGTCAACACTACCGAGGTGTCGAGCTTCGGCGTCGTCTGCGTTGACGATCCCAGCGCCGCATATTTTGCCGACCTCACCAGCAAGCCGGTCTATACCTATTCGGCCCTGCATGACAACACAACCATGTACGCCACCGATGCCAACGTCGACGAACGTGGAGCCTTCTTCATGCTCCACGAAGAGCTCGATTCCTGGCCGGCCCGCATAGAACTGCCCGGTGCCTTCAACATAGAGAACGTGCTGGCTGCCGTACTCGTCGTGTCCAAGCTTACGACGATACCGGTCGATGATCTTGTAGACCTGTTACCAAAGCTGGAACCGGTAACGGGCCGCATGACCCGCATCGACCGGGGCCAACCCTTTGAGCTCATCGTCGATTATGCGCATACGCCATCGTCATTCCAGACCATACTGCCCTCGCTCAAGGATCGTGTGCAGGGAAAGCTCATCTGCGTATTCGGCTCTGGCGGTGAACGGGATGTGCAGAAGCGCCCGGCGCAAGGTACGATAGCCGCGGAATACTGCGGCGTGGTCATCCTGTCTGACGAGGACCCCCGGGGCGAGGATCCCATGGCCTTGCTGGAGGATATCGCGGTTGGTTGCGGTGCTCTTGAACGGGATAAAAGCCTGTTCCTGATTCCCGACAGGAGGGTGGCAATACGCAAGGCACTATCTGTTGCCCAACCCGGCGACGCGGTTCTGCTCCTGGGCAAGGGCCACGAGAACACCATAGATTATGCAAGCGGAGCCATCCCCTGGAACGAAATAGACGAGGCGCGATCCGCGCTCGGCGAAGCCGGCTACAATCGATGACCGTTAAACAGCACGACAAGGAAGCATCATGAGAGTCGCCATACTGTACGGCGGAAAATCCGGAGAGCACGAAGTTTCGCTCCGATCCGCCGCAAGCGTCATCAGACATCTTGATAGAAAACATCAGGTACAGCTCATAGGCATAACAAAAACCGGGGCCTGGCACCTGCAACCCGACAGCGTGCTTGCGACCTGCCTGGAAGGTGGAGAAGCGCTCGAACTCCGTTCGAATGCACCTTCGGTACTCGTTGTCCCCGGTACCGGGCTCCGCGTCTATGGTGCCCGAGGCTCCGCAGACCTGCCCCTTGATGTAGTCTTTCCGGTGCTGCACGGCACGTTTGGCGAAGATGGCACCATCCAGGGGCTTCTTGAATGTGCGGATGTGGCCTATGTCGGCGCTGACGTACTTGGCAGCGCCGTAGGCATGGACAAGGAGATCGCCAAGTCGTTGTGGCAAGCGGCGGGTTTGCCTGTCGTCCCCTCCATTACCGCCCGCCAGAAGGATGTCGCGAATATCGAAGACCTCGCAACCGCAGTGGAACAGCAGTTCGGATGGCCTGTATTCGTAAAACCAGCCAGATGCGGTTCCAGCGTCGGTGCGGCTAAAGCGGCAAACCGCTCCGACCTTAAAACGACCCTTATCGATGCCCTCGTCTTCGACACTAAAGTGCTCATCGAACCATTCATCTCAGCTCGCGAGATAGAATGTTCGGTGCTCGGTAACGGCACTGCGCGGGCGTTTCCGCCAGGAGAACTCATTCCATCTCACGAATTCTACGACTACGAAGCCAAGTACATAGACCCCGACGGTGCCAGGATCGTGATACCGGCCCAGATTCATGAGGAGACCGCTACCCGCATCAAGGATATTGCCCTGACAGCCTATGCAACCGCGGGACTCTCCGGAATGGCCAGGGTGGATTTCTTCATAGACAAGACAGATGGCACCGTCTACCTCAACGAAGCCAATACGATCCCCGGTTTCACCTCCATTTCCATGTATCCCATGATGTGCGAAGCGGGAGGATTGCCCTACTCATCGTTGCTCGACGAGTTGCTTGATCTTGCTATTGAAAAGAAAAAAAGCAGGGCAACGCTGAAATACGACCACGCATAATCATGCGCAAAGCCTGCATAAATATCTATATTGAAACATTTTAATTATTTCATCAGAATAGTTGAATAGGAATTACGACAAAGCGCACGAGAATATCCCAGGAGGATCGAATGAAAAGCAGCGATTACATTGCTCTGGACGAACAGTACGGAGCCCACAACTACCACCCGCTTCCCGTAGTCATTTCGTGGGCTTCCGGGGTCAAGGTCAGGGATCCGGACGGCAAGGAATACTTTGATTTCCTCTCCGCCTACTCCGCCGTCAACCAGGGGCATCGCCATCCCAAGATAATCAAAGCCCTCATCGACCAGGCCAACGTCTGCACCCTCACGAGTCGCGCGTTCCACAACGACCGCATGGGCTACTTCCTCAAGAAGCTCTGCGAGTTTACCGGCTATGAAAACGCCCTCCCGATGAACACCGGCGCAGAAGCCGTCGAGACCGGACTCAAGGCAGCCCGCCGATGGGGAGTGGAAGTAAAAGGCGTCACGAACGGCAAGCAGGAAATCATCTGCGCCGATGACAACTTCCATGGCCGCACACTCGCAGCCATCTCCATGTCAAACGACCCCGACTCCACCGTCAATTACGGCCCCTACGTCCCCGGCTTCGTCCGCGTGCCCTACGGTGACGCCGAGGCTATAGCCAAAGCCATCACCCCCAACACCGTCGCCATCCTCGTCGAACCCATCCAGGGTGAAGCAGGCGTCGTCGTACCGCCGGCCGGCTACCTCAAGAAGATTCGCGAACTTTGCGACAAGAACAAGATTCTTTTCATTGCAGACGAAGTACAGACCGGTTTTTCCCGCACCGGCAGGCGTTTCGCCTGGCAGCATGAAGGCGCCAGGCCCGACATCATGTGCCTCGGCAAGGCCCTCGGCGGCGGCGTACTGCCCGTTTCCGCGATCGTCGCTGACCACGCTGTGATGAAGGTCTTTACTCCGGGCACCCACGGTTCAACCTTCGGCGGCAACCCTCTGTCCAGCGCCGTGGCCGTGGCCGCCCTCGAAGTGCTTGAAGACGAGAAGCTTGACCAGAACGCAGAGAAGCTTGGAAAAATCTTCAGGGAAGAACTCTCCAAGATCAAGTGCCCCAAAATCGTCACCGTCCGCGGTATGGGCCTCCTTAACGCGGTCGTCTTCGAGAAGGGCTTTGAAGCCTGGAACGTCTGCCTCGCACTCCGCGACGCCGGCCTCCTCGCCAAGCAGACCCACGGCAACATCATCCGCTTCGCCCCGCCCCTCGTGATAAACGAGAAAGAACTGCGAGACGCCGTAGCCATAATCAAATCCGTCTTCGAAAAAATCGCCTGACGATATAATAGGATTTTTAGCACAGAGCCACAGAGAAGATGAGTGAAGATAAGGAACGAAGGAGGGTCCCTCCTTTCGTTCCTTCTTTCTTTTAAACCTGAGACTTCTTCTCTTACCTCTTCTTCTCTGTGGCTCTGTGCCATATTCTTAGACTTGAATTCAGCTTAAAAATTCTTTTCCTACCTCATCTTCTCTGTGTCTCTGTGCAAAATTCTTGTTCTTTCAATCTGCTTTTTCTACGGGCAAGGTGACAGTGAAGATGGAGCCGCCGTTGGGGCGGGCGGTATAGGTCACGGTACCGCCTGAGGCTTCCACGTTTTTTCTGGCCAGAGCCAGGCCCAGACCGCTGCCACGGGATTTTGTGGTAAAGAATGGTTCAAATATCCGCCCAGCGTCCTGCGGATCTACTCCTGACCCTCGGTCGAGGATACTCACGTTCAGCCTGTGTGCCTTGAACCGAACCTCGATCCGTGGCTTTTCAATCCCACCCGCGCCTGCTTCAAGGGCATTGGTAACGATGTTATCCAGTGCTTCGGTCATTCTTGATTCATCGATCGCAACAACTATATCGTCGTCTATATCGAGATCAACTTCTATAGTACCTGCATACCTGGCTACAAAATCACTCAGGAACTTGCGTGCATGCACAGGCCGGACACCTTCATCGCCAGATTTCAGAAAACTCCGTATCCTGTCGGCCAGAGCGGCAAGGCGCTGAGCCTCGTCGTCGATCACCGCCAGACCGGCAACGGTCGAGTCGCTGGCTCCCTTGCGCAGGATGCCGCATTGTATCCGTATCACGCCAAGCGGATTCTTTATCTCGTGCGCTATGGTCCTCGCGGCCTGCCCCAATTCTACGAGTTCACGGTCCCTGGTTTCCCGGCTTTTAGCCAATGCATAACGCCGGTTCATGGCTACGATCACGGCCCAGAGTCCCGCGAGTGCGATCGTTACGAAGGTCGCAAGCACCTGACTCATCACTTCTTCCGCCCTGAATCCAACCGTAGATATTTCTATATACGAATATGCGGGAATCCTTGCCATTGAATCAGCTACTGGTGGAGGTTGCAGCGGGGCTGTCTGGTTCCGCATGCGACCTGTCCTGTCAGTGCCCATCATCATCCTGCGGCCTGGAAGTTCTCCTCCCAGAGCACGCATGAGGATGACCGATGACGCTCCCAGTTCAAAGCGTGATGGCGCGGTGTTTGTGCCACTGATGTCCAGGGTTTGAGGTGCGTTTCCATAGTTCGTGATGACCGATCCATCCGCGGCATACAGGCCGAATGCCAGAACATTCCGGAAATCATCTTCCCGCAAGGTCTGCAACCTCTGAAGGTCGCTGAGGGAGGTCAAGGACTTGTGTACTTCATATTCCAGGTACAGCCGTTTGTTGGCGCGTTCCCGCAACGTCAGGGCCCAGACAGAGGCCGCCAGCGCAAGCACGAGGATTCCAGCACCCGCAGGCACGAGGGCGCGGCCGATAAGCCGCTGGCAAGATTTCCGCATGAACGCATTCTATGCTTCCGGGCTTCAGTCTGCAAGCAGGGCTGCTCATGGGGTGTTCCCCTTGTGGGCCGTCCCTCAGTCCAGTACATTGTTGCTCATGGCCAAGACTTCATATGCGGCACTGTTCACCAAGGCACAGGAGGCCGGAACCCGGCGTGATTATGCCGGGGCTGAAGCCATCCTCACGCGGATAGTCGCCGAAACCGAATCCATACCGGAAGCCTGGCTGTACCTCGGCCGTGCACGGCATGCGCTTGGCGACCATGAACGCGCCATTCCCGCGTTTGCCGCCTTCCTCCGGTACGAGCCTGAAGCCGGAGCAGGATGGTTCTTCATGGGCAGGACCTACCTGGCCCTCGGCCGCCCCCGGGAGGCTGCCGCGAGCATCCACGCGGCCATAGAGAAGGGCCGCGTGGACGCGGAGGCCTGGGCCCTGCACGGCTTTGCCGAACTCAAACTCAAGCGTTCCTCAAGAGCGGTCGCCAGTCTGGAACGCGCGGTTGGTCTTGCCCCCAGCGATGCCCGCATCTTCAGGGCATACCTGAACGCCCTGTACGTGCACGCCATCCGCACGCTCTCCCGAGGCAATGCAAGCGAGGCTGCCGGCATGCTCGGTTTTGTCATAAACAACGGCATGGCAGGCACTGCCCAGCGCCTCTACCGCGCCCGTGCGCTGCGGGCAGAAGGCAAACTCGCCGAGGCGATAACAGAACTGGAAGCGGCCATCGAGGCCACTCCGGACGATCCATCACTATTGCTCCAGATTGCCACCTTGAGGTTCTCCATTGGCGATACGGAAGGCGCGATGGCAGACATCCAGCGTTCTGGCGCTTCGCTTCCAGCCCAGAAAGGCGCTCCCTGGACCGCGGATGCTCTTGACCGCTGGCGCATCCTCGTCGCCCTCAAGGAAGGCGATTACAGGACCGCCCTCAAGGCTTCGCTGGACCGCATCCGGAATGGTGAATCGGATGCGGCGATACGGGCTGTCGCGGCCCAGGCCAATTATGAACTCAAGCGGTTCGACCGCGCCGCAGCGCATTACAAACGGGCCATAGAGGCGGATCCCGGCTCTCCGGACCTGCGGCTGGGCCTGGCCCTTTCGCTGTGGGAACTCGTTGATTACCAGGGTGCGCGCAGTGCGGCAAAGGCAGCGTCGGCACGTGGCGCAGCCCGCGAGGACACCCTGTATGTGGAGGTCATCTGCGACATCAATACGGGGGCGGATCCCTCGCAACTCCTGCCCAAGGTTCAGACCCTGCTCAGATCTCGCCCCGGAGATCCCCGGCTCATGCTGGCCCTCGCAGAATGCCTCTACAAGACCGGCCGGCCAGACCTCGCGGACAACTGGTTCCTTGATGTGCTCCGTGTCTGGCCGGATCATGAACTTTCCATGCTGTACCGTATCTCTGTTTCTGAATCGATCGGCGCTCAAGAGGCTACCAAGGAACGTTATGCGGACTATCTCCGTGCCTTTCCTGACAACGCGGCCATCAGAAAGGATTATATCGATATCCTCGTCAGAGATGAGTCCTGGAGCACCACCGCCACAGTGATTGAAGAAGGTTATGCCTATAGCGGTGCCAGGGGCTATGACGGCATACTTGCACTCTGTTACCGCAATTCGGCTCGTTACCACGAGGCAGCCGCCCTGTACAGGAGCCTGCTCCGCGCCGATCCGATCAATGCAGAATTGCTGCTGGGGCTTTCATATTCACTCTACAAATCCGGTGCAAAAACCGTGGCAGTGGATCTGCTGGAACGCGGCGCGGCCTTTATAGGCAAGAATTCCGAACCCTACCTCGCGCTGGGTGTGCTAAGGGCACGACAGAACGAAGCCGAGAAAGCGGCGGCGGCCTTCCTCAAGGCGTCAGAACTGGCTCCAGCCGATCCCAGACCTCTGCGCAACCTGGCCAGGCTCTACGCCAAAGCCGGCATCCCCGATACTGCCGCTCATTTTGACGAACGGGCAAAAGCGCTAGAATCTCCAAATTCATCATCAAAAAAGATAAAAAACGGTTGAGACAACTCGATTAATAGCGTATTCTTGAACGCAAAGTACTGAGGAGGTTCCAATTGCCCGTCAAAGCCATGGATCTGTTCGACGCCTACAACAAGAACATGCTTCCCAGCGAACAGGGATTCATCGTGTCGTCGTATTTCAGCTCGCATTCAGCATATTCGCGCTACGAGGTGGTCTCGTACAACAACGTCAAGTCCATCTATCCTGCGGACAACGGTCTCACGTTCCAGACCGATGGCAAGAAACTGCACATCCTCATCGAGCCGTCGAACTACCCCAAAAAGGGTGAGGAACCGTACGTGCGCTCGAGCATGGAGCAGATACCCCACCGTTTCTCGGAACTTGACCTCCACACGTGCAAAAACCAGACAAAGATCTACTCCGGCAAAGAAGCCATCATGTCGTACACCTCGTTCACCATCATGAAACCGCAGGGCGTCAATTTTTCATTCATATTCTATAACCTTCCCGATGTCTTTGACAGCATGACGCTGTTCTTTGAAAAGACCTTCAACAAGGAAGCCGGAGTTCCCATGCCTGACGCAAAGAAAGTAGCAAAGGAATTGGGCATAAAGCTTAAAAAGACTATGGCCTGGGACTACTCCAGCTAGGAGTAGCACAGTTCATAGCCATTACGTACTAACAGTGACCTGTATAGAAAAGGCGGCCCTTTCGGGGCCGCCTTCGTCTTTTCTGGTCGCGTTACGCTGTCAGCTTGTCTTCTCGAGTTCGGCCTGGGCCACGGCCAGGCAGGCTAACGGCACC
>CAXZAJ010000204.1:0-7527 GCA_964293355.1 uncultured bacterium
GGTGATTGCCTCCGAACGCTCGCGCGGCGCGGTGCTCAAGGAAGTGTTCGAGCACCGCGACGCCATCGTGTCGAGCGACCAGGGCAAGAGTTTTGGCTCGTTCTGGGGCTTCCTCATGTCGCTGGACACGCGGGACGAGATGGCCGACCTCATACGCCGCGTGCTGGCACTCGCACCGGTGAAAAATACCGGCAAGGTGTTTCCGCTCGAGACCCTGGACGCGCGCCTCGTCGATGCGGGAGCCCGGGTCCAGCGCATGACGCATCGCCTCAACGAGGAACTGCGCAACTTTCTGGATGAACGCTCGCGTCGGGAAAGCAGGCGCGTAGGCGAGCTGGTAGAACGCTTCAAGAAGCTTGCGCTCCAGGTGCGCGAGGCCCCGCCCGAGGGTCGATGCTTCATCGAGCTTGAGGGCGAACCTGAGCTCTCGCTCGTCATGGACAGGCCGCTCTTCGAACCCGAAGAACCGGTCGTGATCTCCGAGAATCCGCTGGGAGCAGGCCAGCCAGCGGCCAGCGCGGACGCGCTGTTCGACCTGGACCGCATCGACCTTGGAGCCCTGCATGACCGCATCGCGGCCCTGCTCCTAGAGCGGCCGCAGGCAAGCCTCTCCGAAATCGCCGCGCGCTACCCTATCAGCCAGGGGGCGGCCGAGGTGCTTGGGTACCTGTCCATAGCCGCGGAACCCGGAGCAGCCGTCGTCGATGCCGATGCGCGTGCTGAACTGCCCGCGCGCAATGAGCGCCGGGAGGCCTGCTTTACCGTTGATGCGCCTGACCTCATCTTCATGCAGGAGTTGCCG
Organism: uncultured bacterium; assembly: GCA_964293355.1. GTDB lineage: Bacteria > Spirochaetota > Spirochaetia > Treponematales > UBA12059 > SZUA-370. The sequence continues at coordinate 803 of CAXZAJ010000204.1, forward strand.
CGATGACCATACCGCCCTACGCACCGTCCCTCGTCAGGCTCCTCAAGGGTCCAGTCTACTCGGACTCGGGTGAATCCTGGGACCTGCTACTCAGGCACCGTTCTTCCATCGACGACTACTTTGGCCAGATCGGCCTGGAACTGGTCGTGGCCGAACATGACGGCCTGTCGTTCGTGCGAAGGCGCAGGCGCGACGACGACGACTCGGCCCTGGCCGACGACGGCCTGCCTGAACTGGTCGCAAAACGTGAACTGCCGTACACCGCGTCGCTCCTCTGCGTGCTCCTCGTCGAGGAACTCTACCGCTTTGAAGCAGGCAGCTCCGGCGAGTCCCGCCTCGTGCTTGACCGCAGCAAAATACGGGACCTCGTTGCACCGTACCTGCCCCGGAAAACCAACGAGGCGAAGCAGGCTGATGCGCTGGACGCCCAGATAAACCGGCTCGTCCAGTACGGATTCCTGCGGCCCATAGGCACGGGCTCAACGGAACTGGAAGTCACCAAGCTCCTCAAGCATAAAATCAGCGCAAGCATCCTTGCCGAAGCGCTCGAAAGGCTGACGACCCATGCAGGCACCGATGCTGAATGAACTTGCCCTGGCCGAGGGCCGCTCCGGGTTCCGGCTCGATGCCGTGGAACTGTTCAACTGGGGCACCTTCGGGCGCGCCGTCTGGAGCTTTCCGTTCGGCGGCGAGGACGCGCTCGTAACCGGCGACATAGGCTCGGGAAAATCCACCTGGGTGGACGCGATCTCCACGCTGCTCGTGCCGCCGCAGCGCATCACCTACAACAAGGCCGCAGGCGCGGAACGCCGCGAACGCACGGACAGGAGCTATGTGCTCGGCGAGTACCGCAGTTCCAGGGACGAGGGTGCCGCCTACTCCAAACCGGTGAACCTGCGCGACGAATCGTGCTACTCGGTGATACTGGCGGTGTTCGTGGATGTCCGCTCGTCCCGGATGCTGTCGCTGGCCCAGGTGCGCTGGCTCAAGGCCGGCGAAGTCCAGCGCGTCTACGCCACCTCGGGCAGGCGGCTGTCGGTGCTCGGCGATTTTGGCAATTTTGACGGGGACGGAGCCGCGCTCAGGAAACGGCTGCGCGGTTCGCCCTCCACCGAGGCCTTCGACTCGTTCTCCGACTACTCCACGGCCTTCCGCTCGTCCATGGGCATCACCGAAAAAGCTCTGGACCTCTTCAACCAGACCGTGTCGATGAAGACCATTGGCGACCTTGACGACTTCATCCGCGACCACATGCTGGAACCCACTGGCGCGTTTGGCCGCATCGACGAGATGCTCAGGAATTTTGACAACCTGCGCGCCGCCCACGACTCGGTGGAGAGTTCCAGGCGTCAGCGCGACGCACTGGCACCCATACATGCAGAAGCCGGCGAACACTACGCGCAGGCGACCGCGATGGACGACATCCGGTCCATGTCCCAGGCCTTGCCGTTCTATGCGCTGAACCAGTCAATTCCGCTGCTACAGCGCGAAGCGAGCCGGCTCTCCCTCGAACTTGATTCCACCAAAGCGGCGATAGACAACCTCGCGACCAGCCTCTCCGAGCGGCGTGAAGACCAGAGCAGACTGCGCTCGGCCATAGACAATTCCGAGGCCGGCAGGCGCATCGTCGAACTTGAAGCACAGATGGAACGAGCGGGCGAGGAGCGTGACAGGCGCCGTGCTCAGGCCGGCAGGTACCGCATCCCCGCTGAACGGCTCGGAGGCACCGTGCCCAAGGACGCGGCAGGCTTCGTAGCTGTCAGGGCCTCGACCCTGGCTAGCCTGCCCAAACCCGACGAAGAACGCGCCCGCCTCACCGAGGATCGCGACGCCCGATACCTGGAACGGTCCCGGAAAAACGACCACCTGCGCGAGATCGACGCAGAACTGGAATCACTGCGACAGCGTACAACCTCCATTCCAGCTCAGCAGTCAAACATCCGACGCGCCCTTGCCGAAGCAGTAGGAGTGAACGAGGCTGACTTGCCGTTTGCCGGTGAGCTGATACGCGTAGCCCAGGCAGAACGGAAGTGGGAAGGCGCGGCCGAGCGCATCCTGCGTTCCTTTGCGCTCAGCGTCCTGGTGCCCGAACGGCTATACAAGGCCGTCAGCGAGTATGCGCGGGTTACCAGGCTCGACGGCAAGCTCGTGTACTTCAGGGTGCCCGAGGCGGCCGGACAGGCCCCGCGGCTCTCCGAACGCAGCCTTGCGCGCGTCCTGGAGGTCAAGCCGGACGCCCCGTTCAGGGCCTGGCTGGAGGCCGAACTGGCGCGCCGAGCCGATGTGGCCCGCTGCACCACCATGGAAGACTTCTACCGCGAACCCGACGCCGTGACCGCCGAAGGCCTCGTCAAGTCTGGAAAAATACGCCATGAAAAAGACGACCGCAGGAGCGTCGCCGACCCGCGCAACTTCGTGCTCGGCTGGTCCAACGCCGAAAAAATAGCCCTGCTCGAGAGGGACAGAGCTGACGCCGTACGCGACCTCGAGCTGGCCGTCAAGGCGCTCGCGGCAGCTGACCGCGCCATCGCCGCGGCCGAAGCCCGCAAAGCGGACATCGTCGAGCTGCTCCGTTTCGAGTCGTTCGACGACATAGATGTTGACGCCGCAGCAGCACGCTACCGCGACCTCCGCGCGGAGCGGGAAGCGCTGGAACGGAGCTCTGACCAGCTGGCCGGACTCAAGGCGGCCCTCGATGCGGCCACCGCGGAAATAGAAAAACTCCAGCTCGAGTCGAATCGGCTCCGCGACCAGGCAGGCGGCATACGCTCGCGCAAGGAAGCACGAGAAGCAGAACTCGCTTCCGCGCAGGCCAACCTGGCAGCCGTGGCCAACGAGGACCTGTCACCATGGTTCGCCAAGCTCGACACCTTCACGAGCGGTACAGCGTTCAGCCTCGATGGAGCAGCCGCCTGGCAGAACGCTGTCAGGCAACGCCTGGACGCCAGGGCCAACACGCTCGCGCGGAAGGACTCCGACCTCCGCTCGTCGCTCCTCAAGCGCATGCATGACTTCCTGGCGTCTTTTCCCGAGCGCTCGGCCGAACTCTCCGCCGGCATCGATTTCCTGCCCGATTACGACGCCCTCCTCCAGCGCATCGAACGCGACGACTTGCCCTCCTTTGAAAGCCGTTTCCGCGCCCTCCTCCGCGAGAGCACCCTGCGTGACATCGCACTGTTCCAGACCGACCTGGAGAATGACGCGCAGGCCATTCGCGGGGCCATCGACACCATCAACAGTTCGCTTGAACGAATTGAATACAACCCCGGCACCTTCATTTCACTGGCAGCGGAACGCCGCGAGGACCAGGACGTACGCGACTTCAGGGCTGAAATGCGCCGCTGCCTTGAGAATACCGTCGGAGAATCTGACCTCTACAGCGAAGACAAGTTCCTGCGCGTCAAGAATCTTCTGGCCCGCTTCGCCGGCTCCGACACCGCCGACCGCGCCTGGACGGAACACGTCACCGACGCCCGGTCGTGGTTCACCTTCACCGCCAGCGAGCGCTGGAAGGAAGACGGTACCGAGAAGGAATTCTATTCCAGTTCTTCGGGCAAATCGGGCGGCCAGAAGGAAAAGCTGGCGTACACCATCCTGGCATCCGCCCTCGCATACCAGTACGGCCAGGGCAGGCGCAACGCTCCCGGCGGCTTCAGGCTGGTCGTCATTGACGAGGCTTTTGGCCGCGGTTCCGAGGAAAGCACCCGCTACGGCCTCAGACTCTTCGCGTCCCTTGACCTGCAGCTCATCCTCGTCACGCCGCTCCAGAAAATCGGCGTCATAGAAGGCAGCGTGGCAACCATACACTTCATAGCCAACCCCGGCGGTGCCGCGTCGGAAGTCAGGAGCCTGGGCATACGCGACTACCAGGAAGAAAAAGCAGCGCGGGCGGCGCGACAGCCCTCGTGATATCGCCAGCAGACATCGGGGACAGAGCTCGACGAAAATACCGCGACTACCTGCGATCGGTCATAGACGGCAGCCCGTTCTTCCCGCTGGAGATACCGTTTGCCAAGGCCAGGTCAGGTGAAGCGGCGACCCGCTGGGCCGAACTCCACGCTGAACTCGAGTTGCTCAAGGTTCATAGCGACGAGAATCGCCCCGGCGCATCGTATCATGTAGAATGGGAAGAACGTCGGGACAGACTGGCCGGAGCCCAGAGCTTTCCCACGCGCCTGGCCTTTGTAGACGAGTCCTCCTACCTGGCTTTCATTGGCAAAGCACGGGAAGCGGCACGGTTCCGCACAGACTCAGCCGCCATCGCCCGCGCCTTTCCGACCCTCGCCGCCTGGACCGCCGCAAGGCCCCACCACGTCGTGGAGCACGCGGGCGACTGGGACCGCATCCTCGCCGCCCTCACCTGGTTCCACGAAAATCCTGCCTCCGGACTCTACCTGCGAGAAGTACCCGCCGTCGAGGACACCAAGTTCATCGAACGCAATAAACAGATACTCAGGGAACTGTTTGACCTTATCGCCCCGAGCTCTGACCCCACGGATGCCTCCGGTAACGTCGCCGCAGACCGACTATCGTTCGAAGCGCGTTTCGGCCTCAGGACCGCGGCTCCCCTCATCCGTGTCAGAATCCTGGACCGGGCTATCGCAGATGCGCGCTTATCCGGCATAGACGACATCGCGGTACCGGCTGACCGCTTTGCTCTGCTCGGCTTCGAGGAAATCGAACAGGTGCTCGTCATTGAGAACAAGGCCAGCTTCGGCAACGCGGATGTGCTCCTGACGGCTCCGTCCCTGAAGCGGACCATGGCGATATTCGGCTCCGGTTACGCGGCCGCGGCTCTTCAGGCAGCACCGTGGCTAGCCAACAGGCAACTCTTCTACTGGGGCGACATCGACACGCACGGCCTGCGCATACTGGCAGCCTTCCGCCTGAATTTCCCGAGAGCACAGTCAGTGTTGATGGATGACGCGACCCTTGAACGCTTTTCCGAGTACCGGAGTGATGCACCGCCTGACCCTGCACCCGAACCGTCCCGTCTGACGCACGATGAACTGAAGCTGTTCCGCAGACTGGCCGCGTTCACCGACCGCAACAGGCTTGAACAGGAACGCATACCGCTCTCCTATGTACGCAAGGAACTCGCAATACGAATGGAGACAACCGATTGACCGATCAAGCCTCGCTGTTGCTTGACCACCTGTCCCGGTATTCCGGATGCTGGCCTGATGAATCCACCACGACCAACGACTTCATGGCTTTCGTCAGATCCCATGACGACGCATTCCAGCGCACCTGCGCTTCTGGGCACGTTACCGGTTCGGCTTTCATCGTCGATCCGACATTAACCAGAACGCTGCTCATCCACCACCGCAAACTCGACAAGTGGCTGCAACCCGGCGGCCATTGTGATTCCGGCGAAACCGCGCTGGAAGCGGCGGTCCGTGAGGCTTGGGAAGAAACCGGCGTCAGAGGGTCAGCTCTGACCCCCGATAGTCTTTTCGATATCGACATCCACCGCATCCCGGCTCGCCCTGACACGCCAGCCCACCTTCATTTCGATGCAAGGTATATACTTATGGCTGAAGAAGGCCTCATAACAACGAGCCATGAATCGCATGCAGTGGAGTGGGTCAGTATGGAAGAGGCACCACGCAGGAATCCCGAGCAGTCGATAGCCCGCATGATCGCCAAGGTAAAAGCCTTGTTGGCCATAAAAGCCTGATCTAATTCAGCCCTTCATACCAACCATGGGCCTCATGATCGATTCCAGACCGTTTTCCTTGATCGCGTAGAGTGCTTCAAGCTGTTCGCCAATCTCGCCTTTAGGGTAGCCCTTGTGAGAGAACCACACGACATAGGCTTCCGGCAAGTCGATGAGTAACCTGCCGGCATACTTGCCAAAGGGCATGCGGGCATTGGCGAGACGTATCAGAAAGGCCGGGTCGATGTAGGGGGCGTCTTCCATGGGCACGGAGGATAGCATGGAGCGTGGCATTGAGCCAGAAGGCTGAAAGCGTAAGTAATACGATTCCGCCATGCCAGCCTTTCAGTCAGGCCTGGTTCTGGAACGCCCGGGCGGAATCAACGCGAGTACGCGTTGTTGCCGAGTGGAAGAATATCGACGTATGCGCTGGCGCGCATGGCGGCATCGCCCTACAACCCTCGACATCCTGTCTCGGGTCTCCAGGCCGCCTCGGTCGCTCGCGGCGCGTTCGTCGCTTCGCTCCGCTCGAGCATAGGGGATGGTTTTGGGATGCGCGCTGTAAGCGCGCTGTCGTCCCTACGCCGCGCCTTGCGCTATCGCTTGGGACGCTCTCTCGGTACGTCGCTACGCGCCGCATTGCAAGGAAATTTATTGAACGTGTCCGCTGAAAGCGGACGGTAATACGATTCCGCCCGGCGCCTTATCAAAACAACGAGCCACCCGGTAGGCTTTTCAGTCAGGCCTGGTGCTGGAGTGCCCGGGCGGAATCAACGCGAGTACGCGTTGTTGCCGAGTGGAAGAATATCGACATATGCGCTGGCGCGCATGGCGGCATCGCCCTACAGCCCTCGACATCCTGTCTCGGGCTTTTCTGGTGGGGGGATACCCCCCGAAGCCCCCTGCAATGCTCAATGTTTCGCATCGCATGGGCCGCCTACGCTCGCTTACGCGCGCATCCATGCGCGCTCATCCTCGCTATCGCTCGGCGCTCGCTCCGGTACGTCGCTGCGCGCCGCATTGCAAGGAAATTTATTGAACGTGTCCGCTGAAAGCGGACGGTAAT
>CAXZAJ010000205.1:0-7446 GCA_964293355.1 uncultured bacterium
ACGTCCGGACCGCTATGTTCAAGGAGGCTTTTCAGAAAGGCCCTGTATGAATTTGCGCGTGGGCCCGCCTCGTGAATGCAAGGGGGTCGCATATCGCTCGCCCCTTGATTCACGGTCGCCCCGCGCACTTTTCATGCGCTGGCATTTCTGAGACCTTTTCGAGGCGGTCCGGACGTGCTTTTTCTGCATTGTCGGAGCCTTAGGATTAGTCTTCAGACCACCAGTCCGGACGTGGCTCTCTCTGCATTGTCGGAGCCGTGGGATCAGTTTTAGGTAGGCGGTTGCCGTGCAGGCTCCTACCCGCAAACCGATACGACATGCGCGCAACGTAACTTGCCCGAGAAGGGGGATACCCCCTCGAACGTTGGAGTACCAACGTTCTCACCCCTGCGATCCTGCGCACTGCTCGGATCGCATCCCGCCTGAATCAGGCCGGGGTGTGACTTAAAAGCCATTATCGGGAAGGTTGCGTTGGGCGCTCGTGAAATGACCCTCGCGCGCGTTCTGCAGGGTAATTCTCCTACTGCAAACGGATACGCCCTTCGCGCGAACGACTTGGCTGATATGCCTCGTTTTCCGTCCGAGTCAGGCCGGGGTGTGATCTAAAAGCCATCGTCAAGAAAGTTGCGTTGGGCGCCAGTAAAACACCTGCCACGCGCGTTAGCGCGGCAGGTGTTTTACTAAGGCGGGCCCCAACGCAAAATTCATACAGAAGCTTTTATAAAGAAGAAACCGTTCCTCCGGCCTGACTCGGGCGTAATATAAAGCAGTCCAGAATTGCTTGCGCGATGAACGTGAGACGACTCCGGGCCCCAACGCAAAATTCATATATGGCTTTTCAGAAGAAGAAACCGTATCACGGCCTGATTCAGGCGTGGTACCAAGCCGTCAGTCGAGCTTTATTGCGCGCTTTTCGGGGTCGGGACTCTGACGGTACATGATGGCGACATGCCCGATGACGCGTACCAGTTCCGCACCTGCCTGTTCAGCCAGCTGTTGCGCCAGCTCCTTGCGTTCGCCCTTGAAATCCACAAAACGGAGCTTGATGAGCTCGTGGTCGGTCAGGGCCTTGTCCAGGGCCTCGTGGACGCCCTCGGCGGCGCCGGCCTTGCCCAGAAATACGACAGGATTCAACGAGTTGGCAAGTGAGCTAAGCTGTGCCCGCTGTTTTGAAGTAAGCATGATGGTCCTTTATATCTTCTGAAGAAGATTGATGATGAGGCTGAACGCGAGTCCGAGGATGACGCGGGTGCCCAGAAGTGCGAGCGCGCAGGTTATGAGCCCCTGCATATAGTTGACTATCCTGTTCTTGTAGACAATGCGCTTGATGCTGAAGAGTACGGGATTGATCATCGCGTCGATGGAGCGCCATACGGGATGCAGGCTATTCCAGCGGGCAGCATAGGCTACGATGCGCACAACGAGCAGCACGATGAAAAATCCAAGGAGAAAACTCACGGGAGCCCATACGACTTCGATGAGAAGCGAAAGGGCTACCCCTACGGTCAGAGAGCCGTAGGACGCAACAGAAAAAATCCTCGATACGCCGGAAAGGGCGGCAAGAGCGGCTATCGGCGAGAAATCGACATTACCGGCCTGCAGGAACGGGATCCTCTTCCACAGAAGCAGGTAAGGATCGGTACCCCGTTCGACGAGCTCCGCGGGGCGGCCCATCATCCTGGTTGGAAACCAGGTGAGGAATATGCGTACTATGCATAGCAGCATGTACATGGAGGTGGCGGCCGCGAGCAGCCTGAAAACGGTACTTACAAGATTCATGTCGTACTCCGGCTTATTGTCTGTATCAGCGGCTCTATTCGAGTCGCTGCAATTCAAGTATGCGCTGCCGCAAGGCAATGGCATCAACGGCGGTATCCCGGTTCTCCCTCGCGGGATCAAAATAGGGGTTGAGCCTGAGTGACTCGTTCCAGTAGGTAATGGCAAGTTCAAGGTCTCCCGCGGCATAGGCATCCAGCCCCTGGAGGTACAGTTCCTCGGCGCGGGTAGCCTTGGCGGCCCGGCCCAGATCGCCCATGTCGAAACGGGCCTCGATGCTCATGCGGTTGAGCGGCGAGAACTGCGTGGTCAGGTCGAGCGTGTAATTGATGTCGAGCGTGAGCGGTGAAAAATCAATGGCAGCGCCTACGCTGATCCTGGGGTTGCCGCCCTTGATGAGAAATCCGGCCTGGAGTTTCCAGAAATCAGTAATGGTCATCCGGTAGCCAACGCCCCAGTATGGGGCTTCGCTGAAGGCTGGATTCATGAGGTTGATTGGAAAACTGATGTCGGCGGATACCAGTATGGGCCTGAAGAAGTTATATGAAATGCCGGCGGTGGCCACGGTAGGCATCGGTTCGTCACGTACAGGAAAGCCAAAGTTCTTGAGCGCCAGACCGAGAGAAAAATTTTTGTCACGTGAAGAATACAGCTTGAGCAGGTTGAACCTGGTCAGCATGCCAAAATCAACCATGATGGCTAATGCGGATTGGTCGAGGCCCGAACCAGGTTTTACCGTACCGGCGTCGTCGGAATAATCAGGCATGGAGCGGTACGCCAGCTTGGCACTGGCACCCAGGGCGATTCCGTAGAAGTAATAGCCGGGGAACAGGTGCAGAGATGCGTTGGCGACGCCTATGGCTTCTGAATAGTAACCGGAGGCTATCCTGCCCGCAAAGTCATCATATTCGGAGAACGGCAGGTACAGCCACTTGCCTGAGAGCGCCAGTCCAAGCGTACCAAGGCGCATCGTGTACACGACAGCCTCTATGCGGGTATCGGCTATCCAGTTGTTGTGGTAAAAAGCAAACTGGGTCTGTTTCAGCAATGCGCTGGCAGCGGGGTTGAGGTCGACAAAGGAAGCATCGTCGGCAACCGCGGTAAAGGCCATACCCATGCTCTCGGCGCTTCCACCAACGGGAACCAGCGTCGACAGGAACGTAGTCATGCCTTCGTTGGCATCTGCCCCGCTCTGGGAGAACAAGCTGTAGACGACTTCATACGCCGAGGGATACAAAGTCTGCAACGCGCCCTGCGCGCCGGCCTTTGAACCCATGACGAGGGCAAGATAGAGTACGAGGCCGGCTTTTCTCTTCATGCTATCGTTGAATATACAGTAATATGGAGATAATTTCTATCCATGTATGGATCATAGGCCCTCAGCTTGGCCAAAAACAGGCCGACAATGATACAGTGGAGTTGCGTCCTCATGCGGACGGCTACCATGGGAGGGGCCCGAGACGGCGATCGATAGATGAAAGTACAAATGCGCCCGGCGGCGCTTGCAATCATGGTACTCCTCATCTGTGTGACGGCTGCCTGGGGCATGGGCGGCCGGGAAGATCCTTTGACCCTGGCGGACACGCTGATTGCCGAGCAGAAGTACGACGAAGCCATACTCTACCTCACCGATTTCATGAAGCAATACCCCGACAGGTTCGACGTAGCGCAGTCCAGGCTCAGGAAAATAACGAAAATACGTTCTGCCTACAACCAGTCCGCCGCGGCGCTGATCGAGGTATTGAACAACGACCCCACCAACCAGGAAAAGAAACTCGCGATGATCCGGGAACTGGAAAGCTACGAACGGACGCCAAACCCCGCAATCCAGGATTTCGTGGCCAGAACCAAGGATCTTGCCTTGTTTACCTACAACAGGGCCCAGTTTGAAGACATCATGGCCCAGGGTCGGTCGCTCATCGACGGCGGCAGTTATGTTGCCGCGGCAAAACGGTATGAAAGCGGTTTTGAGCTGTACAAACCGGAATTCCTGACCGCGGGGCTCGAAACGGACTTTGTTGACGCCGCACTGGAAGGTATTGCGTCGGTTTCAGGCTCGATCATAGTCTTTGAGCCGCAAAGCGATGAACTCAAGGCCGCATTTGATGCGCTCGCCGTCGCGTATACCGGCGGCAACCAGGACACCATCGCGCAGGCGTGGGAACGGGCACGAGGCGCTGCCATCGCGGCCGCAGAAACACGCCGCTTCATCGTCGACAAGGGCCGTGAACTCGAGGCTGCTTTTGCGGCACTCACTGCCAAGGATGAGACCGTTACGGAGAACTCCTTTTTGCCGTTTGCCTACCGCCTCGTGCTGGGCCGCCGGACTGAAGGCAAGCTTGAAGGCGTAACCGGTGCCATAGACGCGCAGTGGACAGGTGCCCTCGGGGCAACGCAGGCTGTTCTGGACAAGCTGCTCTCTACAGGGCTGGAGTCGGCACGGCTGGCCTACGATTCCGGGGACTGGATCACCTCAGCCGCTGGTTTCCAGTCGGCTGCGCAGCAGGCAGACCGTGGTTTGGCACTGCTGTCGCTCTGGAGCCATTACGCACCCAGCGACCTCGTAGCACGGTCCACCACCCTCGGGCAGGCAGCACTCGAGCTCAAGGGCAAGGACTATCTGCGCTTCGCGCATGCGGCCAGGCTGGCACGGTCATATGCGGCGCTTGCCTCAGTTCAGGCGGACATCGCGGCTCAAACCGCCCTGCTCGCCGCGTATCAGCCGCAGGCTGACGCACCGCAGGCCAGCACGCTGGCAACCTATGAGGCCAGACGCCTCGCCTTCGTGGCATCGCAGAAAGCCATCGAGACCATCCGCACGGAATCCGGCACTCAGGCTAGCAGAATGGCAGCATGGACTCAGGCTGGTTACGGCTCTCCGGAGTCACAAACGGAACAAGGAGCCCTGGACGGCAGGATAGAGGTTGCGGCAAGTCAGGCGATAGCCATGGAGACCAGAGTCGTTTCCGCCTCATCCGCCTACCAGTTCGGACTCCTGGCATCCGCCGCTGAAAAAGCCGTGGCGGCCATAGTCTCGGGGCGCGGCCTGCTGGACGGCTTGCCATCGGACGACCCACTCTTGCCAGACGCCACCTTCAAGTACCCCAGCCGGGCCCTCTCGACGCTGACCACGGCCGACACACAACTCAGGAACCTCCGCAGCGATATTGACGCCTTCCTGGCATCGCTCCGTTCACGTCCCGGCTACATAGCTTCGGACGCGTCGGTGCGTGAGTGGGAAGAGAAGGCGCAAGCCCTCTCCACGCAGATGGCGGAAAACGCGGCTGAACGGACCACGCTCTCGGCCAGGGCCACTGAACAGAAGCAACTGGCGGATTCAAGCAAGCTGGAAGCGGAGCGGCGGCTTGCCGAGGCTCGGAATGCGCTCAGGACGAACAGCTTCGAGACGGCACGCGAGCGCCTCGACCGCGCCAGGGAACGCTATCTCGCATCGCTGTCGTTCGAGCAGAATCCCGCCCTGCGCATCGAATCTGACAGGCTGCTCTCTGAACTCGGTGCGTCAATCCTGAAGACAGAAAACGACCTCGTCGTAACCGAGACCCGGCGCCTCGTCACGACGGGTAAAAACGATTACCTGCAGGGCGAGTTTGACAGGGCTGAGACGACGCTCCTTCAGGCCAGGGCCCGGTGGAGTACGACCAATTCCACACCGGAGATCGAGGTGGAGTACTGGCTCAAGCTGGTGCAGACCGCTCTGTCGGTAAAGACCGGCCGCGACATCCCGATTACGGCACCGTTGTTCCCGGAAATGAGCCAGCTCCTTTCCCTGGCAAAGAAATACTATGAAGAAGGCGCTACCCTGCTCAACAGGCGTGACAAGACCGGCGCCATCAAGTCATTCAACCAGGCACGCCAGAAAATCTCTGAGGTCAAGGTCATTTTCCCGCTCAACCAGGAGGCGCGGGTACTCGAGCTCCAGATAGACCAGCTCTCCGACCCTGACGAGTTCGGCCGGAAATTCGCCCGGCTCTTCAACGAGTCAAAGACAAAGATCGACGCCAGGCTGGATCTGACGACCGCCTACAGCGACCTCAAGGACCTCGAGGCCATCAATCCGCGCTACCCGGGCCTGCGTACGCAGATAGAGCGCGCCGAGATACTCCTTGGCTTCAGGCAGCCACCGCCTGACCTCAGGGCCCTCGCCGAAGCCCGCTCGCTCGTCCAGGCAGCCCAGAGGATCTTTGAATCGGGTCAGGTGGCGCAGTTCGCGTTTGCCCGCGCCCAGCTTGAAAAAGCTCTGGGGCTCGATCCCAACAATGCCGCGGCCAGCGCCCTCAAGGACCGCATTGCCACCTACATTGGAGGCGATACGGCGATTGTGCTGTCCAGTGCCGCAGAAACACTCTATAACGAAGCGGTGACCTTCTATACAAATGGCGATTACATCAATGCCCGCGCCAGGCTCACTCGCCTCGCAGTAATTTTCCCGCGGGGCCGTTCCATGCAGAAAGTCTCCGATCTCGAATCCCGCCTTACGGCTATAGGATACTGACGAGCATGCAGTTTCGCACTTGGCGCTACAACCGCTTCGTCATGATCCCCGCGGCACTGGCACTGGCGCTCGTGCTGTCTCCCCGGGCAGCGGCCGCTCCAGCGGACTTCTACTGGGAAGCCCCGGCCAGGCTCTCACGGGGTGCGGGCGCGTATCCGCAGGCCATCAAGTCAGCAGGCAGGGTCGTGGCTATCTGGCAGGAAAACATTCCGGCAGGCAACACCGGCACCGCCTGGCTGTCTCTTGCCTCGTACGGCCCGGAAGGCACCGTGCGGCGAGACCGTTTCGCAGGTCCGTTCAGCTACGAGGCCATAGGCGACAGTGCCAAGGGCGAACAGAACCTGAGCGCCCCGGTACTCTTCTCCGCTGATGACGACGGCAACGGCAAGATGATCGTTACCGTATCTTCCGGAGAACAATCCGTAGCAGTCTATCAATCAGACGACGGAGGGCTGACGATCCAGCCATTGACCACCATCACATTCGAGGTTCCCGTCGTAGCACCCCGCGTCTACTCCAAGTCTTCGGGCGGCTGGTACCTGTTCGTTACCCGCAGCCAGACCTTTACGCGTGCGCAGCCAGGTACCGCCGTTCCGGTCACCTACGAGTCACTTTCAATATTCTACACCCATTCCGAGGACGGAAAATCCTGGACCCCGCTTGCGCCGTTCGTCTCGGGCGAGATCGGCCTGGACCCGAATTTCCTGCCGAGCGCCGCATCAGCGAATGGATCCGATGTCGTCGTCTTCCAGACCCTGTCAGGTGGTGAACGACCGAGCTTCCAGCTCTACTCAATGACGTCCAGGGATGGCGGAGCTACCTGGTCAGAGCCACGCCGGTTTACTGATTTTCCTGATCCCGTACACCGCGACAGGCTGAACCCCAATGACTTTGACAACCAGCGCCCCAATATTGCAGGTATCGGCAATGCGCTGTGGGTAACCTGGGAACGAAGGCTGCTGTCCGGCACAACCCAGATTTACGCGGCACGAATCGACCAGAACGGTATCGCCGTAGCGGGAAGCCCTGAACGGATAACACTGGGGCAGGGCAACTGCTCCGAACCCAGGCTGTATGCCATCGATGACGGCACAACCGTGGAACCTGCGGTTGCCTGGTTCGACGACCGCAGGGGCAGCAACCGCATCTTTACCGCC
>CAXZAJ010000206.1:0-7421 GCA_964293355.1 uncultured bacterium
TGGATACTGGACGAGGCATCGTTCTACGACGAGCGCGTGGCCTACCTGATTCGGAACGAATCAGCTGCCCGCGGCCTCGTGTTCATACTGCCAACGCTGGTACTCAATTTCCGCAAGGAAATATTCAATCAGGCGGCCAGGCTGCTCCTGGAAAACGCAACGGACGTATTTCCGCTTACGGCCTACTGCGAGCATCCTGACTGCATCGCCGACTCCCTGTATACCTACCGGTACTACCATGTCGAGGGCCGCGAGTGCCCGGCGCTGTACTTTGACCCGCTGATCATCATCGGGGGCGACCGCATCAAGGACGATCCGCACGAGCCCAATTACTGCACGCGCTGCGAAGAGCACCATTACCTGCCAGGCAAGGAATACACCTTCTTTACGCTCAAGCCCCTGGGCGAGGCAGCATCGCGCGGTGACCTCAAGCCGCTGCTGGCAGAACTTGCCGCCATCGCGGGCGACATGGAACGCTCCCGACTCTACGCCAGCCTCAAGCGCCTCCACCTGGATGGCCAGGATCACAGGCCGGAAAACATGGCGGCCCTGCTCGTGCCGTGCATCGCTGAAAAGGCCCTGTGCTACCTGTTCGCCGAGCAGAACCTGCTGTCGGCCGACCAGCTCAGGAAGATAGTCTTGGACCTCGGTCTGGACCGGGACTACCTGCGCAAGCGCCTTGCGGACAACAGGCGTCCGCTGGAATTGTAACCGGCCCTATGCCCTTTCACCCTGCGCATTTTCACCCCCGTTGCAGTATCCTGAAAGTATGGTCAGTCTGATACCTGCCAGAAGACGAACGCCTTCGGTCACGGACCACGCCCGGACGGAGCGGCGCTCGGACGGCAGCCTCTGGTATGTGCTGGACAACGCGGCAGCCTTCATGCCGGCACTGACTGACAGGACTGCCACCCTGGTATTCCGTGTCTCCGCCACGCTGACCGAGCGCATAAAGCTGCCCGCCCTGCAGGAGGCCCTGGCCAATCTGGGGCCGCGCTTTCCGTACTACCGCGTTGAACTCAGGCACGGCTTCTTCTGGTATTACCTGGAACCGCTGGACAAGATCCCCGAGCCTTCAGCGGATTCAAAGTATCCTTGCCTGAACATGCGGGTACGTCGACGGGGGCGCTTCCTGTACCGCGTGAGGGCCTACCGTTCCAGGATAGCCGTGGAATTCTGTCATGTGCTCACCGACGGGCATGGCGCACTGACGTACCTCAAGGCCATCATCGCTGAATACCTCCGCGTGCTCGGGCTTGACCTTTCCGGCATGCAAGGAGTGTTCAGATCCTACGAACTGCCGGCACCGGAGGAATCTGAAGACGCGTTCAAACGCTACTTCAAACAAGATATTCCTTTTCCACAGGTAGCCAGAAAAGCCTTTCATCTGCACTCGCTACCGCTGTTCCCCGGGCAATACCGGGTGATCACCGGCAGCATGCCGCTCGGTATGCTTTTATCGCAGGCAAAGACCCAAGGCGCCACGCTCACTGAATTCCTCGTGGCCATCTACCTTGCAGCGCTCCAGGACATCTACCACGCGTTGCCAGGCCCGGTGAGGCGCACGCTGCACCCGCTCCTCTCCGTCGAGGTACCCGTCAACCTGCGGCGCCTCTTTCCAAGCATCACCATGCGCAACTTCTCGCTGTACGTCTTGCCCTCCCTGGACACGAGGCTTGGATTTTATGAATTCCCGGAAATCGTCAAACGTGTTCACCACTACATGCAGGGCGAGATCGATGTAAAGAACATATCAATGCAGATTGCCCGCAATGTCGGCGGTGGCCGGAGCCTGCTCGTCAGGATGCTGCCGCTAGCCTTTAAAGGCATCGCCGCGAGGGCGGTCTACAAGCGCCTCGGGGAGGACACGTTTTCCGGGCTCTTCTCCAATCTTGGTCCGGTGGAGTTGCCGGAACCCATAGCAGGCAAAGTCGAGCGCTTCAATTTCATCCCTGCGCCGAGCCGGCAGTGCAAAACGACCGCCAACGCGGTCAGCTGGAAAGACAGGCTCTTCATCAGCTTCGGTTCCCTTGCCATGTCCACGGAACTGGAGCGGCGTTTCTTTTCAAGAATCACCGGCATGGGAATAACCGTGACCGTAGAATCAAACATGTGAGGTGCGTCATGCCCATATGCCCCAATTGCGGCGTAGAACTGGCTGAATCGGCCAGGCATTGCCCGCTGTGCCGCTCCGCCGTAGAACCAGACGAAAGCGAAACCGCCGCCGAACCGGCAGATTCCTCGTTTCCTGAAAAAACGGTGGACCCGGAACAATTCGACCGCCTGACGGATGCACAGAAACGCAAGGCCTTTCTGGAGGTCTTCGCGGTTTGCATCATCATTGTCTGCGTAACGTTGCTCGCGGTAGAGTTGCTCGTTGACCGCCGGGTGGGCTGGTCGCTGTATCCCATCGCGTCGGTGGTGTACCTCTACATACTCGTTGCCGTGCCCGTAGCCGCTGACGATCACCGCTGGAGGGCGGCTGTGCTGGTCGCCTTGGCCACGCCACTGTACGTGCTGGTACTCGATCTTCTGGATCCTGCCAGGTCATGGTTCCCCACGATAGGCGGCCCCATAGTCCTCATCGTGGAGGCTTCAATACTTGGTTCGGCGGTGTTGATCGCCCGGCTCAGGCACAAGGGCGTCAACGCCATTGCCATCGCACTGGTAGCGGCGGCCGCTGGGTGCATGGGCATAGAGGCCGCCACCGACCTGGCCACGCGCGATTCAGTGGCGTTAGCCTGGTCAGCCGTGGTGGCCGTAACCTGCCTGCCCGTAGCCGGGCTGCTTTTTTACCTGCATCACCGCATTACCCGCCGCGCCAGCCTCAAGAAACTGTTCCACCTGTAGGAACGCGGCTGCGGCGGCTTATACCTTAAACTTGCCTATGACCTCATCCATCTGGCGTATGCTCTCGCGCGTCGATTCAGCAAGGCCGGAAACAGACTGGGCCGCCTTGTTTATCTGCTGCGCTCCCGCGCCCATCTCGTCCATGCTGCCGCGTATCGTCATGGTGGTCTCAAGCAGCATCTTCATGCCGTCGCGCGCGCTTTCCGCGTCATTGGTCATTGCCTTGGCCTTGTAGCGTACGGCCTCGGCGGCGGTATTCATGTCGCGGAGCGCCTCCAGTATCTGCCTGGATCCCTCGCGCTGTTCCGCCATGGCATTGTCCACCTGGCGTACCAGTTCATCGGTGGCATCGATGCTCAACGATACGCGGTTGAACGATTCTTCAGATTCCGCTGACGCGACAACGACCTCGGCGATGGTTTCCTTGATGCTGGACAGCTCCGCCCCGATGCTCTTGGACTGCTCGGCGGAGGTCTCCGAGAGGCGCCGGATCTCGTCCGCCACCACCGAGAAGCCCTTGCCGGCATCCCCCGCGTGCGCAGCCTCTATGGCGGCGTTCATGGCAAGCAGGTTGGTCTGGCTGGCTATGCCCGCGATGACCTGATTGGCCTCAAGGAGCAACTCCGACTGCGAGGCGATGATGCCAACCTTGCTGACCACGGCTTCCTGCTTTTCCTTGCCTGCTATCGCGGTCTTCGTCAGCTCCTCGAAACGCCCGGCCATGTGGCCGATCGATGCGCTGACAGATCCGATGTTGCCTATCATCTGTTCTATGGAAGCGGAGGCTTCGGAAATGCCGGCGGCCTGGGTCTCGGTCAGCGAATCCAGATCGGCTATGCCGCCAACGACGGAGCTTACGGAATTGGTGGCTACGCTGGTACTCATTTCCTGGTTGGGGGCGAGGCGCCGCACGCCTTCTATGGTGGGCAGTATCTGCGCGGTGGCGCTGGCTGGTTCGTGCGTTCTGGTTGCCAGTTCCTCGCCTATGCCTCCGAGCGTTCCCTGCGCATCCTTGAGCGTAGCCACGATGCCGCGCAGCTTACCCACGAAGCCGTTGAAACCGGCTACAAGGTCGCCTATCTCATCGTTGCGCTTGAGCGCAATGGTTTTTGTCAGGTCGGCGTCACCCTGGGCCAATTCGCTGAACGCAATTGCCGTATGGGCGAGCGGGCGTATCGACTGGCCGATCAGGAACCACAACGCTCCGAGTGAAATTACCAGCACACCGGACGCTATGGCGATGACGAACACGATCAGGGTGGCGATGGACTGGAGCATGCCGTTGAGCGGCGTCAACACACCAAGAGCCCAATAACGGTCAGTGTGCAGTATCGGCAATGGTACGATGACCATATGCGAGAGCAGGCCACCTGTCGTAGCTTTTTTCATCTCCGCATGAAGCCAGCCTTGGGAATACGATGCCAGGATGCGGTCCTGGGATTCGGCGTCGGCAGCTACGGAGTACGGTTTGCCGATCAAGTCTGGATCGGGGTGGGACACGATGGTTCCCTTGTCGCTGAGCATGAACGCGTATCCCAGGCCCAGCGGCTTTATCGTCGATATGAGGTCGTTGAAGGCCGCCATGGACATATCGAGGCCCGCGACGCCAATCGTGGTTCCATCAACGATTATCGGAGAACAGAAGGACACCACCATGGTAGGCTTTCCGGCAATTTCATAGACGGTTGGTTCTGTTACGGTCGTTATACCGGAGGTCAGCGGATCGGTATAATATACCGACGAGGGGCCGCTCTCGTAGTCTACACACTCCTCGAGTTGCAGTTCCCCGGAAAAACGGTTCCAGTACGGCACCAGCCTGCCGTCAGAAGCGTAGCCGCGAGAAGATCCGCGTTGCGGACCACCGGTTGCATAGTCAGCATCCTTGCCGTCAAACGCATCGGGTTCAAAGATGAACCAGGCACCATCAAAACCAGTATTGGCTTCCGCATAATTCCGCAGGAATTCTATGGCGTCGAGGCGGCTGAGGTCTATCGTTTTCAGTGATGAGACAACGACGGCAAGCTGTTCCGCAGCATGGATTCCGGCGTCAAGCGAGCCAGCAACCTCCGCGGCGTAACCCTTGCCGGCTATCTCCGAGGCAGAGTAGCTGGAGGCCGAGAGTTCCTTGCGGACGAGGAACGACAGGGCGGTAACCATGCCCACGAAGCCGAGCGTCGTGATGGCTGCCGTCCACAGCACCATCGAACCCCTGAAACCAAGTCGTTTTTTTCTAGTCACCTTGTGTTCCTTCAATTTCATTTTAATCAGTGTCGCCGGGAGATACAGAACCTGTCAAGCAAGCCCCTGAGCATCAAGCCGGGAGGCAACAAGCCGGGAAGCCGCGACGAAGGCCTCGATTGACGCAACATCCGGGAAGGCTGCCTGGAAAAACGCCTTTCCACCACCTCCCTTGCCGCCCTGCTCCTTGGCCAGAAGGCCAAAAACGGTGTCGACAGGCTGGAATCCAGGCTCTGCGGGAGCAGGTGAACAAGTTACCGCCTTCAGCTCAGTGAGGCAGGAGACCACAGAAACGCGCCCGAGCCTTGCCAGGGCACGTGCCAGTCTCGAAGCCGCGTCAAAGCTCCCGGATTCCGCAAACACAACGGTTCCGGCAGGAATCGATGCATTGCATGCCCGGGCTTCCGCTGTCGCGGCAGCATCCCGTGCCTCATCGAGGCTGCGCTCAAGCGCCTTGAGCTTGTCCTTGCTGGACGCGATCACCGTGGCAATGTCGTCTTCCGGAGTGCCGGCAGCGAGTGCGGCATCCCTGGCAAGGCCAGCGAGCCGCCGGTAATCGGCAAAAGCCCGGCCGCCCGCCAGGAAATGCACGCGGCATCCAGCCTTGTACTTTTCAACTTTGATTATCCTGAACAGCCCCAGCTCTCCTGAACGGCCCACATGGGTGCCGCAGCAGGCCGAGTACTCAAGGCCATCGATCTCCACGACCCGCAGCACGCCCGTCTCTACACTGGGCTCCTTGCGCAACGGAAAGGATGCGGCATCCTCGGGCGGACACAGGTGGGTGGTAACGCGGTAATCGTCGCGGATGATACGCAGGACTTCGTCTTCCACGGCATCGATCTCCTCGCGTTCAAGCGGTGCGATGTCCAGATCTATTGAAGAGTAACGCTCACCCAGATGGAACGACAGCGTGGTTGCGGTCTTGAGCCGCAGGAGCACCGATGACAGCAGGTGCTGCGCCGTATGCTGTTCGCTGTGTTCACGCCTTCGTGCAACATCGACCACCGACCGTATGACCGCACCGGGGACGATGCCAGCTGCCTTGAGTTCGGCATCAGTGGCCTTGATGCGATGCACGACCTCGTCGCCGGATTCCACCACCATGGCCACAGGCAAACCGGCGAGGGTGCCTGAATCACAGGGCTGGCCGCCACCATCGGGATAGAACAGTGTGCGGTCCAGGATTATGCCTGAAAAGCCGTCCTGATCAGCCTTGATGCTTACAACACGGGATTCAAGCTCACGCGTATCGGGTTGCTCATAATATAGTTTCGTTGTCGCCATGGGCACAGGATAGCATGGCATGAGGGGGTCTTCAAGCAATCAAGGCTAGAGCGAGCCTTTAGCGGAGACCAAAGTAGTGTTTTTCCAGATAGGCTACACGGTCGGCTGCGGCAGTCCACCTGGCACTTCTCGGATAATCGTCCTTGACCCGCCTGTAGTACTCCCAGGACTTCTTGATGTCCCTGAAGGGCGTGTCCTGCTCGTAGGCCAGGCCATACAGGTAAAATACCTCATCGTTGCCATACGGATAGAGCGCCAGGTAGCGGTCCAGCGCCTCAATGGCCGCCTGTATGCGCTTGGCTTCCAGCTCTGTCTTTGCCAGTTTGATGAGCGAAGCCGGATCGACCGGCAGAGCCGTTACTGGAAGAACCGCGGCAGCTGTCGAAGTACCCGCCGGAACAGTCAGAGCATCCGGGACGATAGGGACCGCGGGGGACGTTGCACTTGCTACCGGAGCTGTTGTTGCTGCCGGGGCCACCGGAGTCGCCGGGGCAGCCGTTGCAGTGCTCAACCCGGACCGCTCGGTTACCATCACACGGACGAGGCTCGTTTCGGTAGCCTGGTCTACAGGATTCTGCCGCTGGAAACGCAGGAGGTACTCGCCGACCGTCTCCGGATTCATGGCGAAGACGGCCTGGGTCGACTCAAACCGCCTCGTCTCATACCGGAGCCCTTCCTTGCCTTCCTCATCCCCCAGGTAGATCCAGCCGGTACCAGGAAACCGCAGCTCAAACCGTTCGCCCCGGACCGTCTCTATCCGGGTCTCGGCCACGGGCTGGGTCTTGGCCGCATCCACAGACCGGGCCTGGGACGGCGGGGTTCCCGGCAGTACGACAGCCGGCGCGGGTACGGCCGCAGGTGCGGCCGCGGGGGCGGATTCAGCGGCTTTAGGAGTTTCAGCTTTTGCTGACGCGGCCGGCGCGGGCTTGGGTGCCGCAGCCACCGGCTTGGCTGGCGTCACCGCTTTAGGTTCAGGCAAAGCCGGTTTTGCGGCTGGAGCCGCGGCTACCTTGGCAGGAGCCGCCAGAGCAGGAACCGGAGCCGGT
>CAXZAJ010000207.1:0-7411 GCA_964293355.1 uncultured bacterium
AGCTCCGGCCCGGGCGGCACCAGCCCGCGCGCGGGCCTCGCAGCGCGGGGCCCGCGCGGTGCAGACCAGCGCGCCGAGCTCCATCACGGCGGCGTTCCACCGGGTGGCCGTCGCGTCGTCGTCGGGCACCCCACTGCCCGCGGGCGCGAGCTCCGCCCCCCTGGGGGCGGGGGCCCCCGTAGCGGGTTTCCCAGCCGGCAATGCCGCAGAAGGCCGCGGGCCGGGAGATGGAGCCTGTGGTCTGGGTGCCGAGCGCCAGGGAGCAGAATCCTGCCGCCACCGCGGCCGCCGAGCCGGAACTGGAGCCGCCGGGCGTGCGGGTGGTGTCCCACGGGTTGGCTGTGGGGCCTGGCGCAAAGTAGGCAAACTCCGTCGTCACGGTTTTTCCGAGCACGATGGCACCGGCGTTCCTCAGCGCCGATACCACGGGCCCCTGGGGCATCGCGAACAATTTCGCAGGCAGTCTGGAACCTGCATGCGTCTCGAAGCCGTCCGCGGCGAAGATGTCCTTGACGCCGACGAGCACGCCGTAGAGCGGAGGCCTTGCCGCTGGGTCCGGATACCGTGCTTCCAGCGCGGCGGCTTCAGCGTGGATGCGCTCCCGGCGGCCCGGTTCGGGCAGCAAGGCATGTACGTCTCCATCGAAGCGGTCGACGCGGTCCAGCGAGCGTTCCACGTACCCGCGCAACGGTATCGAGCCGGAACGCAATCCGGCGGCCAGCGCCGCGAGCGGCTCCGGAGCTACGGCCGCGGGTCGTACCGCGTTTTGCGCGTTCATACGACCACGCCCTGGGAGCGCAAGGCGGCAATCGTCGCGGCATCGAGACCAAGCACGTGGGCCAGGATCGAGTCGGTATGTTCACCTATGGCCGGAGCGTGGGGACGCGTGGGGCTTTCAGGCACATTTTCCATCTTTATGGGATTGCCGGGTATGGTTATCTGCCCGGCGATTTCGTCTTCAACCGTTACGAACATGTTCCTGGCTGCAAGCTGGCGGTCCAGCATGACGTCTTCAACCGTATTGACCGGGGCGCTCGGCAGGCCGGCCTTTTCGAGCAGCCCGAGCCAGCCAGCCCGCGCCTTGACCTCGAACATGCGCTCGAGTTCCGGGATCAGGTCGTCGTAGTGCTTCGTCCTGTCGCCGTTGGTGGCGAAGCGGGTATCGGCCAGCAGGTCAGGCCGGTTCATGGACACGCAGAATTTTTTCCACAGCGCGTCGTTGCCCACCGCTATGACGAACCACTTGTCGCTGGCGCGGAAGGCCTGGAACGGGGTGATGGTTGGATGGCGCGTGCCCAGCGGGGTGGGTGATTTGCCGTCAACCTGGTAGCGCACCAGGGCGTTCTCGAGTATCGAGAGCTGGCAGTCCAGCATGGACACGTCGACCTTCTGGCCGAGGCCGGTCTTCTCGCGCTGGTAGAGGGCGGAGGTCACGCCGGTGGACAGGAACACCGCGGCGGTGATGTCGCCCATGGACAGGCCTACGCGGGTGGGGGGCGACTCGGGCCAGCCGGTGATGCTCATCACGCCGCCCATGGCCTGCACGAGTATGTCGTAGGCCGGGCGCCCTGAGTCGGGGCCGGAATGGCCAAAACCAGACACGGCGCCATAGATGAGCCGCGGATTGGCAACCTTGAGGACGTCCCAGCCCAGGCCCAGTTTTTCCATGGTGCCGGGGCGGAAATTCTCCACGATGACGTCGCACTTTTTGGCCAGATCGAGGAGGAGCTTCTTGCCGGCCTCGGTCTTGAGGTCTATCGCGACGCTTTCCTTGCCGCGGTTGACGTTGATGAAGTACAGGCTCTGGCCGTTCCTGAACGGTCCGAACGAACGGGAATCGTCACCGGTACCCGGTACTTCCACCTTTATTATCTCGGCGCCAAGGTCCGACAGCATCATGGTGCAGAACGGTCCCGCGAGCACCCGCGTCAAATCGAGTACCCTGATCCCCTCAAGCGGCTTAGCCATACGTGCTCCTGAATATAAGAGAATATAAAATAGAGAGAAATAAGCACAGAGACACAGAGAAGATGAGGCAAGACAAGAAGTATAAGGATGAAGAAAGACTAAGAAATTCGCAACGAGACACAGAGAAGATGAGGAAGAGGGGAAAATTGGAAAAGGAATAGAAAAAGGATAAGGAAAGGAGTCGTGTACTTCCTTATCCTCATCTCCCCTTTGCTCCTATTCTTTTCCAAAACTCTTTTATTACCTCATCTTCTCCGTGTCTCTGTGCCCAAATTTCCTATCTTCACATATTCTAAAGCCTTCCCTACATCATCTTCTCTGTGTCTCTGTGCTAAAAATTCATTATCGCTTCTTTGCCTCTTCGTGGAGCCAGGCGGCTTTGGAGCCGGCGATGTCGCCGAACTTGGTCAGTTCGCACTTGGCTTTCTTTGCCATCAGCTTCTCGTAGTGGTCGTCTTCCACCATGGCGACGATGCGCGCCACGCTGGATTCGCCGTCAACCAGGCGCCAGGGGAAGCAGCCGATGGTGGCCCGCTGGTTGAGGAGCAGGTCCATGTCGCCGCCCAGACATTCCGCGTGGATGATGCCAACGTTGAACATCTCCAGGTGCATCAGCTGGTACTTGTCCTCGCTGAATACCTCGTCCAGGGTCTTGCCGTACTTCTTCTGGAAGTGGCGGTCGCACTCGGCGGCCTGCTTGGGCATCCAGTCGCGGATCTTGGTGTTCATCGGGTGGTCGGCGGAGCCGCAGTCCACGCCAATCCAGCGCAGCTTCTTCTTCTTGGCCCACTCGGCGAACTCGCGGTCCGGCCCGGGGTGCTTGATCATGTAACGGATCTCGTCGCCGGCAGGCTGGTCCCAGCCGTAGTGGTGGAAGCCGGTGTGGATGATGAGGATGTCGCCTTCTTTCACTTCCACGCGGTCCTCTACCATCTTGGAGGTGTACACGTCGTACTCGCCCACGATGTCGGACAGGTCGACGATGGCGCCTTCATGGACGAGGAAATCCATGTCCAGGCTGGCGATGTCCTTGCCGGGCGTATAGAAGTGTATCTCGCCGTCAAGATGCGTACCGATGTGGTTGGAGTGGGTCAGCAACTGGCCGTTGGCTCCATTGGGTGCGAGGCGCTTGAAGTACTTCATCTCCAGCGGCTCGTAGGTGGGCCAGGGCGGCGTGCCGATGCCCAGCGGAATCGTCAAATCAATCATCTTCATAAAAACCTCCTGAATGTATACGAAGACTAGGAATTTAAGCAAAGAGACACAGAGAAGATGAGAAGAGGAAGAAAGTACAATGCGAAGATAAAATTTCGAACATTCCCACTCTTCCTCTTCCTTTCTCTGGTCTAAAACTTTCTTACCTCATCTTCTCTGTGTCTCTGTGCAAAATTTCTTTTTATACCTTCTTGGCGTACTTGTCGGCGAAGGCTACCAGGGCGTCCCGGAAGGCATTTTCTGGGGGTTTGACGAGGCCGGCGCCTACCATACCTACGCCGGGATCCTTGTGGGCTATGCCGGTGTTGATGGCGGGCAGAATGCCGGTCTCCACCACCTTGCGCACGTCTATGCCCGTGGGCGTTCCACGGAAGTCCAGCACCGGAATGCGGTACGAGAGGCTTTCGGCATTGGTTATCTCGTACATGCGCATCGTCACGTCTATGGCGTCCTTGGGCGAGCCTCCTACGAATTTGACTATGGCTGGCGCTGCGGCCATGGCGAAGCCGCCTATGCCGGAGGTTTCGGTGATCACCGAGTCGCCGATGTCGCGCGACGCGTGTTCGGGGCCGAAGCCGGGCAGGTACAGGCCGTCGATGATGCCCGCGGGGCCGGTGAACCAGCGGCCGGGCAGGCCTGACAGCTTGATGCCGAACTCGGTGCCGTTGCGGGCCATCGTCGTTATGATCGTGGAGCCTTCTATGCCGGCCGCCGCGTCTACGGAGCACTTGGCGCTGGGCATGGTGAGGTTGAGGAAGAAGTGGTCGTTGGCGTTGAGGAAGGCCAGCGCCTTGGCCAGTTTTTCCTTGGGGAAATCGAGCATCACGATGTGCGGCGCGAGTTCGCGTATGATCAGCGAGGTGCCGGCGCGGTTGCGGTTGTGGCCCTCGTCACCCATCTGCAAGACCTGGGCTATGATGCTCTTCATGTCTATGGGGCCAAAACGCTTCAGCGCCGCCACGAGGATGGGCGTAAGTTCGTCGCGCATCCAGGCCAGGCGGTCGAGGACTTCTGCTGAATAGGCGCCGTAGCGCATTACCTTCCCCAGGCCCTCGTTGAGGGCGCAGTACGCTTTGTTGCCAAAGGCCTTGTTCTCCACGATCCAGACCGGCATGCACGCGGTCATGACGCCGGCCATCGGGCCTACGGCGTCGTGGTGGTGGCAGGGATCGAAGCGGATCTTTCCGGATGCGGCAAGCGCGGCCGCTTCTTCAGGGTTCGAGGCGAGGCCTTCATACATCAGGCCGCCTATGAGGGCGCCGCGCATCGGGCCGCACATCTTCTCCCAGGTAACGGGTGGGCCGGCGTGCAGGATGAGGTCCTTGGCCATGCCGGGCACCACGTCAGCCGCGATGCCGATGCCGATTACGGTGGGCTCAGCGGCGAGTATGCGCCTGACGCCCGCGCCGTTGCCCCCCCCCCCACCCCCGGCCGTCCCGGGGGCCGGGGCACGGGGGCCCGCGGCGGCGCTTTTGCCTCCGCCGGGCGCCGGGCGCCATTCTACATGGACTGCCTTGCCGCCTTCCTTGACGAGGTTGGTGGCAAATGACTCAAGACCCAGGTTTACGGCATGGAGTTCCGCGTTGAAGAGGTCGAGTATCGGTTTGGCATTCATCGGGAAAGTCCTTTCGAGGCGATCCTGGCTATCTCCACGGCCACGAGCGCCGCGCGGTAGTTGGAGGGCATCACGATGACGCCTTCAGCCTCAAGCAGCGCCACCTGGCTTGCGTAGCCCTGGGGGTCGCCGGCCGTGCCGGTAACGGACGCTATGACGGGCAGGTAACCTCCGCGCGCCTTGGCAGAAGCCTTGGCCGCACGTATGGCATCGACGCAGGCACCTGCGGGATCGGCATGGGAGCCATAGCCGAGCACTACGTCTATAAGGATTACTGCCGTTGCGGGATCTGCGCCTTCCTTGGCTATGCGCTCGGCCCTGGCGGCCGGGTCTATCATCGGATGGGGCTTGCCGGCGGTAAAGAAGTCGTCGCCCAGGTCGATGACGACGTTGCCGACCGATACGAGGGGATCGGCCATCGTCCAGGCGGGATCGGTCTGGTTGTTCGATCTGACGCCGCCCAGCATGTCGTGGGCCATGAAGAGGGCCTCGTCGGCAAGCGTTCCTCCGGTGTACAAGCCGCGAAGGAAATGCTGGTCGTTGGTAAGGTTTCTGGCTTCCGCAGCGGCCAGCGTCTCTATCGCGAGCTTGCTGGGGCGGTTGTAGCGGTCGTTGCCTGAATCTTCACGCAGCTTGGCCTTGGCTGAAGTGGCGCTCGTCACGCCCTCGGCAAAGAGGGTTGCCAGCAGGGCAGCTTCCTCGAGGTTGGTGGCATAGGCGAGGCGTTCTTCGTCGATTCCCGGCTTGGCACCGAGAAAAAAGGCGACGGCGGGTTTACCGCTGGCTCGAAGGGCCGCAACGACCTTGGCTGCCACGTCCGGGGCCGGCGGCTTGCCCACGACGAGTATCACTTTGGTTTCAGGGTCGGCTGAAAGCGCTTCTATGGCCAGGAGGCTGGTCATGCCGCCTACTGCCGCGCTTTTCATGTCCCTGCCGCCGGTGCCGATGGCCTGGCGTATGCCGGAGCCGTAGCGGTCTATCAGGCAGGTCGTTTCCTGCAGGCCGGTGCCGGACGCCGCCACCACGCCTATCGGGCCGCGCCGGACGACGTTGGCAAAGCATAGTGGCTTGCCGTTGATTATGGCCGTGCCGCAGTCAGGGCCCATCATGAGCAGCCCTTTTGATACGGCCAGCTTCTTGAGCGCAATTTCCTCTTCAAGGGAGACGTTGTCAGAGAATACCATCACATGGAGGCCAGACTCGAGAGCCTTGCGTGCCTCCCGGGCGGCGTAAGCGCCAGGCACGGAAACAAGCGCCACATTGGCTTCTGGCGCCAGGGTCAGGGCCGCTCCGAATGAACCGACCTTGGAGACTCCGGAGGCGGCGGCCTCGGTTTTCTTGCGCGTCAGGGAGTCAAACGCCTCCTTGATGGCGGTCTCGGCCGCGGCATCGTTCTCTGCGTCCACGGCGACGACGAGGTCATTGGGGCCGAGTCCGTCAAGTTCAGCGGGCGCAAAGCCCATGTCGGTCAGGAGTTCCACATTCATGGGCGTGGCCATGGCCACTATCGCGTTCCGCACGCCCGCAAGCCCCTTGAGCCCGCGCGTGGCGAGCATCAGGAATACGGAATCGTAGTAAGAACCGCGCTTGACTGTAATTCGTTTCATCGCATCACCAGATCCTTCCGTTCAAGTTCGTTCGGCTTATATAATACCGCTTCAAGCCGCTGAAGGCGATGTCCGCAAGCCCTGAATGAGTCCCGCGAGCGCGTCTTCTCCTGAAGTGGCACCGTGTCCGAGAGCGGTCCGTACCGCTGCCCGCACGCTTGATTCCATAGCAAGCTCCGTTGTCGCGAGTACCAGTCCGACGATATAGGCCGGCGGCGCACCCGCAATCGTTCCTGTCAACAATGCCCGGCCCGACGCGGTCGTACGGCTGAACGCCGCCTGTACCGCGGAGCGCAGCGCCGGCTCAGCCAGGCCTAGGCCGCCCGCGACCAGGTCGCGCCCGGTGAGGTACCCGGTAAGCCAGTCGTCGCCGGCCGGCGTAGACCCCGGCCCGAATCCCACGAGGTTTGCCGGAAAAGCCGGCGCAGCCCGCAACCGCCTGAATGCCTGGGCAAAAGGCCCGTCGCCGTGTATGCCCTCGCGTGAACGCCCGGCATCATGGGCTGCCCCAAGTTCAACTTCAAGTACGTCAGCCATACTGCGCAGCTTCAGGCCATCGAGGCTTTCAGCAACCTTTTTTAATTCATCCCGAGGATCCCAGACAAGCGCGGTGTCGGTACGTACCGTAGTTCGCCTGGCGCTTTCAATGCTCAACATGTTTCCATCGTAACGTACAAGCACATGCTCTCCGCTTCCGGAGAATGCCGCCTTGGCGGCTGCAAGGAAATCCTGGAAGCCCTCCGCGATGACAAACGCCCGTGCGTCCAGGTCTTCAGCACGGCCTGTTATCGAAATGGCTGCGCCATCGTCGGCCAGCAGGATGACGGCCTTGGAGGCCACTCCGGCTACCCTGGCCGTCCAGGGGGCAGCCGGCACGAGGAACCCCATCGTCGATACAAACACGAACGGCTCCTCGCCAGAAAAGAAGGTCGGCCCCGGGGGGGGGGGCGACAACTGCGGTCCCTTGTTTTTCTTTTTTACAGTCCTCCGCCCGGGGGGGCGGCTC
>CAXZAJ010000208.1:0-7406 GCA_964293355.1 uncultured bacterium
TCCAGGATCCTGACGGGCTCAAGGTTCAGCTGGTGGAGCACATCGGGCCCGCGGCTTGAACAACTACTGGCCAGTGTTTAGATTT
Organism: uncultured bacterium; assembly: GCA_964293355.1. Taxonomy (GTDB): domain Bacteria; phylum Spirochaetota; class Spirochaetia; order Treponematales; family UBA12059; genus SZUA-370. The sequence goes on from CAXZAJ010000208.1 coordinate 86, forward strand.
GTATGAGTGAGGGTAGTGCATGGAATACACTGTACTGACTACATGGGATGAAGAAGCCTCTGTCTGGGTAGCATCGAGCAATGATGTACCGGGGCTCGTGCTTGAATCTGGTTCACTGGATGCGCTTATAGAACGCGTCAAGGCTGCCATTCCTGAATTGCTGGCGATCAATGGATTGGTACCGGATGATATTCCCGTTTTTTTCAAGTCAGAACGTCATGACCTGGTTCATGCCTGATGGCAGAGTATGAGAAGAAGGTTCGTGCAAGGCTCTCCGAGAATGGCTGCCATTTCCACCGTCATGGCAAGGGGGACCATGATATCTGGTATAGTCCCCTGTCAAAAATCTATTTTACCGTTGATGGCAAAATCAAGTCCAGACATACAGCGAATGCAATCATGAAACAGGCCGGCATCGATTTAAAATTTTAAAGGCGCGCTCCAGAGCGGGGCGCGCCTTGATGTGCTTCGCGACTCGTACGTCAGAGTCGGTAGGCTAGTTGCCTTCTTTGATTATCTCCACCTTGATGGCGCCGCTCATGTCCTCGTCCTTGGGCGGGATGGTGACGGTAAGTATGCCGTTCTTGAACACTGCCTTGACGGCGGTCTGGTCGTAGCGGTCGGCGGGCACGCTGTATTCACGGCGGTCTATGTTGCGCAGGAACGACCGGCGGCCTTCAGCGGACTCGGCACGCAGGTGCTCCGGCAGGGTAGCCTTGAGTATCATCGTGTCGCCCTTGAAGCTCAGGTTGATGCACGATTCGTCGAAACCGGGGAGCTGGAACCGGTACACGATTGACCCGTCTGCCTGCTCGAAGGTCTCGTGGCGGGGATAGCCGAGGTTCTCGAAGTTGAACGAGAAATCCTTGGACCCGCCAAAATTGCCTCCGTGGGTTCCGCCGGTTGAGCCGCTGAAGCAGCCTTCTGCCTGTCCGTGGGCCTCCGCTTCGCTGGCCATGGCGCGGGCGAACTGCTCGGCTCCGGTTTTGAGGTCGCGCACGAGGTTTTCAAGTGATTCGTTGAGGTTGAAGTAGCTGGACATGATAGACCCCCTGGCGGGCCGCTTTCTGGGCGCCCCTCCTCCGTTCCCGGGCATCGGAACCCGCGGATACCGGCACTGAAACATAGCCCTCCATACGGAGCGGCGGTGCATCACCTGTCCGAACTAACGCGACACGTGATAGTGCAAAAGTACTTATATTTCTTTGCAACGACAAGTGAGGGCATCATGGTATCAACCGTTCTGGATAACCAGTTTGGAGCCGCGCTCCGTTCCCTGGAGTACTGTATCGACAACTGCCCGGACGATGGGTGGCAGCAGTCTCAAGGGGACTATCCCTTCTCCCAGGTGGTTTTTCACACGCTCATGTACACTGACTTGTATCTGTCGGAAAACCTCGAGGCGTTCAGGGCACAGGCATACCATTCGCGGAACGTCGCACTGTTCACGGATTACGAGGAGCTTTCCGACCGGCTGCCCGTCAACCTGTACAGCAAGGAACAATGCCTGTCATACCTTCGCCATTGCGCGGAGCGATGTTCCCTTGTTTTTTCAGGTAAGGACGACGACGACCTGGCAGGAAGGGCGCTCACGCGGCCCGAGCTTGGAACCAGGCTGGAACTCCATCTGTATTCGTTACGGCATATCCAGCATCACGCGGCCCAGCTGGCCCTCAGGCTGCAGTTCCTGACGGGCAAGGAAATGCCGTGGTTCTGGAGCGGCTGGAAGGACCTGCGGCCATAATCGTGGAAGCTCTACCGCAGGCTCTACTCCAGGATTTCCTGCACGCTCCTTGCATTCTTGTTTCAGCTTGCATGAAGACCTATAGTTGAATGAAATACAAGGCGCGGGGTTAAGCAAAGGACAGCATATGAAAATCCATTGCTCGATAGAGATACGCAGGCCGGCTGAGTTCATATTCCCATGGCTCGCGGAACCGGGGAAGGCTATGCTCTGGCAAAAGGAAGTGACGGGCGGCAAGACGCTGGAAAAGAAGCCCGGCATGGTCGGCACGACTTTTACTGAAACAATAGAAGAAAAGGGTAGTAGCCTCGAGATGCGGGGTTCAATAACGAGTTACGTACCCGACCGCAAGATAGCGTTCTACCTTGAAAGCCGGATCCATGCCTTGGACATTGTCTACGCGCTCCACGGTATCAAGAATGGCACAAGGCTGGACGTGGATGCCGACATCCGCTGGCGGTTTCCGGTGAGCGTCATCAATGCGCTCAGCTTTGGTGGCATGGCACGGTCGATTACCCGCAAGATGCACGCGGAACTGCATGAACTCAAGCGGCTCTGCGGCAGTGAAGAAGACTGAATACATGGAGCATCCAGTGAATCAGACGATAGAATCACTTTTTTCCAGGAAATCGACCAGGGCTTTTCTGGATAAACCGGTTTCACCCACGGACAGGGACCTGATACTGGATGCCGCCATGCAGGCGCCGACGGCGGGCAACCAGTGCCTGTACACGATCATCGAGGTGGAGGATCAGAACCTCAAGGATACGCTTTCTGTCAGTTGCGACAATCAGCCGTTCATAGCCAAGGCACCGCTCGTGCTGGTTTTTCTGGCGGATTGCCGGCGCTGGCAGGACTGTTACGAATATGCAGGTGCAAATCCAAGAAAACCGAGTGTTGGGGATTTTCTTCTGGCAAGCGAAGACGCGCTCATCGCGGCCCAGAACGCGGTCGTGGCGGCGGAATCTCTGGGCATCGGTTCGTGCTACATCGGCGATATTCTGGAGAACCACGACCGCCACGTAGAGCTGTTCGGGCTGGACGAGTATGTGGTGCCGGTAATCATGGTCGTGTTTGGATATCCTGCAGACCAGCAGCGTGCCCGCCCCAAGCCGCGACGGTTCGACCGCAGTTTTGTCGTGCAGAATAACACCTATCGGCGGCTCCCGGAAAGTGAGCTGCGGTTGATGTTCTCCACGCGACATCCTGAACCGGATTTCAACTTCGATTCGTACATGAAAGCATTCTGTACCCGGAAGTACATGTCTGATTTTTCACTTGAAATGACTGAATCAGTGCGCGCGTACCTCAAGCCGTTTCAGAGAACACCGTAGGGAGACCGCCATGAAAGTCGAATGGAAAAAAAGCGAGAAGTCGTTGTATCTGCCTGGAGCCAGACCGGAATTGTTGACGGTTCCGACGATGAATTTCTTTACCATCCGTGGCTGCGGCAATCCGAATGCGGTTGCACCGGAAAAAATGAAGACCGTGCTGCGCTTCCAGGTGGTGCGGCAACAGGCAGGTCAAAAAGGGGCTGCCCCATGAAAAAGCATCAGTTCGTTTTAGCCGTACTCGTAGCTGCGGTGCTTGCGGGAGGCTGCACCACCAACAAAGTGCAGAAACCCGATGGCCTGAGCGGGCCGAGCCCCGCGGTACGGTCTGAAAGCTCCATTACAGCCGTGGTTGAACCGGTTGCGGGAGCCGGTCGGGTGCTTGTGGTGTACTTCTCGCAGGGTAATGCGACGCGGGTCGTTGCGGAAGACCTTGCCGCGCTGACTGGCGCTGACCTCGAGGCCATTGTCGAACTGAAGTCGCGTACTGGCTTTTTTGGCTTCATGGGTGCCGGCATGGATGCCAGCATCGGTACTGCTACGCCCATTGCGGAGCCCTTCTACAATCCTGCACGGTACGATGTCGTGTTCGTCTGTACCCCGGTCTGGGCCTGGCACCTGAGCCCCCCGGTTCGATCCTGGCTCAGGATGTATTCAGGAAAGCTCGGAAAAGCCGTTTTTGTGACGGTTTCAGGCGATACCGAGCCTGACAAGATCGTAGCCGCAATGGTAGAGGAATCAGGAGCGGACCCTTTTGCGTCTGATGGCTTTTCAGAGAGCGACCTGTATCCGGAGAACCGTGAAGACTACGCCGCGAGGCTGGCCGCACTGGTTGCACCGTTGCGCTGAGCTCATTGGCTGAGTTCAGCTTTTGTTTTTGATTTATTTCAACTCTTGATATACGATGGTTCCATGTTCAAGGAATTCAAACGCATCCTGGGGAAGACTCCCCTCGGACTGCACGTCGAAGAATACTTCGACCTGAGGCGCAAACGTGTCAGCCTGATCTTCCTCATGATCATAGGCGTGACGGTGCTGGTTTTCATACCCATAAGCTTCCTGTTGATCCACAACATCGCAGCTGGCATCGGGTCCGTCCTGATCGCGGTGACGATAGTTGTTGGCATCATGTTCGTGCTCAACGGAAAAGACCGGCTCGGCAGTGCCATATTGCTCACGTTTATCGCGCTTATCCTGGTTGGCATACTCCTCCAGCCGGCGCTGGTCAAGGCTGACAACTACATTGTCGTGCTCACTTCGGTCCTGGGCTTGGCGTTGATCATCATGATGCCCGCCGGCATCATCGTCTCAGCGCCGTTCGTAACCGGGATGGGTGTGTTTTTTGCCATCACGTTCAACGTCTGCACCACCATCAGCGGAGACCCCCTGGCGCTCAGCCGCAGAGCCATCGTTGCCGTGGTGTTTCTCGCCGCGTCGTTCGTGTTGCTGTACCTGACGAAGCTGCAGAACAACCTCCTGGCCCTGAGCGTCGGGGAGTGGGAAAAAAGCGCCAATGCGCTGGCTTCAGTATCCAAGATCATGGTGAGGATAGGCGAACTCAAGCAGGAAGCTGACTCGAGCAACGGTGCGATTGCATCCTCGTTCGATGCGATCGGCGAGATACTCGCGGCGTTCGTGCTCAAGAACGAAGACCTCTACCGAGCCTCGGGTAGCCTGGGCGAGGCCTCGGAGTCGGCGCAGGGAAACCTGGCCAACCTGCTGTCGTCAGTGGACTCGGTCCGCGATTCGGCAGTCAGGCAGAAGACGCTGGTGGATACCCAGTCCTCGTCGCAGGACCGCATGGTCAAGGCGGTGGAGTCGATACGGTCAGATATCGGCCGGGCCGACGAGGCTACAAAGAAGCTGAACAGCCTGGCTGAAAGCGGCCGAGGCATATTGGGCAAGACCATAGCCAGCATCAAGGGCCTGGGTGAATACCAGGCCAAGACGCTGGAGATCGTCGGTACGCTGGCCAAGATATCCAACCAGACCAACCTGTTGGCCATGAACGCTGCCATAGAGGCCGCGCATGCGGGAGAAGCCGGTTCCGGATTCGCGGTTGTGGCGGAATCGGTGCGCGACCTCGCGGATTCATCGGGTGTGCGCACCAAGGAGATCGCGGGCATAGTCAGGACCATGAACGGCGAGATCGAGGGCAGCGCCGAGGGCATCCAGGCCGTCGCCACCTCGCTGTACCAGATGATGGAAGAGACGCAGCGTGCCTATGACCTGATATCCAACATCGCGCGTACCATGGACGGTTTCGTTGGCGAGAACCGAGAACTTGCCGAGGGCGTGCGTTCCATCTCTGACCTCGCGGGCTCCATCAAGGAGAGCGCCGAGCGGCAGCGCGGCATATCCGACTCGTTCGCGGGCACCTTCCGTACGCTCAAGTCAACGGTGGGCATGCTTTCTGGCGCTATCGCCGAGCTCAAGTCGTTCGACGAGCAGTCGGCAACCATCATCGGCAAGGCTTCCTCGGCCAAGGACGAGAGCAACGCCGTGAACCAGGCCATAAACCAGCTGCTGCAAGAAAACAGACTGGCACTCTGAGCGGCCATGAAGAAGGCCATGGCGCTGGGAATTCTGGCATCGCTGTTCTTCGCCGTCACCTTCGTGCTGAACAGGCAGATGCAGGTTGGCGGCGGGCACTGGATCTGGTCTTCGTCATTGCGCTTCTACTATATGACGCCATTGCTGTTCCTGCTTATGGTGCCGCGCGGGCGTTACCGCGTGGTGTTCAGCGAAATCAGCGGAAATCCGCGGGCATGGTTTCTGTGGAGTACCGTTGGGTTTGGCATTTTTTATGCGGGCATCACCATGGCGGCCTCGTGCGGGCCGTCCTGGCTCATCGCGGCCACCTGGCAGGTTACGATCGTGGCGGGTGCCCTGCTGACGCCAATGTTCTACCGCAAGGCCGATTCCGTCTCCGGCGCCGTACTTGTTGCCAGGGTGCGGCATGCACTCCCGGTAAAGCAGCTGGTCGTTTCGGTTTTCATACTGACGGGTATTGTGCTTGTGCAACTGCAGGAGGTCTCGGCTACCCCGGACCGCAGCGCGCTGGTCGGGGTCGTCCTGGTGCTGGTCGCCGCATTCGCGTATCCGCTGGGCAACAGGAAGATGATGGCCCTCGTTCCCCCGGACTTCGGGACGATGGAGCGTGTATTCGGCATGACGCTCTGCAGCCTGCCGTTCTGGCTGGTACTGAGCGCCGCGGGGCTGGTCCTGGGGACGCGACCGACAGCGGGACAATTCGTGCAGACCTTCGTGGTCGCGGTGTTTTCCGGCGTGATTGCGACGATACTGTTCTTCAGGGCGACGGAACTGGTGCAGGATGATGTACGGGAACTGGCGGTGGTAGAATCGACCCAGGCCGGCGAAGTAGTGTTCGCGCTGATCGGTGGTGCCGTATTCTTCAGGGATGCGCTGCCGTCTCCGGTGGCGCTCTTCGGTATTGTCGTTGTCGTGGCGGGCATCTTCCTCAACGCGGTACTGACGAAAAAAATTGACCACCAAACCCGGGTAACATAGGTTCCGTTAGATACGAGGTTTGTAGGGGGCACCATGAGCACTACTGAAACCAGGACAATACCGCTTGCCGAGTACGAAGCGCTTCTGGCCAGCGAGCGCACCTACCGCTTGCTCATAGAAAACAGCCTCGATGTGATTTATACGATGGACGATGAAGGGGTGTTTACCTTCGTGTCTCCATCCTGGGAGGCGGTGCTCGGGCATCGGCCCTGTGATGTACTCGGAAAATCCTTCAGGGATTTTGTCCATCCCTGGGATCTCCAGATGTGCGAGGACTGGATCCGCTCCGTCGTCGAGACTGGCATTCGGCCCAATAGTCAGGAATACCGGGTCAGGCATGTAGATGAAACCTGGCGCTGGCATACCTCCAACGTAGCGCCGCTGCTTGATGCGTCGGGCAAAGTCTTTGGATTTGAGGGCATCGCGAGGGATGTAACTGAATCCCGAAACATGAAGGATGCGCTGGAGCAGAGCCAGCGGAATCTACAGTCGGTATTTGACGCCATCGATGAGTCGATCTGTTTCATTGAGCATGACGGAACGATACTGGCGGCCAACACGACCTTTGCGGCAAGGCTCGGGCGTTCCATAGACGAGTGTCTGGGCAAGAATGCCTACGGCATGCTGGCTCCTGAACTTGCCAAGAGTCGCAGGGCGTTCATGGAAGATGTCTTCAGCACAGGCAAGCCCGTGGCTTTTGACGACATGCGTGGGG
>CAXZAJ010000209.1:0-7358 GCA_964293355.1 uncultured bacterium
CGCCCACCCCCACCGGCGTTCCGGGCGTTGCCACTCGTGTAGCACAGTCCCTGGCGGCTCCGCCGGGGCGAAGCGGAGCGTCCCGGGCCGCCGCTGTCCTGGACAGCACCTCCCCCGGAACTGCCGGCGCGAGGTCGACGAATGCCGCACCATCGGCGAAGCGATGATCCCGATCCGCTGAGGCCGCTGCCTCGATGGCGAGCCGGGTTTTTCCGACGCCTCCCAGTCCGACCAGCGTTACCAGTCGCCGCTCGCCGATCAACCGCCCGAGGAGTGCAAGGTCGTCCGCCCGGCCGACAAAACTTGACAGCGGCCTGGGTAGCGCGCCGTGTCGAGGCTTAAGCGAAGCTGGTACCGGCTTGCGCTTTCCACTATTCAGGTCTTCGTACAGCTTCGTAAATGATGGCTCTGGTCTGGAGCCGAGCTCCCTCTCCATTGCCGCGGCATAGGCCTCGTAGTGGGCCCGCGCCGCGTTTGCTTCTCCCCGGTCGGCGAGCATCTCCACCGTCAGCCTGTGGCCCGCCTCGTCCAGGGGAGCGTACTGGATTATGCGGTCAGCCAGGATTTGAGCCTCGGCCGATCTGCCCGCTGCCCTGTACGCCAATGCCAGCTGCTGCAATGCCTCGACTGCCTTGGCCTTGAAACGTTCTGCCTGACCCAGCTGCCAGTCCTCGTATTCCATTGCGTCTTTCAGGAAGAAGCCCGACAGGAATTCGCCCTGGTACAGCGCCGCCGCCCGTTCCAGACAGCGTGTTGCCTGGGCATCCCGGGAGGCCAGACCCTCGTTGACGAACTCCGTGAACTCCGTGGTATCGACCACCACGGAAATGCCGGTGGAAAAGCGAAGGATATCCCGGTCCGGCTCAAAGACTCGCAGGCCGGTCGCGTCATTTGCGTCGACGAGCGCGCGGCGCAGGCTCGTCCGGGCGCTTTCAGGAGCGAACTCCGGCCAGAGTAGACCCGTAGCCGGCCCTCGTGCCAAAGGCTTTCCGGTCGCGGCGATGTAATACAGGAGCGCCGCCGTCTTGCGTCGCCCCAGGCGCACCGGCTCACCTTCCAGTTCCATGCGCGGAACTCCCAGCAGATTGAAACGCAGGATGCTCATGCCGCCGACTCCTGCAGAGAAATCCCGCGGCTAGCGGAAACGTCACGCTCTTGGAACGTTTCCGCAACACCTCCACTACGACAATCAAGAGTGGGATTGGAAAACCACATCCCGGGAGGTATTTCGATGAAGATTGTCGTAGCTTTATTCGTCGCGCTCGCACTCGTTGCCGCCGTGGGTGCGGTTCCGTTTGAAGGGCGTATCATGACGAGCGACCGCGGTTTGAGCAATGAAGACGCGGTAGAAATCCTGGACCTTGGTGAGGGTGATACTGCCGCGGTGGTCGTCGCCCGCAAGGTCCTGTTCGAACCGTTCGCACCTGTGGTGTTGACGACCAGCGCAACCAGGCCGCGAATCATAGCGTTCCTGATCAACGGGCAGACACTGGAGTCATTTGGTGGAACTGACGGGTTGTCTGTTCCGATAACGGCCGTCCTGGAGCAGAAGGGCATACAATCGGCCTGTATCGTATCCTGCGACGATTGCATACCGCTGGCGGTCGAGCTCGCTGAATCACTTGAAATGGTCTCCTCCCTGGTATTGATGGCCAATCTGGATCTACCGGTGGTACCCATCACCAAGACTGTGTACATAGCTTCGAGCGGGCAGGATTCAATTCTTGGCTCCATTGACAAGGCGCTGCACATCATCGAGATTGAGCCGCCAAAGCCTTTGATAAGGAGGGTTACTGGATTCATTCCCAGATGAACGCACCTGCTCATGTACGACGAACCGGTTGTGGATGAGGGGTGTCTTCCATGGCATCCTCCTTCTCCGCCTGCGTCTGGCGTCGGGATTGGGGTGCATCAAGGCAGGGGGGCTTTGGGAGAATCGATGTTTGATTATACAGAAAGTATAGAACTGGGCTTGCCCGTCCGCAAGCGCAGTTCTGGCAGGGCCTGACAGGAGCCTGAGTTTCTGGAGGTGCGGACATGAAGCACGTTTTGTTTGTATGCTTGGCGTTAGTATTCGTTACGGGGGCAATGGCCGTTCCCATCGAGGATGCCTATGTCACACGCCCCCTCAGTTCAAAACAAATACCGGTTTTTGAAATCATAGACAAAGGATCTGGACCCGTAGCCGCGGTCATTGTCGCCCGCAAGGCCTTGTTTGAACCGTACGAGCCGACGGTTCTGCAGACCAGCCCGGTCCGGCCCCGCGTCGTCGCGTTCCTTATCAACGGCCAGGGCATGGATGAACTCGGAGGGGTTCAGGGGCTCATTGTACCGATTCGGACCGCGCTGGAGCAGCGGGGCATCTGTTCGGCTTGCATCGTATCCTGCGACGATTGCGTTCCGTTGGCGGCTGGATTGGCCGCCACTATGGAGGAGGTCTCTTCGCTGGTATTGATGACATCATTGCCGGTGCCGGCTATTCCGATCAGCAAAACTGTTTTTCTGGCATCCAACCGGAGCGTTTCCGTGCTGGCATCGATAGACGATGCACTGAAGATTGTCGAACTCGGAGACAGGCGCGAGCGCAGGGGGCTCGGATATACACTGGAAAACTAAAAACCCGGTGCCATCCGGCTTATCCCGAGACAGGTTTTCTATGTTAACCGCTGCCCGCGCCAAGGTTGCGCGCGGGCGGCGGTTTTCAATTCCGAAGCTATTCTCCTTGCCTCAGTATTCCAATCCTGCCTTCCTTCTCCAGCGCGCGTATCAGTTCGACGACCCTGAAACCCGCCGCGTCGCATTCGGCGAGTCGGACGCGGCCGAGGCTGGCAAGCGCCTGTACGATACGCTCGCGCCAGTCCGCGGGAAAGCGGCCGAGCAGGCGGTCGCGTTCTTCCGCCGACAGCGGTTTCATCGCGACGACGATGTCCTGTTCGTCGGCCCGTTCCAGCACGGCCGCAATCGATTCGTCGTCCAGGATGATCATGTCCTCGAAGACGAACATGTTGCGCTTGATGGACTCGGCCAGTTCAGGATCGCTCTGGTCGAGTGCGTGTATGACGAGGCGCTCGGTTCCGCGTGGCGAAAAATTCAGGATGCCCACGACTTTCTGGATGCCGCCGGCTGCGGGGCCGGTCCTGTCTATCGCAGACAGCTTCTTTCCCAAAATACGCTCAACGTCGGTCATCACTTCAGGCGCTACGCCACTCATGGTAGCGATGCGCCTGGTGATGCCGGGTTGCACGGTTTCCGGCAGTAGGGACAGCAGTCTGGCTCCGGCGGCATCATCGAGGTAGGACAGCACGAGCGCGCAGAGTTGCGGTCGCTCGCCCGCGAGGAACAGCGCAAAGGCCTCAGGCTGTATGCCCGCCAGCGACGCGAACGGCTTGGCTGCGGTGCTTGCGCTAGCTGCATCAGCTTGCCCGAAAAGCACCCGGTCGGAGAGGTCATCCTGGCCGCCCTTCAGTTCGTCGATGCGGCTGGCCATGGCGCTCATGGCGCCTGAGACGCTATCTTTTATTGCGGCCAGGCCACCGCGCAGTTCGTCCGCGAGTCGTGCCATCGGGTCGCCTGCGATGTCTCCCCGGATCTTTGCAAGCGACTCGTCGCCGGCGGAAGCTGCGGTCAGCACGTCACCGTTGCGGCGCGTGTCCGTAAGTTCAAGAACTCTGGCTCCGCCGAGCCTGAGCCAGGTCCGGCCTTCATCGTATTCTGGTATCGGAATGATGGAACCCTTGCGGAGCGAGCGCAAGGCATCGACGGACAGTGCTCCGGCATCGCAGACGAGTTCAGCCGGCATGGGTGCGCGCCTGGCTGCAGCGATGCTCGGCGTTTCGAGTGGCGATCCCCGACGTTCATACCAGTATTGCGCTGACAGCATCCCGATGACCGGTTCCAGCACCAGGAAGGGGTACACGATATCGAGTCTGGCCTGAACCGCCCCGACATTCAGAATAAACGAAGTGAGCACTATCATCTCGAGTGGCGGCACGATCTGGCAGAAGCGCGCTTCTGTCTCTATCTGCACCAGCCGTGGCTTCATGCCTTCGACGAACGACCAGATGGAGCCGAAGTCTTCTATGACTGCCGCCAGAATCCTCTCGAGTTGCGATACTTCGATGTCGGTGAGCCCGCCTGAGGCGAGTGGATTTTCCGTTGCAGCCGGCGTCGCGCCGAGCAGGCGCTCGAGGATTGCGTCGGTGCCGGCCGCGTCGAGGTAGAGTATGGTCTGGCCTTTCAGCGGGTCCATGGCTACGACCGCGAGCGTGGCTGGCGCGGCGAGCGGCGACATGAACTCCTCGTAGGTCATCTGGTCGACGAGCTGAACCGACAGGTCGCAGGACAGCCTCAGTGCCGCTGAAAGCCGCGTTGCCACGAGGCGCGCGAAGCCTTCAGAAATGTTCTGCATCGTGCGGAGCTGTTCTTTTGAAAACTTGTCCGGCCGCCTGAAGTCGTAGAGCTTTATGCGCTTGCCCTTGGCTTTGCCATCCCGGGAGCCGAGTATCCTTTCCGGCGGGGGAATGACCTCTTCGTCGTCCGTACTGTTTCGTACGATGTCGCTCATGACACCGCCCCCCTGTCCAGCAGCTCGGTAACGCGGATGCCGAAGTTCTCGTCTATGATGACCACTTCGCCCTTTGCTACCACCTCGCCGGCAGCCACGAGGTCCACCGGTTCGCCGGCTATGGAATCGAGCTCGATGATCGAGCCCTTGGCTATCGTCGACATGTCGCGCACCGACAGGCTCCGTCCGCCCAGCACGACCTGCACGCGCACCATGGCGTCTTCTATGGTTCCCGTTTTCATGACCGCACCCCGCTTGATTCCTGATAGGTCCGCGTTACGACGAACGCGCTTTTTCCGTGCTTCTTCCGCACCACGCCTTCGGCGATGACAACGCCGCCAGCCTCGAGGTACGCGGGTTGCCCAGCCTGAGCGCTCACCGTTATCGTGCCAGCACGCTTGCACTGATCAACGTCGTCGGCGCTCAGCTTTGCTGAAGCCAGCACGACGACGGCCTCCAGCGACAGCCGTCCCACGTCGGCTTTTTTGTCGTCCCTGTTTTTCGTGGTTTCCATGGCATCCTCCTTGTACAATAAACCGCTCTCATGCACGAGGATACGATGCCGGCGGCGGGCGGTCTTGCACTATCTTGAATTTATGGCGGCAATAATTGGTACTATCTTGCGGCAGGACTAGCGCGCCGTGGACGAGCGGTATTCCCGGGGAGACAGGCCGACGATGCGGAGGAAGTAGCGATTGAAAAATGACAGGTTGTTGTAACCGACCGCTTCCGATATCTCGATGATGGAGAGGCCCGACGACTTGAGCAAGGCGCAGGCGCGGGCCACGCGCTGGCGGTTTATGAACTCGAACAGCGGGCAGCCCGCGCGTTCCTTGAAACGCCGGGAGAAGTCGCTGGTGTTCATCGCGCACCTGCCTGTGAACCAGTCCAGGCTGAAGGCTTCGTCGTAGTTCAGTTCGATGTATCTGACCGCGTCGTCGACGCTCCAGACACCGTCAGGGGCTTTCCATGGGCGTTTGCCCGAGGCGTGGCGCTCGCCCAGCCTGGTAACCAGGATGACCAGTTCCACAGCCCACGCCCCCGCGAGCGCCTGGGCTCCAGGCCGGCTGCCGGCCAGTTCATCGCGTATCCTCACCGCTACCTCGGCCAGGCGCGCGGCGTCCGCGGTCGGCAGGCCTGACCAGAAAGCTGCGTCAGCCAGGAGTTCCTCGGCGGCGGCATAGTCGACAGCGCCTGGAATCAGGTTTACGGAGCCTTGCGATTCCAGCCTTATGACTGCCGATCCGGCTGTTTCATCCTGCCCGCGGAGCGTTACCACGCAGAAGCGGGAGGGGCCGGACGCACGGATGCCGTAGCGTCTGCCGCCGAGGCCGAGCACGAAATCGGTATCCATCGCAGCCTATTCGTCTGCCCAGAGCGGCAGCCCGGTTGAGGGCCTCGCGGCTGCGGCGCGGTCGGTAGGGCCTGCGGCCGGTGCCATTTCGACCAGGGCCGGGCCGAAGCCTGCCTCGCCGGCGAAACCCGCCGCCTTGATCCAGGCAGCCACCGTGGCGCTACCGGGAGCAAGGTCGGATGCCCGCCGGAGCCAGCCGCGCGCCTCCTCCTTCTTGTCAGATTTGATGGCCAGGCTTGCCAGATTGAGCAGTGCCGGCAGGTAGGATGAATCAATGGCTATGATACCGGTCAGCACCCTTGTAGCCAGGTCGTCATGGCCAAAGCGGACGTGCAACTGGGCAAGCTTGTTGCCGGCGCGGTTGGCCGCGCTGCCTGTGGCTTTCGCGCGTTCCGCTTCGAGCGTCTTGATTCCTGCCCGGTACAGCTGGCTTTCCAGCAACGATGCGCTGCCCGCGTTCAGGGCTCTGAGCTGCTTTGCGTCCGGCGCAGGCAGGGGCAGGGTGGACGGCGACAGCGGTAGCGGCGGAAAATCGGTGCGCAGGGCAGCCACCGGCAGGAACTCGAAGTCCACACCTTCCGCATACCGGGCTACCAGATCCGAGGCGGCCTTCCAGGCTGCAACGAAGCCGTCTGACAGTATGGTCGTTTCAACCGGAATCCAGAGCGTGCCGTTGCGGAACAGCGTCCTCAAGCCGGAAGCGGCAAACAGCCAGGCATTCCCGGCCGGTTCGCCTGTATCAAAGGCCATGAAGACATGTCCGGGGCTCGTCAGGATGGCGGTGGGTATTCCGACAGCTTCCATGAGCGAGCAGAGCAGCGCCGTGGTGTCGTCGCAGTCACCGGCCTTGTAGGCCAGGGTGGTGCGCGGAAATCGTACCGTGTCCACCAGACCCGCGGCGCCGAGCGAGTCCGTGATGGGTGACGTGGGATCGGGCACATAGGCCAGCGGCAGGGCTCCGAGCGCGTCGCAGATCCGCTGTGCGCGCAGGAGGGTTCGTGAGACCGGTGTGTCGCCCTCGACCGATTCAAGCACGTTGAAAGCCAGCCGGGCCACGCTGTCTTCGTTGGGCGTCACGAACGCGGCCAGCTTGGCCGTATCGTCCCAGGTTATGGCCGTGCGTCGATACAGCATGACGGGGCGGGACAGTTCGATGGACCTGTCGCCGTGCGAATCGGAGAAGTGCAGGGTTACCTGGGCCTGTAGCGGCAGGTCTTCCTGCACCTCCAGCACGCTCTCGTTGAGCAGCGCGAAGAGGTCCAGCTTGATTTCCGCTCCGGCCGCGACGCTGGCTACAGCCTTGCCTTCAGCCGGAAAGTCCATGTATTTCTTTATGAAGAAGTCGGCCCGCACGGTGTGCAGCGGTTCTGACAGGGTATTCCTGATGTCGATAGTCCCGGCGGGTCTGTTCCGGTAGGGACGGATGAGGGCCGGAAAGAG
>CAXZAJ010000210.1:0-7326 GCA_964293355.1 uncultured bacterium
ATTAAGAATGAAAAGGAGTTTTAAACTTCATTTTCTTCTTAATCTTTTCTTTCTTCCTCGTCTTCTCTGTGTCTCTGTGCCCAAATTTCCTGTTCTTTCCTTCTTTTCCTTTTTTTCCTCATCTTCTCTGTGGCTCTGTGCTTAAAATTCCTATCTTTCTTGACTCATCTTCTACCAAGCCTATTCCAGGACGGCGCGGATTCTTCGGACGCCTGAAGAGGAGCTCTGTTCCTTCTGGATGACGAATTTGCCCAGCACGCCGATATGTTCAACATGCGGGCCGCCGCAGACTTCCTTGCTGAAGTCGCCGATGGTGTACACCTTTACTACCGATTCGTACTTTTCGCCGAACAGGGCCATGGCGCCTGAGGCTTTGGCGGCTTCCAGCGGCATGATTTCCATGGACACGGGCAGGTCGCGGGCTATCTGCTCGTTGACTATGGCCTGCACGCGCGCCACCTCTTCAGCCGTCAAAGGCGCAGGGTGCGAGAAGTCGAAGCGCATGCGCTCGGCGGTGATGTTGGAACCCTTCTGGGCCACATGATCACCCAGCACCATGCGGAGCGCCTTCTGTAAAAGGTGCGTCGCCGTGTGGTACTTGGTTGTCTGCTCGGACTGGTCCGCCATGCCGCCCTTGAACGTCTGCTCGGCACCGGCGCGCGACAGCTCCTGGTGCTTCTTGAAGGCCTCGTCAAACTCCGGCCGGTTGACCGTCATGCCGTTCTCGGCGGCCAGCTCGTCGGTCAGCTCGATGGGGAAGCCGTACGTGTCGTAGAGCTTGAACGCCAGACGCCCGGACATAATCTTCTGAGGATTGCGGAGCAGGTTGGGCAGCATCTTCTCGAATTCGTGCTCGCCCTTCTGCAGGGTCTCCAGGAACTTGGCTTCCTCGCGTTCCAGGTCTCCCATGATGCGCTCGCGGTTCTCCACCAGCTCGGGGTACGCGCCGCCGAAACGCTCCACGACGACGGCAGCCGGTTTTGACAGGAACGACACGTCGATGCCCAGCTTCTTGCCATGGCGGACGGCGCGGCGTATCAGGCGGCGCAGCACGTAGCCAGCGCCGACGTTGGAAGGCGACACGCCCTTGGGGTCGCCGATGATGAAGGCGGACGCGCGTACGTGGTCGGCGATGATGCGGACCGACATGTCCTTGAGCGGGTCCGTTCCGTAGCTGTAGCCGGATACGGCTTCTATGGAGGCTATGATGGGCTGGAATATCTCCGTCTGGTACACGCTCGTCTTGCCGTTGAGCACGGTGACGGTACGCTCGAGGCCCATGCCCGTGTCGACGTTCTGGGCGGGCAGCTTGACCAGCGTCTTCTCGTCGATGCGGTTGAACTGCATGAACACGTTGTTCCAGATCTCCATCCAGTTTGCGGAATCGGTGCCCTTGTTCGAGCCGGCCGGCGGCAGGTCCTTGCCTACCCAGTAGAAAATCTCGGTATCGGGGCCGCAGGGGCCGGTCGGGCCGGCCGCCCACCAGTTGTCGCCGGCGGGCAGGTACGCGATTCGGTCCTCGGGCATGCCGACGGCTTTCCAGTGCGAGGCGGATTCGTCGTCGCGCGGAGCGTTCTCGTCGCCCATGAACACCGTCACGGACAGCTTTTTAGGGTCGAGCGCAAGCCAGTCTTTTGAGGTGAGGAATTCCCACGAGTAGGCGATCGAGTCTTTCTTGAAGTAGTCGCCGAGCGACCAGTTGCCGAGCATCTCGAAGCAGGTCAGGTGCGCGGGGTCGCCTACCTCGTCGATATCGCCGGTGCGCACGCACTTCTGGTAATCCACCAGGCGCTTGCCCGCGGGGTGGGCCTCGCCCAGGAGGTACGGTACCAACGGGTGCATGCCGGCGGTGGTGAACAGCACGGTCGGGTCGTTCTCGGGGATGAGCGACTTGCCGGATATGACGGCGTGATTCTTCGACTTGAAGAAGTTGAGGTAGGTGGTTCGAAGCTGGTCAGGGGTTATCATGGTAGTGGATAGTAATAATTCCACCCGCCCTCGGTCAATGGATCCGCCGGGGCGTCCTGTACAGATCGGCTATTCGTTGTCGGGATGGCGCTCGCGGATCTCGCGGATGCGGGGCAGCACTTCAAAGAACACGTCAATAAGCTCGGGGTCGAATTTGGTGCCGCCCAGTGAGCGGAGTTCTTCGAGTACCGCCGATTCATCCCAGGCTTCCTTGTACACGCGGCGGGACATCAGGGCGTCATACACGTCGGCTATCGCGACGATACGGCCCCACAGGGGAATCTCTTCTCCCCGGCGCTTGAGTGGCTTTTCGTCTTCGCCTTTCCTGTGCACCATGCCGGAGGCGGGGTCTATCCATCCTGGATAACCGGTGCCATCCCAGTTCTCGTGGTGCGTCAAGGCGACTTCCGCCGCTACCGTATCAAAATCGGACTGGGGATCATCGAACAGCCTGGCGCCTGAACAGGTGTGGGTCTGCATGATGACGAATTCCTCGGGCGTGAACTTTGCGGGTTTCTTGAGGATGAGATCGGATATGGCTACCTTGCCCACGTCGTGCAGCATGGCAGCGAGCTTGAGCAGATCCTTGTTCTTGTCTACATCGGCTTTCGCCAGGCCGTGCTTGTAAGCCCAGCGCTCGTACAGCTCCACTGCGTATCCGGCAACCCGGTTGACGTGAGGGCCAGTTTCCTTGGGGTCGCGCAACTCCGCCATGCGTATCATCCGCATGATCATGGAGCGGGTCATGTAGGCACGCTGGAGCGCTACGGTCGCATTGGCGGCAAAATGGGTAACGATTGCCTCGTCCTGCCTGGTAAACGGTTCGATCGAGCCATCCGGCCTCATCGCGTTGATGATCTGGATGACGCCGAGCACGATGTTGTTCTGGGTCTTGAGCGGCACCGTCAGCATAGAGGTAGTCTTGTAGTTGACCTTGGCATCGTACGCGGTATTGTAGCTGAACGGGAGCCCCGCTGGCAGGTTGTACACGTCGGCGATATTGATGAGCTCGCCGGTCATGGCCACGTAGCCGGAAATCGTCCTGTCGTCGATGGGGATACTGAAATGAGGATATGCCTGCTTTTCGCCCGGCGGCAGGCTCTTCTGCTTGGTGTCGTTGTGGGCAAACTTGATGGAGATTACAGCGCCTTCCTTGACGTATATCGACCCCGCATCGGCATGCACGACGCGGCGCGCTTCCAGGAGCACCCGTTCCAGGAGGATGTCATAATCGCGGATCTTGTTCAGTTCGGAATCGATCCGCATGATGTGCTGTACTTCGTCGACCTGGGGGGACTCCATCCAAACTCCTTCCGCCTTCTTATATCCTATCGACCATATAACGTCGAGGTATAGCCCAAAAACATCTCCAGTATCCCCCGGAGCGGGGGTTTTGACAAGCAAGAGCGGCATTGCGATACTGGGTATGCAAAACTGCTTTACAAGAAATTTAGCACAGAGCCACAGAGAAGATGAGGAAGATCAAGAAATTACGCAAAGAATATGGATGAAGAAGGAGCATATGATGATACATGCTATCGGGGAACTGGTGCCGGAGATTGCGGAAAGTGCGTTCGTTGCCTGGAATGCTGAAGTTGCGGGAGACGCGGTCCTGGGAGAGGATTCGTCGGTGTGGTTCGGGACGACAGTCAGGGCCGACATTTCGCATGTCAGGATAGGCGCAGGGTCGAATCTGCAGGATGGCACGGTAGTCCATGTAAATACCGACACGCCGTGCATAGTCGGCAAAAACGTAACCGTAGGGCACCGGGCGGTGCTGCATGGTTGCACGATCGGAGATGGCAGCCTCATCGGGATGGGTGCCATACTGCTCAACGATTCAGAGGTCGGAGCCGGTTCAATAGTCGGAGCCGGCGCGCTCGTGACCCAGGGAAAGCACTTTCCGCCCAGGTCCTTGCTGATGGGGAGCCCCGCCCGCCTGATCAGGGAAGTAACCGACGAAGAATACGCGCACAGCCTAGCGAACGCCCGTGAGTACGTGCAACTGGCAAAAGGTGCCAAGAACTACCGCCGGGTAGACTGAATGCCCTGCTGACAGTATCCTGAAGTAACCATGGACATCGAACAGAGTTCTGACTCCAGCCGGGCCGAAGCCGAAAAAAAAGGCGCATTCGGCAGAAAAGTATTCTTCCTCAATCCACCCGCAGTCATCGGGGAAGTAGCTACGGCACTCGCCGAGGCGGAGTTTGAAGTATATACCACGCGCGATCATGCAAAACTGGGCCGTTTCCTGCGCAAGGAACCGGAGTGCATGACCTTCATCAATATCGACGAAGGCGATGACGAAAACATCTGGAGGAAATGGCTCAAATCGGTGCGGGAAGATGATGCGTCAAAACGTGCGGCCTTTGGCATCATCACTATGCTCGATGAAGACGCCAAGCGTTCATATTACCTTATGGAACAAGGCATTGAATGCGGTTTTATCGTCGTCAAGATAGGCGCCGCAAAAACCACTGAGATACTCCTGCGCATGCTTGAAGCCAACGAGGCGCGCGGCCGCAGACGTTACGTCCGTGCAACCTGCCCTCCGGATGGTAGTGATTTCAGCTGTGCCCTTGAAGATGGCGTGCACAAGGGCTGGATCAAGGATCTGAGTTCCGTCGGCATGTCAGCCGTCTTCGTCAAGGGAACGACCCCCAAGGCGGGGACGAGGCTCAAGGACCTGCAGCTCAACCTCAAGGGCGTGCGGGTAATCCTCAACGGTGTCGTCGTAGGCGGCAACGAGGCTCCCGGCATCGGTACGATAGCCGTCGTCATGTTTGAACCGGCAAGCATCAATGAAGACAAACGAGCCAAGCTACGCTCCTTCATCCGCAAGACACTCCAGACAACGATGGACAAGGCGCTCTCGCTGGTCTGATACCAATACAAACGCCCGTGGCTACCCTGCGGGGGGCACCGGGGGTCGGTTTTTTGGCGGGAGTCCTTTGGTGTTCGGGCGCGGGTTGTTGTAGGGTGTACTGGATGGGGTGCCGCCCGATGAATCCGAGGGCCCCGCACCATGCGGCCGGTACGGCCGTGGCTTGTCATAACCGCCGCCACCTTTTGGACCATACGGGCGCCTTGGACCACCCGGACCGCCGGGGCCGTTCTTGGGCGTAGCGATGCGGATGGGCGGCGCTCCGCGCTGTTTCCTGGCCTCGGCTATGGCCTTCTCGGCAGCTTCAAAGGGCACGCTGACGAACGAGAATCGCTCGAGCACTTCCACATCATCCACGAGCCGGTCCGGCAGGCCGGTAAGCCGCTTGACGACCGCGACGACATCCTTGGGCCATGCGCCGTCCAGCTTGCCTATGCCCACATATAGCCGGGTAGTAGCGGCTGAATCAACCGAAACATCGCGGACCTCGCCATAGCGGCGCGGATCCAGGTCTCCCGAGTACGCGGCGGCGGCGAGCGAAGCGAGCGCCTCGCGGGGCTCCAGCACGGCGAGCAGCTCATCGGCCAGTTCATAGAACGCGGCTACGTGCTTGCTCGGCTTTTTCAGGCTTGCGATACCTGCGGGTATCCCCTCGGAGTTGCTTTCATGAACCTTTTCAGATTTGGTTGAATCTGCGGCTGGGGTCACGGGGCTGTCAACAGCAGCTTCCATGGCGCCGGCAACCGCGGCGGTTTCTTCGGCTTCGTCTTCGTCCTCGTCGGACTGGAAGGTCAAGCCCAGGATATCGCGGGCAGCGCCCGTGGCCTTGGACTTGATGCGGGCGCGCTTGGCTTCAATGACGTCGGTGACGGTGGGTACGGCGCCTTTGTGGAGGCCATCGCCGGAAGCGCGCCTGAGTGCGAACAGGCGCCGGTATTCCTCGGGCGTCACGAAGGTTATCGCGGTGCCCTTGTTGCCGGCGCGGCCCGTGCGGCCGATGCGGTGCGTGTAGGATTCCGGGTCGAACGGCAGGTTGAAGTTGACCACATGGGTCAGGCGCTCCACGTCGATGCCGCGCGCTGCTACGTCGGTAGCTACGAGGATGAGCGTCTTCTTGTCGCGGAAGCGGGCCAGCGTGCGCTCGCGCATGTCCTGGGACACATCGCCATGCAGGGCCTCGGCGGCGTAACCGCGTTCAGAGAGGGCCCTCGCCACCGCGTCGGTTTCTATCTTGGTGTGGCAGAACACGAGCCCGTAGAACTCGTCCTCGGCGTCGACGATGCGGCACAGCGCCTCCAGCTTGTCGCGCTCGCGCACTTCAAGCCAGATCTGGTCGGTCAGGCCTGCCTGCACCGGGTTGGTCAGGTCTTCGACGGTCTCGAAGGTGCCGAGCCGCTCCCTGGCGATGCGCACGATGGCGTACGGCATGGTAGCCGAGAACAGCACGACGCGACGCGTCGGGTTCGAGGCGTCCATCACCTTCTCGATATCCTCGATGAAGCCCATGTCGAGCATCTCGTCACCCTCGTCGAGGATGAGCCACTCGAGGCCGGAAAGGTCGAGGGTCTTGCGGTCTATGTGGTCTATGACGCGCCCTGGCGTGCCGACGACTATGTCGACGCCGCGGGACAAGCGCCTGAGCTGCTCGCCCATGGAGGCGCCGCCGTAGACCGTGGCTATGCGGGGATTCGAGCCCGGCGTAAAGCTGGCTATCTCTCCGGCGACCTGCACCGCGAGCTCGCGGGTTGGCACCAGGATCAGCGCGCGGACCTTGGGGCCGGGTATGGACAGCTTTTCGACAAGGGGCAGTCCGAACGCGGCCGTCTTGCCGGTACCGGTCCTGGCCCGGGCTACGAGGTGCGCGGTACCGCTGAGGAGCAGGGGTATGGCCAGAGCCTGAATGGGCGTTGGCTCCTCGAAGCCCTTGCGGGTGAGTGCTTCGAGCACGGAGGGAGAGAAGCCGAAATCGGCGAATCGGGTAATCGTGGGAGAAGGCATCGGTATCCTTAAAAGTGGAAAAACGTATGATCCCGGCGGATTGAAGCCTCCAGGATCGTCCACTTCTGGACGCGGTTAGCCGGTAACGCGGGATTTAAGCAATTATACAGCGCAAAGCGCCTGATAGTCCAGCTGGCTGAAAGCAACAAACGCTAAACCATTCACCGCAAACGCCGAAAATAACAGCAAGGACGCAACCTGCGTCGACCGGAGGAACACCATGAAGACCTTCGCCATCAAGAGCACCGACCACGCGCCTTCAATGCTGGAGCTCGTCACCGAGATCGAAGACGGCTTTGTCGTACGCATCGTCAGGCAGCGGGACGATTGGGAAGATGTAAGTGAGGAGTTCATGACCCGTGAACTCTTCGAGACCTGTGTCAGGACGGGCTACATCTACGAGATGTCGGCCTGATGCCGATACGCATCATATAAAGTAGAACAATAGTACAACGCACCACGAGTAACCGCACCGT
>CAXZAJ010000211.1:0-7318 GCA_964293355.1 uncultured bacterium
TGGCAAGCTGCTCATCCATTTCCAGATCGAGCTTGATATGCAACGTTGCTTCCTGTGACATCAGCATCCTCCCTCAATGGCCAAATTCCTGTATATATGTAAATATTATTGTATATTTCATCAGGAATCAACCAGCAGCAACAAGCCAGCGGATTAGCTCCCTGCTCGATTCGCGATGAAAGACCAGACCGAGAAGCGCAGGCTCTACGAAGCCCGGGGCGTCAGGGAATACTGGATAGTCAATCCCGATACGCTCGAAGTGTTCATGTACCTGCTCAAGGGCGACCAGTACGGCCTGCCGTCGGTGGCTGATCTGCGCGAGGCTGTCCCGGTAGCCATATTCCCGGGGCTCTCGCTCAAGGCGAGGCCGGAAGACTTGTAAGTAATAGCCCTCCAGCTCTGGCAAAACTCGGTCAGCGTCAGCATTCTTGCATGCACTTGCATTGCTATTCACATACCGCCGGATAATAATTAATTATCATAAACACCATGTTTGACGCCTGGAATCCGGGAGGGTGGAATGAAAAGTCAATTGATCAGTCTGATGATGCTTGCGGTGTGCACCATGACAGCTTTTGACCAGAATGCCTTCGGGCCGCATGCGAATCTTGAGCTTAACTCGATTTCACGTGACGGTGGGCCCTGCATGCAGTCTGACGGATTGTCGCTCTATTACAACTCCAACCGGGAGGGTGGACAGGGGAAGACAGACCTGTGGGTAACTACCCGAATCGATACGTCCGCGGCGTGGCAGGCCCCTGTCAATCTTGGACCAATGATCAACACGACTGCAAACGAATACAATCCAAGCTTGTCATTCGATGGTTTGTCACTCTACTTTTCTTCTGACCGGCATGGCGGGGCTGGAGGCTACGACCTCTGGGTGAGCCATCGAGATTCCACTGATAGCGGATGGAGTCAAGCAACCAACCTTGGAATCACCATAAACAGCCCCAGGTCGGATATCAGTCCCAGTATCTCTGGAAATGGGCTACAGCTATTTTTCAGCGATTGCGATGGACTCACACCCAGAGACGGCGGGCTCGGCGATTCTGACCTCTGGGTTGCCAGCAGGGCCACCGTCTCGGCCGCGTGGTCAACACCGGTCAATCTCGGACCAGTGGTCAACTCAGACAAGACCGATGTGAATCCAATCCTCTCGTTTGACGGATTGATGCTGTTCTTCTGCTCTGACCGCGCAGGAGGGCAAGGCTGGGACGACATGTGGGTAACCTCAAGGTCGTCGCTCGACGGACAATGGACAACCCCGAAGAACATGGGGTCGTCAGTCAATTGCAGCCGCGATGATATGTACCTGTGCGAATCACCGGACGGAGAAATGCTTTATCTGTGCTCGAACCGATCTGGCGGAAAAGGCGGAGGAGACATCTGGCAGATACCGGTGCTCTCAAGGGAATTATTTTTGCAACTTTTCAGTAACAATTAAATCAACCATGGACGCTTCAAAACGCCACCACTGGCTTGGAGCCCTCATCGGTCCTCATCGGCCCCACAGGCTCCGCATTTCCTCTGAACGGTCGAGCACTTCCTCGAGGCGGCCTTGGGTGTCTATCCGGCCCTCGCGCATGACCACAACCCAGTCGGCCAGTTCCAGCGTTCCGCGACGGTGCGATACCGCCAGGCAGGTCCGGCTGTTCTCCTCGGCAAAGCGTTTCCACAGGAGCCGCTCCGTTTCTGCATCGAGGGCGCTGGACATGTCATCGATAAAGTACAGCTCGGGCTTGCCGAGGAACATGCGCGCGGCCGCCGTACGCTGGGCTTGGCCGCCTGACAGCTTGAGGCCGCGCGGGCCGATGCGCGTCTGAAGTCCATCGGGCAGGGCAGACACGTCGTCCTCCATAACGGCTGCCCGCAGTGCGTAATTCATCAAAGCTTCTTTGTCGTCGATACCCAGAAGGATATTTTCCGCGAGGGTATCGCTGAGGAGCGAGCTGGCCTGCGGCGTATAGGCGCTCCGGGGCGGCACGAAAAAGGTTGCGGGCGCGGTTACAGGCTGGCCGTTCCACAGCAGTTCACCCTGCGACGGCAGCAACCCCTGGATGGCCCGCAGGAGCGTCGTCTTGCCGGAGCCAATCCTGCCGGTAACCACGACGAGGTCTCCCCGCCCCAGGCTCAGGTCAATTTCATGGATTCCCTTGCCCGACTGATGCAGGCAGGTCAGCCCGCGCACGTCCAGTCGCTCGAAGCCGCGTCTGGTTTCGGGGTCTGTCCCCATATCCATCGTCCGGGAACGCCTGCGGGCATGTGGTGTCAGAGCAAGCGGGGTATGCTTGACCAGAACGCTCCCGACCGGATCGGCCACCAGTTCCTTGAGCCTGTCCAGCGAAACGCGGGTGCGCTGGTAGTGGGCCAGAAAGCCGCCCCAGAAGCAGGTGTAGTCGCTGGCGAACGACAGGCAGGAGATGAACAGCGAGAAATCCCCCAGGCTGAAGCTCTGGGCGCTTACTCTGGAGGCGATGACGACGAGGAGTATGCCCGTACCTATACCAACCGTGTTGTGGTAAATCGAATCGAGCAACTGGTTGAAGAGGCCATCTTTCAGCGCGGCCTTGCGGCGGGTCTCGCAGAGCCGGGCCACATTTCCCAGCGCGTGCACCTCGACCCCGGCCACCTTGATGGCCTGGATGGCGCCGAAGACTTCTCCCATGGAACCGGTCGCTTCCTCTGACGCCTTGCGCGCCGACTCGCGGTACCGGCTTACCTTGCCCTCGGCGCTCTGGGCGATGGCCACCACCAGCACGAGCGGCACGAAGGCCAGCAGCGTAACGACCGGGTCTATCCTCACGAGCAGCACAACCGAGACGACAGTAAAGACAGCGGAACCCAGAACGTCCAGGGTCCAGCTTATGGCGTCTTCGACCTGGCCCGCGTCTTCCTTAATATAATCGAGAGCCTCGGTGGCCGAACAGGACAGCGGCACGGCGCCTGGCAAGCCAAGTATCGCGTCAAAGGCATTGGACCGCAGCAACGCGCTCATCGTAAACCGGTGCAGTATGTCCACCCAGGCCGACACGTAGATGTGCGCAATCCTTGCCAGGGTAAAGGCGACGATCAGCCAGAGCACTGACGCCGTTTTGGCGGTACCATTCTGGAGCGCATCGAAGAAGGCCTTGGCCAAGAGGCCGGGGATGATGAAGAAGCCGTGCACCATCATCCAGAGCAGGCTATTCAGCGCGTAGAGCCAGGGCCGATACGCCATCATCCGCCCGAGGAGTCGCCAGGTTTTCATATGGCTTCACCTTCCATAGTGACGGGTTGCCCTTCGTCCTTGCCTGAACGTCCCGCTCTGATGAATCCCGCGAAGCTGCTACCGGGGTCGGCCGCAAGGCTTGCCCTGTCGCCGTATTCCAGGACGTTTCCATCTTCCATGACGAGCACCCTGTCTACGCGGTCCAGCGTTGAAAGCCGGTGGGCTATGATCATCGCGGTGCGACCGCCCAGCAACTTGGCTACGGCGCCATCTATAAGGGTCTCGGTGGCGGGGTCGAGCCGCGACGAGGCCTCGTCCAGGATTACCAGACCTGGGTTCCTGAGGAACACGCGCACCATCGCGAGCAACTGGGCCTGCCCGGCCGACAGCCCGACGCCGCCCGCGCCGAGGCGCTGGTCCAGACCGAGCGGAAAACCGGCGAGCCATTCGCCGAGCCCGAGTTCGTCAAAAGCCGTCAGTATCGCCTCGTCACCGATGGCAGGATCCCAGAGCCGCGCGTTATCGCGCAGGGTCGCGCTGAATAGTTCCACGTCCTGCGTCACCACGGCCAGCCCGCGGCGCAGCGCTTCCGCCGAGTACGCTTCAATTGGCCGGCCAGCCAGTTCAACGAGGCCCGCGTCGCGCTCGTACAGCCGCAGGGCAAGCCGCCCCAGCGTCGTCTTGCCGCAGCCCGTCCGGCCCAGCACGCCGAGCGAAGTCCCTGGCTCCAGGTCCAGGCTGAAACCCTCGAGGATCAGCGTGTCTTCCTCGTATCCAAAACTCACATCCCGAAAGGAAAGTCCCAGGGCTCCAGCCGGAATATCCGCGTTGCCATAGGTCATGCCCGGGCGCTGGTTGAGCAGTTCCATGATCCGGGACGTGCCGGCAAGAGCCTTCTGCAAATCCTCCAGCTGTTCACGCAACTGATCAAGCGGCTGTCGTATCAGCTCGGCATAACTGTAGATGAGGTACACGGTACCCAGGCTTATGGTTCCCGCGCGCCACAGCGCGCCTCCCAGGCCCAAAGACAGCACCGTGCCCAGTCCGGCGGCGAGTTCAGACGAGGTCCACATGCTGTACCCAAAAAGGTTGGCCTTGAGGCGCAAGGGATACCAGTCGCCTAGCATGCCGCGGAGCCGTGCCGAAGCGTATGGCGCCGCCCCGAGGCTTTTCAGATCCTCCCTCGCGGTCAGGCGCTCGCCCACGAAGCCATAAAACTCGGCAGTCTTGGCCCGGTTTTTTGCCCAGAACGGCACCGCGAGCAGGGCCACCTTGAACAGGAAGAAGGCCGCGACGGCTGCGAACAGGCCAACCGCGACTCCTACCCGCGCTTCCTCGAGGAACAGCGTAACGAGCACGCCGGCCATCAGCGCGGCGCTCCCGACGAGGCGTATCGCAAAATCGGAAAAAAAGCTCATCAGCGTCTTCGCGTCGCCGTCGACGCGTTCGATCAACTCGCCCGGCAGGTGTTCCTTGTGGTAATCAAGATCCATGGCCATGCATGATCTCATGACATCGAGCCGCAGGTCGTTGGTAGCCTTCCAGCCCAGATCCTGCCCCAGCCATGCCGAGGCCACCGCAAGCCCCTGAACGGCCAGCGCGAGCGCGATGAACAGCCCCGCATGCCGATACAGCTGGCTACCCGTGGCGCCTCCCACGATGGCGTCTATGAAGGAACGCAGGATAAGCGGGTTGACCAGCCTGAGGCCGTTCGAGGTGAGGATGGCGAAACCGAGGCCAGCAACCAGGCCCTTTCGTCCCGACAGGTATGATGCCAGAAGCCTGACGGTACGCCTGGCGCTCCCTGGGGATGGCTTGGCTGGCGTTTCAAGGGCCGCATTATCCTGCATGATTCCTCCACCAATATCCTGACACACACCGCCATACCGCTGGAAGTGGAGACTTTCATTATATAGTTGCAGGCACATCCCCGCCGTTCTTGTGCGAAGCCCCGGCGCATAGTAGAGTACGCCCATGGAATCGATAAACAAGGCAACGTCAGCTGGCTCGTACCCCCTCATAGCCGCGCAAAAATTCGAGGCTGCCCTGGGCAGGATTTCACGCGTGCATGAGCGATTCAGCCAGGAACTCGGATCCATCGCCACGTCGCTTGGCGCGGAAGCGGAGCTTGCGGAAAATTGTGCCACACTTGCATCCGAGCTGCCCACAGGTATAGAAGCCATCGGCGGCGGCATACACGACATCGTGCGGGATCTGGGTTCGATAGACGGTCTCGTCGAAGCGGGGCGCACCGGGCTTACCGTAGTTGTGTCCGGGGTAAAGGAACAGATAACCGGCCTTGAGGCGCGTACCACCGGCATGCGCGACATCACCGAGTATGGCTCGCAGGTAAGTGAAGGCGCGGGCCGCATCGCCGACATAGCGGACGAAAACCGGTTGATAGCCATCAACGCCTCGGTAAGCGCCAGCAAGGCCGGAGACCGCGTAAAAGGATTCAAGGTCATCGCCACCGAGATATCCAGGCTGTCCAGCGCCATGGCTCTGCGGGCGCCTGAGGTCGTGCGGTCAGCCGCCCAGGTCGGAGTCCGCATGGACCAGATCATGTCCGGGATGGACGGCAGCATAGCCTCGACCCGCCGGGCGCTCGCATCCATAGATGAAGCATTCAGTCGCCTGGACATCATCAACGCCAGCGTCCGTGCCGCTTCAGAAAGCGCTTCTGCCATGCTCGGAGAAAACTCGACGCTGGCTGAACGGGCGCGCACCATAGATGTGGCCCTGGGTACCATCCGCGATGTCATTGGCAGATCCCGCGATGGCACCACCGCGCTTGGTGCGCTGATGGACGGGCAAAAAAAAGCCATAGACAACCTCGCGGTCCGTATGCCCGAACTTGTTGGAATCGGGGATCGGCTGGCCTCCGGGGCCGATGTCGATACGCAGCGCAAAATCCTCCGGATCAACGAAATCGAGCTGGAGCGCTACGACCCGGCCCTGACCCGCATGATCCGGGAAATCCACTATACCAGCTTCACCTGCATCCGCCTTCTGCGCTACTCCAGCGAGAAGAAAATCGTGCCGTACCTGGCAGAAACCTGGTTCCTCCATCCAGACGGACGGACGTGGGAATTCGCCATCAAGCGAGACGCGGTGTTCCACGACGGCAGCCGGATCACAGGCCACGACGTAAAATTCTCGTTCGAGCGGCTCCTGAATCCGGCGCTGGGTTCACCGTATGCACAGCTCTTTACGGTCATAGAAGGAGCGGAAGAGTACCGTACGGGTAGCGCCCGCGAGGTGCGGGGCATCCAGGTTCCGGATGACTACACGGTGCGCTTTTGCCTGAGGGACTCCAACAATTTCTTCCTGAGTCTACTCGCCCTGGGCTACTCCGCCGTCATCAAGTCCAACGCAGCATACGCGACCAGACCCCTGACGAGAGGCGAGCTCGTCTCGGCCGGCCCGTTCATGCAGGCTTCTGATCCCGACGCATCGCTGGATCGACTCGTTGCCAATCCGCAGTTCATCAACGGGCGTCCTTTCATTGATGAAATACACATCAAACGAACCGATGCGGAACCCCTGGGCGAGCTTCTCGAGGGGCGGGTGGACCTCATGTACAACCTGACCGCCGCTGGCAAGCGATCGCTCGAGTCGCGTGGCTTCAATGGCAGCTTTACCCCATATATGTCCCGCTACTGCTACGGCCTCGTCGTCAATTTTGCGCGGAGATCGGCACTTTCCAGCTCGCCGGAACTCAGGCGGGCCTTGTCCATGGCGCTCGACAAGGACGGCATCATCCGCGACGCCCTGGCGGGAGCTGGAGAGAGAGCTGACTGCGTAATTCCTTCGTCAATCCTGGATACAGGCGCGAGCCCGTTCATCCCGTATGATCTGGCCGCCGCAAAGCAGATAGTGGAATCACGGCGAAGCAGCATCACAGCACCAATCAAGGTAGCCATCCGTGAGTATCCAACGATTGCCGGCCTCGACCGAATCGGAGCATCAGTCCTGGAGACCTTCAGACGGCTTGGACTCGAGGCTACGGTGGATTTTTGCCCCCTCTCCAAGCCCATAGGCAGCTACCGCGATGCCTATGACCTCATCTTCATCGGCTTCCTGCCAGAAATCCACCTGGACTCAGCG
>CAXZAJ010000212.1:0-7302 GCA_964293355.1 uncultured bacterium
AACTGCAGGCGGGCAGGGCAAACTACCCCACCAAGGGCTACTGGGGCCTTCCTGAGTTCGACACGGCGTCTTATGCAACTGAACTGGCCATGGACATGTGCGAGAACGCCATGACGGGCCTGCTGACCCGCCGCGCGCTCGTCGTCAATCCCGGCATAGGCCGCGTTGCCTGTTACATCAAGGCCCGCGCAAAAAACGCCATCGTCGATGTCTGCGGTCGTGACGCGCTGGCCCTTGCCGCTACAATAAAAAACCTTGCGCTTGATGCCGCTCCCGACGCCTTGTCCGGCGAGGCCTACCCGTTCTGCACCCAGGTGCCGGACATCAGCTATGACCTGATTGTCGAACAGCCCGATATAACGCCCCGCGTCGATACACTGGACGAAACCTGGCTGAACGCCGTCCGCGTGCTCAAGCTCGGCGGCTCCTATGTCGCCTCCATGCCCTCGGCCGCGATGGACCGTTTCGAGCGGCGCCGGCCCAAGGGCCTCGTGAGGATTGCCATGCACAAGAAGAAGGGTTTTGCCTGTGCCGGCTGGCGCCTCGAGGACAGGATTTCTGATCAGGAGTAGCCCGGTACCAGCCATTTCGTTTTAACTTGTGCACCACTCGTTTTGGGTATAGAACTATTGGATACCAAAGGAGACTCTACGCCATGAACCTCGATACCATACGGCACCCCCGGTTACGCGAGTGGATAGACGAAAATGTTGCGATGTGCATGCCGGACGATGTCTATGTGTGCGATGGCGGCCGTGAAGAGGCCGACCGTCTGGCTGAACGCATGCTCCGCTCCGGCAGCTTCAAGCGGCTGGAGAAGCGACCAAATTCTTTCTATGTGCGCAGTGATCCGGGTGATGTGGCCAGGGTCGAGAACAATACCTTCATCTGTTCCCGTTTTCATGAAGAAGCAGGCCCCACGAACAACTGGCGCGACCCCCAGGAGATGAAGGGCGAGCTCAGGCAGCGCTTCTTCGGTTCCATGCGGGGGCGCACCATGTACGTCATTCCATTTTCAATGGGGCCGGTGGGCGGACCGCTGTCGCAGATAGGCATCGAGCTGACGGACAGCCTCTACGTCGTCCTCAACATGCGCATCATGACCAGGATGGGCGAGGCCGTGCTCAAGGAACTGGACCGGGACAAGCCCTTCGTCAAATGCCTGCATTCCGTAGGCTACCCGCTGACCCTGGGCCGGCATGAACTGGCCTGGCCCTGCGACGCCAACAACAAGTACATCGTCCACTTTCCCGAAGAACGTGCCATCTGGTCGTACGGCTCCGGTTACGGCGGCAACGCGCTTTTGGGCAAGAAGTGCTATGCACTGCGCATAGCCAGCGTCATGGCCCGTGACCAGGGCTGGCTGGCGGAGCACATGCTCATCCTGGGCATAACCAATCCTGAAGGCCAGAAAAAATACATCGTGGCGGCGTTTCCGTCCGCCTGCGGCAAGACGAACCTCGCCATGCTCGTGCCCAACGTGCCAGGCTGGAAGGTGGAGACGGTAGGCGACGACATAGCCTGGTTGCGCTGGGGCGATGACGGCAGGCTGTACGCAATCAACCCGGAATTCGGTTTCTTCGGCGTAGCGCCGGGGACCAGCATGAAGTCAAATCCCAACGCAATGCTTTCAATAGAAAAGAACAGCATCTTTACCAACGTGGCGCTGACGGCTGATGGCGATGTCTGGTGGGAAGGCATAGGTTCAGAGCCTCCTTCCGGCATGATCGACTGGCTCGGCGAGTCTTATGACGCGAGCAAAGGCAAACCCGCCGCTCATCCCAACAGCCGCTTTACCGCACCGGCCGGACAGTGCCCGGTGATAGACCCGGCGTGGGAAGCACCCGAGGGCGTACCGATAAGCGCCGTGCTGTTCGGCGGCAGGCGCGCCGGCACGGTGCCGCTCGTGCACGAAGCCCTGGATTGGGAGCATGGCGTGTTCATGGGCTCCATCGTGTCCAGCGAGACAACCGCCGCGGCCGCCGGCGCGGTGGGGCAGCTGCGCCGCGACCCCTTCGCGATGCTGCCGTTCTGCGGCTACAACATGGGCGACTACTTTCACCACTGGCTCCGGATGGGAGAGCGGTCCGGCGTGGTGCACCCCAAATTCTACTATGTAAACTGGTTCCGCAAAGGCCCTGACGGCAAGTTCCTGTGGCCTGGCTTTGGCGACAACGCGCGCGTGCTCAAGTGGATTTTCGAGCGCTGCGACGGCACCGGCAAGGCTGTGGAAACACCGATAGGCAACGTTCCGGCTCCCGGATCGCTCGACCTGACCGGGCTGAGCATGAAGGCGGATGCGCTGGCCGAACTCATGGCGGTGCGCGAAGAGGAGTGGCTCGCGGACGTTCCCGGCATCAGGGCGTTCTACGGCAGCTTCCACGACGGCTTCCCTGAGGAGCTGTCGGCGCGGCTGGAGTGGCTGGAACGGCGGCTCCGCAACCCGTCCGCCTACCACTGCTGATTTTAGCCTGACCGAGGAGGCTCCATGCTGACCGCCAGAACCAAGAAACTCTACGCCATAGATCCCCGCTCCTGGGAGCACCCCGCCGACGAAGCCGCCCTCGCAGCGCTCCGCGGCGTCAGGGGCCTGGACGAGGTAACCAGGTTCGTCTTCGGCAATACCAGCGAGGAATCGATCCGGCTGATACACATAGCCTCGTCGGTCAGGGTAACGCAGAACCAGTTTCCACGCGTGCACCAGATGCTGGAGCGCACGGTGGACGTGTTCGACTGGCCGTACCGGCCGGAAGTATTCGTTACCCAGAGCCCGTTCTTCAACGCCGGCGCGTACGGTGTGGACAAGCCGTTCATCGTGCTCAACAGCTCCATCGTGAGCCGGCTCGACGACTCCGAGCTCGCGTGCGTGCTGGCCCACGAGATGGGCCACATCATGAGCGGCCACGCGGTGTACAAGACACTCTTGTGGATGCTGCTCAACCTCTCGTCGAAGCTGGTGCCGGCGGGAGAGCTGATCGTCATGCCCATCATCGCCGCGCTGCGCGAATGGGACCGCAAGAGCGAGCTGAGCGCCGACCGCGCCGGGCTGCTGGCTACCCAGCTCGAGGATCCCAACTATGCGGTGCTCATGAAGATGGCGGGCGGCGATGACCTCTCGCAGCTCAACATGAACGACTTTTTCGCGCAGGCGCAAGAATACGAGAATCGCAAAGGGTTGCTGGACGGCGTGCACAAGTTGCTCAACACCATAGGGGAGTCGCACCCGTTCCCCGTGATTCGCCTTCAGGAGCTCAAGAGCTGGGCCGTCTCGGGGCAGTACCAGGCCATACTCGACGGCAACTACCTCAAGCGCGGTTTCCACAAGGAAGATCCCGCGGCGGAGCTGAAGCAGGGCTTCGAGTACTACAAGAGCGAATTCGACAAGCTCGACGACCCGGTATCAAAGACCGTTCGCGCTGTGGGTGACGGCCTTTCCAAGGTGGGCGCCGATAGGGGAGATGCGCCCAGGGGCTTGTTCAGGTAGGCTCCTGGCCTGCGGCGCAGACGGCGCCTGCAGAGCAGCCGGCGCCTGGGGAGCAGGCGGCGCAGGTGCCGGACAGGTACATCGTGTGCCGGCTCACGTGCAGGCCTAGTTCGCGCTCCACATCGGCTACGAGCCCGCCTATCCTGCATGTGCCAAGGTCTACAAAGCGGTGGCAGGATTCGCAGTGGAACCAGTGGCGGTGCGGCGCGCTGGCGCTGGCGTAATAGCGCTCCACGCCATGCTCGCTACAGTACAGCACGAACGATTCCGCGAGGCCGGTCTCCTCGAGGTGGTGGAGCGCGCGGTACACGGTAGCCTGGTCGCAACAATCCGCCAGCCTGGTCACGACGCCGGACGCCGAAAGCGGTTCGGTCGCCGCGTCGAGCGCGGCCAGCACGGCTGCCCTCGCCTTGGTCATGCGTCTTTCTCCGTCTGCTGTTGCATTTCCATCCGTTCCGGAGTCTCTGCTGAAGTTGCGTTGCCGCGGACTGTGCGCCTGTTCGTGCCCTTGCGCACTGCGACTATCGCCGAGACCGACAGGAACGCCGCTCCCGCGATGACCACGACCACAGCGCCTGCCGGCATGTCCAGCGCCCAGCTGGCGGCGAGCCCTCCGACCGTAAACACGGCCGACAGGATGGTGCCGCCCATCATCATGGCCGCAAGGTTCTTCGCGGCATAGCCGGCGGTTCCGGACGGCAGGGTCAGCATCGCAATGACCATGACGATGCCCACGAAGGTCTGCAGGAGCACCACCGCTACGGCGGTTACCGCGAGCGTCGCTATGAACACGGCATCCGTAGGCACGCCCCGCACCCGGGCGAATTCTTCGTCAAAGGCGCTCGCCTCGATCTGGGGATAGTAGCGCCAGGCCAGGAACACGACGACAGCGTCCAGGATTGCCAGCAGCACCAGGTCCCGCGTCGACACGAGGAGTATGTTGCCGAACAGGTAGCTCATCGGGTCGGCATAGCCGGGCGTCTTGGCTATGAACAGCACGCCGACGCTCATGCCTATGGCCCAGAGCGCGTTGATGACGGTGTCTTCCCGCTGCTTGGCCTTGAGCGACACGAATCCGATGATGGCTGCGGCCAGCACGGCGAAGACCAGCGCACCGACCATCGGCGGCAGCCCCGGTACGATGTTCTTTGCCGAAAGGTACAGCGCCATGCCTATGCCGCCGAGCACCGCGTGGGAAATGGCGCCAGCCAGCCCCGCGATGCGCTTTACCGTAACCACGGCGCCCAGCGTTCCGAACAGCACAGCGGACAGGAGCCCCGCCAGCAGCGCGTTTCGCACGAAGGGCATGGTAGGGTCGAACAGTGCACTCAGGTAGCCGTTCATGAGGATTCCTTTCCGCAGCCGCAGCACGCGTCATCGGGCAGTTCGGTGTCGTGGAGCACCTGGAGGGCAGGGCCGCCGTACTGCTCGCTGGCCACATGGGCTGCCGGCGCAGCCTGGTGCCGTATCACGCTGCGCCCCGAACCCCGTTCCCCCACGCAGAACACGCTGTCGGTCAGCGCGGTGACGAATCCGGTGTCGTGGGTAACGATCAGTATCGTCGCCTTGCCCTTGAGTTGCCTCAGCGTATCAAACAGCCTGGTTTCACTTTCGGTGTCCATGTTGGCGGTAGGCTCGTCCAGCACGAGCAGTTCCGGCTCCGCGGCCAGCGCCCGGGCCACGAGCACCCGCCGCCGCTGACCGCCCGAGAGAGCCGAATATGGCCTGGCCGCAAGGTCCGCGACATCGGCCATCAACAGCGCTTTATCAACGGCGCGGTCATCAGCCGCGTCGTAGCGCCTGACTGAGGTCCGTAGCCGTCCCATCCTGACCACCTCGGTTACTGAAATGGGAAACGCGGGATCGTAAGTGGCATGCTGGGGCACATAACCGATGGAGCTCCTGGCTTCTTCCGGCGGACGGCCGAGCACGGTGATGGTGCCGGCGCTCGGTCTGGCCAGACCGAGCAGCAACTTGAGCACCGTTGTCTTGCCCGAGCCGTTAGGCCCCACGAGGGCAGCAAACTCACCCGCGTGTATATGAAAGCGCGCGCCATCGAGCACCGGCACGTCGGCGTACGAGAACGAGACCCTGTCAAACCGGACTGCCAGCGCGCGGTCCGTCATTTGGCTGCCCTCCCGAGGGCCGCACCGATGCGCCGTATGTTATCCAGCCAGTCAGGCGCCAGCGCGTCAATTTCCACCACGACGCCGCCTATGGCTTGCGCGACGGTCCTGGCCGCACTTGCCGGGAACTGCGGTTGCACAAAGATGACCTTTGCGCCATCAGCCTGTGCTCCCTCGATGAGAGCGGCCAGGGCCTTCTGGGTAGGCTCCTTGCCGCCTGTCTCCACGGCTTCCTGCTCTATGCCGAACTCATCAAAAAAATAACCAAAGGATGGATGGTATACAAAAACCGGCTTGCCGCGGAGCGGCGCGAGATCCCGCGCCAGTGCGGTAAATACCGCGTCCACATCACGGACGAAGGCATCGTGGTTGGCCGCGAACAGTGCCGCGCCAGCCGGATCGGCAGTGGACAGGGCATCCCGTATCAAAGCGGCCATCGCCGTTACCGCCTGCCTGCCCAGCCAGACATGCGGGTCGATTCCTGATTCGTCCTCGTGACCATCATCCTCGCCCACATGGCCATGGCTGTCCAGCTTGCGGTATACAACATCAGTTGTCGTGTCAACGATAGTCAGCTTCGGATACAGTGCTTCAACCTTTGGCCTCAGGGCTACCTCAAAATCGGCTTGTATGGTCAACCACATTGAAGCGGATGAAAGCTCTGCCATCTGGCGCGGCGTGGGTTCATAGGCATGCGGGCTCTGTCCCGGGCCTACCAGCACGACCGGCCTGACCCTGTCGCCGGCAATCCGTTCAACGAAATACGCCTGAGGCAGGATGCTGACCACGACGACAGGCGTAGCGGCTGCTCCCGCGGCGGAACTCCCAACCTTTCCGCCCATCGCGAACGATGAGACCGGTATGAAAACCGCAAGCAACGCTGCGGTGATGATTCTGAAAAAACCCATAAAACCTCCCCCGGAGATATGTTCTGCAATAAATATGCGAACCATTCGCAAAAAATACTCCAGTACCGCCCTGTTCGGCAAGTGCCTGCAGGGATTTGTTTTTGTTGTCGGCTTGCCCGGTGCATCGTATACTCGCTGATCATGTCGTGGAGGCTCAATGTGACCGCAACTCTGGTTATAATCATCGCGGCGCTGGGAGGGGGCTTGGCCCTCGTATATGCCGTATCGAAGAACGCCTGGATCCGCAAGCTTCCCGTTGGGCACGAGACCCTCGAACGGATAGCGGGGTATATAGCTGAAGGCGCTCAGGCTTTCCTCAAGCGCGAATACACCGTGCTCCTGCCATTCATCGCCATCGTGGCGCTGTTCCTGGCCGTGGCCAATGCAGGGTCGCTCCGACTGCAGGCAGTGGCCTTCGTGCTCGGCGCCGTGTGTTCTGCCGCCGCGGGCTACTTTGGCATGCGCACCGCCACTGCCGCCAACTCCAGGACAGCCGCCGCAGCTGCGCAAGGCATTGACCCGGCGCCTCGCGTCGCGTTCGCAGGCGGGTCCCTCATGGGCATGGCGGTCGTCGGGCTGGCGCTCCTGGGCATCGCGGCCGTGCTCGCCATCGGCGTGGCAATCTTTGGCCAAACCCTGCCGGCCCTGCGCGACACCATCTTCCCCATATTGTCCGGCTTCAGCCTCGGGGCCTGCACCGTGGCGCGCTTTGCCCCCGTTGGCGGGGGGATCTTCAGCACGGCAGGGGGGGTCGGGGGGGACCTTGTCGGGAAAGGGGGGACGC
>CAXZAJ010000213.1:0-7171 GCA_964293355.1 uncultured bacterium
CTCCGTGGCCGGGCATATTGGGGGCCAGGGGGAGGTTATTCAAAAAAAACCGCCCCCGGGCGGCGGCGGGGGGCGCTGTAAAGACTAATCAGGGAACGCTTCAGCCTACGGCCTTGGCGCCTTCCTGGATGGCCTGCATGTTCATCGGTATGAACTTGTGCTTGCTGCTGCTGAAGAACGACTTGAGCACGGCTTCGAGCTTGTCCAGCTTGACCGCTCCGGTAGCCTTTGACAACGCGCCCATCATCACCATGTTGGCGAACTTGACGTCGCCCAGGCGCTCGGCTATCTCGTTGCACGGCACCTTGATCACGCGGGCGTCGGTGCGCTTGGTGTCAACCTTGACCAGGCTCGAGTTGATGATGAGCGTTCCGCCCTGCTTGAGCACGGCTTCGCAGAGGGGCAGCGAGTCCATGTTCATCACGATGGCGCTGTCAGGCGCGGTAACGAGGGGGCTGGCGATCTCTTCCGTTGACACGATGACGCTGGCGCGCGCTATGCCGCCGCGTTTCTCCGCGCCGTAGAACGGAAAGAAGGTTACTTCCAGTCCTTCCTTCATGCCGCAGTACACCCAGAGCTGCCCCAGCGATATGATGCCCTGTCCGCCGAAACCGGCCATAAAGGTCTTCTCGGTCATTTCGAGGCCTCCTTGGATTCTTCGTTGCTGCCGGCCAGCTCGTCCTTGACGACGCCGAGCTTGTAGAACGGAATCATGTCGCTCTCTACCCAGCCCACGCTCTCCACCGGATCCATGGCCCAGTTGGTCGGGCACTGCGACAGGATCTCCACCATGGTGGAACCTTCGCCGCGCATCTGCGCCTCGAAGGCCTTCTTGATGTACTGCTTGGTCTTGCGCGTGTTGGCGGCGTTGTTCACGGCGCCGCGCGCCAGGTACTTGGTGCCGCCCAGCGCAGCGAGCATTTCCAGTACGCGGATCGGGTAGCCCATGCCGGCTTGCACGGGGCCGCGGCCATAGGGCGCCGTGGTGGCCTTCTGGCCTGTGAGGGCCGTCGGGGCCACCTGGCCGCCGGTCATGCCGTAGATGGCATTGTTCACGAAGATGGTCGTGAACTTCTCGCCGCGGTTGGCGGCGTGTACGGCCTCGGCGGTGCCGATGGCGGCGAGATCGCCGTCGCCCTGGTAGCAGATGACCAGGTGGTCGGGCAGCATGCGCTTGACGGCGGTGGCGCCGGCGGGCGTGCGGCCGTGGGGCACCTGCACCGAGTCGAAATCGAAGTAGATGCTGGCCCAGATGGAGCAGCCCACCGGGTTCAGGATGACCGATTTCTGCTGCAGGCCCATTTCGTCGATAACTTCCGTTATCAGCCTGTGGATGACGCCATGGCCGCAGCCGGGGCAGTACTTGGTCTGTATCGGCTTCAGGCTCTTGGGATGTCCGTATAAAAGTTCCACGCTCGCCCCCTTATTTCTTCAAGATCCGGCGGATCTCGGCGAGGAGGTCTTCCTCGGTAGGAATCATGCCGCCGCAACGTCCGTAGAACGACACTTCACTCTTGCCATGGGTATACAGCTTCACGTCTTCTACATACTGGCCCATGCTCATCTCGACGGTCAGGAACCGCTTGCCAGCGAGCTGGCCCAGGCGCTGCTCCGGGAACGGCCACAGGGTTATCGGCCGCCAGAGGCCTACCTTGAGGCCCAGCTTGCGCGCCATCTGCATGGCTCCGAGGCTGACGCGGGCCGAGGTTCCGTAGGCGGTCAGGATGAGGTCTGCGTCTTCCACATGCTGCTCTTCCCATCTGGGCAGGATCTTCTTCATTTCATCGTAGCGCTTGTAGCGGGCGATGTTGGCCTGCTCGAACTCTTCGGGCACCAGGTGGGTGGAGTCCACGTGATTTACGTCCTTGCGGCCGTTGCGGTTGCCCGAAGCCCAGGGCTTGGCGATGCGGGTGGCCGGGTCCTTGGGCTGCGGCAGCACCACGCCCTCCATCATCTGGCCTATCATGCCGTCGGCCAGCACCATCGCGGGCATGCGCCACTGGTCAGCCAGGTCGAAGGCCTCGTAGGTGAGGTCGGCCGCTTCCTGCACGCTCTTGGGTGCCAGCACGATATGGTAGTAGTCGCCATGTCCGCCACCGCGGGTAGACTGGAAGTAGTCGCCCTGCGCGGGGGATATGCCGCCGAGACCGGGGCCGGAGCGGGCCACGTTGATGACCACGAGCGGCACGTCGGCGCCGCAGGCGTACGAGATGCCTTCCTGCTTGAGCGAGATGCCAGGGCTCGACGAACTGGTCATCGAGCGCGCGCCGGTGGCAGCGGCGCCGTAGACCATGTTGATGGCGGAGACTTCGCTCTCCGCCTGTATGAACACGCGCTTCTTGTCCAGCATGTGCCGGGCCATGTACGCGGTCAGTTCGTTCTGCGGGGTTATGGGATACCCGAAATACGCATCGCAACCGGCGCGTACGGCGGCCTCGCCCATAGCCTCGTTGCCTTTCATCAGGCGCTTTTCTTCAGCCATGACGGACCCTCCTTAAAGCTTGTAAACGGTTATTGCCACGTCGGGGCAGACCGCGAAGCAATTGCCGCAGGCGATGCACTTATCCGGGGCCACGGCCCTCGAGGGATAATAGCCCCATGAATTCGGTTCGACGTCGGCGGCGAGCACCTTGGTCGGGCAGGCCCGGACGCACAGCAGGCAGCCCTTGCAGCGCTCCCGGTCTATCTCGGTCTTTCCTTTAGTAGCCATTGCGACTCCTTCTCGTACTACCTATAGAGCATGAAACTCAGTAATCAACCCGCAAGCACGGCGAGCGCAATGCTTGCCAGCTTGGTTTCGCGGCTGTCGGCGCGGCTCGTCAGCACGATGGGCTTTGCCGCACCCGCCACGATGCCCGCGCCTTTGGCTCCACCGAGGTCCAGGAGCGCCTTGTACAGCAGGTTCCCCGCCTCGATGTCCGGCGCAACCAGAATGTCTGCGTCACCCGCTACTTCGGAGACTATTTTCTTGATGCGGGCGCTCTCCGCGCTGATCGCATTGTCCAGGGCCAAGGGGCCGTCCACGAGGCAGCCCTTGACCTGCCCGCGCCTGTTCATCACCGTTATGACCGCCGCGTCCACCGTGCAGGGCATCTTGTCGTTTACCTTCTCAACCGCCGCCAGCAGCGCCACCTTGGGCTTTTCCACGCCGAGCGCGCAGGACACCTGTACCGCATTGGCAATGATGTCCAGCTTGCCCTGGAGGTCCGGCGCTATGTTGATGGCGGCATCGGTAACGATGAACAGCTTGTGGTAGTGCGGCGATTCGATCACCGCTACGTGGCTGGTCAGCCGCCCCGCGTTCAGGCCGTTTTCCTTGTTCAGCGCCGCCTTGAGCAGGATGGACGTGTCCAGCACGCCCTTCATCAGCACGTCGGCCTCGCCGGATCGAACCAGGGCAACAGCGGCGGCAGCGGCCTTGGCGTAGTCCTTCTCCTCGATCATCTGCACACCCGTGAGGTCAGCGGCCAGTTCACGGGCTATGGCCCGGATTGCCTCCAGATCACCGATAAGGATTGGCTCCGCGATGCCGGCCGCCCTGGCATCCAGAACGGCCTCGAGGGCGGAATGCTCCTGGGCAGCCGCCACGGCTATGCGCTTGCGTCCGCCCGCCCGCGCCGCGGCAAGAATGTCCGCTATGGATTTCATCACTTGTACTCCATCGCTTCACCCGCGAGGCCGCGGGAACCGGCGGCGGCCAGCGCTTCGAGTTCGCCTTCGCCCGCGTACACCGTTACCGGGGCCATCCAGCCGCACATCCGCGCAAGTCCTTCCTGAACCGGCTTGCCGTAGGCTATGCCGCCGGTCAGCACGATGCCGTCCAGCTTGCCTTCAGCCACCGCGGCGAGAGCGCCTATGGCTTTGCCTACATTATATATGAAGGCATTGTAGATCAGGGTCGCTTCGGGCTCGCCCTTCATGTAGCCGGCCTCGAGCACGCGCATGTCGTTCGTGCCCGCCAGGCTCACCATGCCGCCCTGTCCGTTGATCATCTTCATCACTTCTTTTTCTGTAACGGTGCCGGAGAAGCACAGCTTGGCCAGCGCCCCCGCAGGCAGCGTGCCCGCGCGTTCGGGGCTGAACGGCCCCTCCCCGTTGAGCGCGTTGTTCACGTCGACGACGCGGCCCAGGCTATGGAGTCCCACTGAAACGCCGCCGCCCATGTGGGCCACGACCAGCCTGGTGTCCTCGTAGCGCTTGCCGTGCTCGGTTGCCCAGCGGCGCGCAACGGCTTTCTGGTTGAGCGCGTGGAATATGCTCTGCTTGCGGAACTGCTTGTGCCCGTAGATGCGCGCCAGATCTGAAAGTTCGTCCACCACCACCGGATCCGCTATGAACGCCGGGATGCCCAGCTCGCGGGCCAGACCATCGGCTATCGGCGCGCCAAGGTTGGACGCATGCTCACCATAGCGCGCGGTCTGCAGCTCATACTTCATCATGTCGGACACCGCGTACACGCCACCCGGAATGGGTTTGAGCAGCCCCCCGCGCCCCACGACGCAGGCCAGCGATCCCAGGTTAAAGCCACGCCGCACGAGGACCTCGCGGATGGCAGCCTCGCGGAACTGGATCTGGTCGGCGATGCAGGAGTAGCGCCCTATTTCCTCGGCGGAATGCGCCATGCCCTCTGAAAACAG
Source organism: uncultured bacterium (assembly GCA_964293355.1). GTDB lineage: Bacteria > Spirochaetota > Spirochaetia > Treponematales > UBA12059 > SZUA-370. Next base: position 4,638 of record CAXZAJ010000213.1, read on the forward strand.
CTCCACGCCATCTTCGTAGACGGCTATCTTGGTGGAGGTAGAGCCCGGGTTGATGACGAGTATCCTCTGGGACATGCAGACTCCTTGGAACGCTTGCGTGAAATTGCGGTGGTCAAGGCGATTATATGCACAGTTATCATGACGCGCAAGCAAAAAAGACCCGTTTTATAGCAAATTTCAAAATGACGTTTTTATATTTGAAACAATTGTTGTGATAATCAATCGAAAGCCACTTCACCGCCAGCATCGCCCGCGCTATACTCCACAAATGGAGGCAGCAATGAAGGCACTCGTCAAGAAATCCCCGGAAGTCGGCCTATGGATGGAAGATGTTCCGATGCCAGAGGTCAGCGACAACGATCTTCTCATCAAGGTCAAGAAGACAGCTATCTGCGGCACAGACGTCCACATATACAAGTGGGATGCCTGGTCCCAGCGCACCATCAAGACCCCCATGACCATCGGCCACGAATTCGTCGGCGAGATCGTCGAGATGGGCCGCGCCGTACAGGGCTACAAAGTCGGCGAGCGCGTCTCCGCCGAGGGCCACATCGTCTGCGGCGTCTGCCGCGCCTGCCGCGCCGGCAAGCGCCACCTCTGCCCCAACACCCGCGGCATAGGCGTCAACCGCACCGGCTGCTTTGCCGAGTACGTCTCCGTGCCTTCATCCAACGCCTGGCATGTCCATGAGTCAATCTCCGACGACCTTGCCTCCATCTTCGACCCCTACGGCAACGCCACCCACACAGCCCTGTCCTTCGACATGGTCGGCGAGGACGTCATCATCACCGGCGCCGGCCCCATCGGCTGCATGGCCGCCGCCATAGCCCGCCACGTCGGCGCGCGCAACGTCGTCATCACCGACGTCAACGAGTACCGCCTCAACCTCGCCATGAAACTCGGCGCCACCCGCGCCGTCAACGTCGCCAAGGAAAAACTCCCTGACGTCATGAAGGAACTGGGCATGGTAGGCGGCTTCGACGTAGGCATGGAAATGTCCGGCTCGCCCCAGGCCTTCGAGCAGATGCTGGAGAACATGTACAACGGCGGCCGCATCGCCCTCCTCGGCATCCTGCCCAACGGCGCCGGCATCGACTGGGACAAGGTCATCTTCAAGGGCCTCTTCCTCAAGGGTATCTACGGCCGCGAGATGTTCGAGACCTGGTACAAGATGCAGACCATGCTCCGCTCCGGCCTGGACATCTCCCCCGTCATTACCCACCACTTCAGCTTCGATGACTTCCAGAAAGGCTTTGATGCTATGCTCTCCGGCAACTCAGGTAAAGTAATCCTCAGCCTCGACTGATTCCTGATAGCGCCCCCCCGCCTTGTTCAAGGCGGGGTCGGGCTATCCGCTCCAAGTCCTCCAGTCTACGCCATTGCCCCGGATGGGTGTGGGGCCACAGTAAAGCCCGCCCCCTTAAACGGACGGGTACGTCATGGATGACGAAACGTCATGGATGACGATATCCCTTGCGCTTTCCACACAGTCACATTCACGTTTCCCCAGAATACTGAAAGCGCCCATGCGTCTCCCTGCGTAGCTGACAGGGGGGTATACATGAAGTATATTGAAGGTATGAGCTTGCGCTTGGTCAATGATTACATTTTCCTCAACGTCTTTGGACGAGAGGAGACCAAGAACCTGCTGTTGGACCTGGTCAACGCCGTGCTTGTCGATGCGGAGTGCCAGCCTGTACTGTCAATTGAACTGAAGAATCCGGTCAACTTCAGGGATGCATACTGGTCCAAGGGAACCGTGCTGGACATCCTCGCCATAGGCGAGGATCACAGGCAGTTCGACATAGAGATGCAGGTAAACAACCAGCTCGGTTTCGTCAACAGGAGCCTGTACTACTGGGCCCAGCTTTACTCCCAGCAACTTGAAAAAGGTAGCGAGTACGGGGTTCTGAGGCCTGTGATCGCCATCAATCTGGTTGATTTCATCCTGTTCAAGGAAACGCAGGAAAACCATCACCGTTTCATGATCAGCGACGTCAAGAATCCCGATTCACTGCTGACTGAAGATCTACAGATCCACTTTGTCGAACTGACCAAGGCGTCACCGCGGGACACCAGACTGAAGCAGTGGATATCGTTGCTGGAGAATGCCGGCAAGGAGGGCATGGAAATGAAAGTGCTGTTTTCTGGTGACAAGCTGATAACCGCAGCCTACGAACAATTCGAACGCTGCACCCAGGACGAGAACATGCGCCGCCTTGCCCTGGCCCGGGAACGCTTCCAGAGGGATGTAGCCAGCAGGCTATCCTCCGCTGAACAGGAAGGTCTGGAAAAAGGCATGCAAAAAGGTCTTGAGCAGGGCATGCAAAAAGGTCTTGAGCAGGGCATGGAAAAAGGCATGGAAAAAGGCATGGAAAAAGGCATGGAAAAAGGCATGGAATTCGCCCGGATTGAAGATGCAAAGAAGTTGAAGTCTCTTGGCGTCTCCGAAGAAATCATCGTCAAGGCTACAGGGCTGTCCAGCGAGGTCGTAGAAACGCTCTGAGAGCCTGAGTCCTGGATGTACCGGGATC
>CAXZAJ010000214.1:0-7165 GCA_964293355.1 uncultured bacterium
AGCCGAGGTCCATGCGCTCGGCCGGCCCGCCCCACAGCTCCACCAACAGGCGGTTCCTGGCCGGGTCGACGAAATCCAGCACGGCGAAGTCGAGCGTCAGGGCTGCGTCCTCCGGCCGCAGTATTATCGTGCCGCTGTTCAGGGCGGCCCTGAAGCCTCGGGCCCGGATGGAGTTCCTGGCCTGGTCCGACTCGGGATGGGCCACCACCGTCACATCGGCGATAAGTACCGGGGGCGGAGAGTCGGGATGTGTCAGGTCACCGGGCTGGAACGAGTCGATGCCCTCGGATCCTCCCAGCAGGAACCTGCCATCGCTGACGACCTCCCAGGCGTTCTGGGAAAAGCGCGACTGGAAACCGTCTGCCGGCCCCCAGCTCCGTATAGTGCCATCGGCGCCATTATACCGAGAGAGCCCCGTGCCGGAGACTATCCATACATTGCCTACAGCATCTTCGAGAAATCCGACGATGTCGTTGCCAGCGAGTCCTTGCTCCGCACCAAGATGCTCGAAGCGGAAACGCCCGTTATCTTCGACAATCCGGTAGATTCCAGAGCCGCCTGTGCCTATCCATATAGTACCTGTCGATGCCTCGAACAGGCAGGTCACCGAGGCGTCAGCGATAGAATCTGGATCGTCGGATGGTTTGAACCTGGTAACTGCACGATCGGTTGATCTGTCCCACAACGTCAATCCGCCGTCCCACAGGCCAACCCAAAGCCGGCCATGCGAATCTTCCAGTAGGGTCCGTACGGAATTCCCCCCGATTGAGGTATCGTCTCCCGCTATCGGCCGGCGGTGCGTAAACGTACCTGTAGAGGGCTCGAACCGGTCAAGGCCGCCGCCTTCGATCCCAATCCACAGCATACCCTTGCTATCAATAAGCAAGGCCCATACGGTATCGCCTCCAAGTGTACCCTGATCGACAGGGTTCCTCTTGAAATGCGTGTAATGGCCGGTTTTCGGGTCGAGTCTGGCTAGTCCGTCGCCATCTGTTCCTGCCCACAGTGTGCCGTCCCGATCTTCGACAAGGCTGATCACCCTGTTGCTTGGTATGCTCGATGGCTCTCCCGGAGTGTGAACGTACTGGGCCAGGATGCTGCCCGCCGCGCTCGTATGCAGGAGGCCCCCTCCATCGGTGGCTATCCAAAGGGTTCCGTCACGGGCTTCGAGCATTTGCCTGGTTTCTGACATGGGCAGGCCTTCTTCAAATATAAACTGTTTCACTGCCCTGGATCTTGGGTTGTATGCGGCAGCACCCCCGCCACGAGTTCCTACCCAGACCAAGCCAGAGCGGTCAGTGAGCAGCACCCTGATAGCATCGTGATTCAATCCATTGGGGAGTTCTAACCTTGTGCGCAACTCCACAGTATTGCCGACGGCAGGATCAAGTATTCTGATTCCCCGGTCTTCGGTTCCAACCCAGGTCCGGCCCGTACTGTCAATCGTGATGGCCCTGACCCGAAGGTTGGCTGAATCGGTGCCAAGGTCAACACCTTTTACCGTACTGCTCGCTGCCTCGAGCTTGATCAGGCCTTGCCCCTCAGTTCCGACGAGTATATTCCCGTCTGTATCTTCCACCAAAGTACGCACGTTAAAACCGGCCAAACCCGGAACCGCCTTGAAGGTATCCTCTCCTCTGATGTAACTCGTGAGTCCGGCTGAAGTGCCAACCCAGAGCGCTCCCCGCGAATCGCAGAGAATTGTCCGCACGGTATCAGAAGGTAGTCCCTCTTCGCTCCCGTAGTGGGTAAAGACTCCGCGTTTGACATCGAGTCGATCGAGGCCCGAATCGGCTGTTCCGACCCATATCCATCCATAGGAGTCGTCGGAGACGGAGAATATGCGGTCGCTTCCTATTGAAATCGGGATTGATTGGTCGTGCGTAAAACGTTCAAAGGCATCTGTATCGCGCGAGTAAAGGGCTAATCCGCCACCATCCGTAGCTATCCAAATTCTGCCGTCCAAATCTTCGTGAAGATCAAATATTAGCGACGACAGTAGACTTTCAGGATCGCCGGGCACAGGCTTGTAGACCACGACCCGTGAACCGTCGTACCGAGACAATCCGCTCAAGGTGCCGAGCCATAAGTATCCGAGCCTGTCCTGCAACATGCAATAGACTGAATTGCCGGGCAGGCCGTCCCCCGTATCGAGCCGCCTGAACGAGAAACGCTCACCGGCCGCAGGCGTGCTGGCCTCCGGCGCAGCAACGGCCATCGGGACTGCCGCGATCGACATGAGGATGACGAGGCTCAAGGTGTGCAATGGAGCTCGCGATCGTGAAAGCGGCATGCGGCAATCCTACAGGCCGGGCGTACGGTGGTCAATGAATCAAACCGCATAGAAACGATTTGACATATAGTGCCGCACGTTGTTTACTGGATGCTGCCTTTCTGCCCTGTCCTGTCCTGGTGACGGGGATGATTCAAACGTTTTGTTCGTAAAAGGAGCTTTTTCATGAAGAAGAGTGTAGCAATCGCAAGCGCCCTGCTGATCGCGCTCGCCGTGATGGGTTGTGCCAAGAAGGCAGAACCGGTCGCAGCCCCCGCAGAAGTCGCGCCGTACAAGGTCGCCTTCATTTACATCGGTGTCCCCGGAGATCTTGGCTGGACCCATGAGCACGACACTGGTCGCCTCGCCCTTGAAGCCGAATTCGGCGACAAGGTCAAGACCGCTTACATGGAAAACGTTCCTGAAGGCCCCGATGCCACCCGCATCATCCGCCAGTACGCCCAGGACGGCTACGATATGATCTTTGCCACCTCGTTTGGTTATATGGATCCGATGGTTGAAGTTGCCGCCGAGTTCCCCAAGGTCAAGTTCGTGCATTGTTCCGGATACAAGACCTCCGAGAACATGTCCACCTACTTCGGCAGGATCTACCAGGCCCGTTACCTTTCCGGCATCGTGGCCGGCAAGATGACCAAGTCCAACATTATCGGCTACCCGGGCGCGTTCCCGATCCCGGAAGTGGTCCGCGGCATCAACGCGTTTACCCTCGGTGCCCGCTCGGTGAACCCCAAGGTCCAGGTTCGCGTCGTCTGGACGAACACCTGGTATGACCCCGTCAAGGAGCGCGAGGCCGCCGTGGCCCTCCTCGATGCCGGTGCCGACATCATCACCCAGCATCAGGACACCGTCGAGCCGCAGAAAGCCGCTCAGGAACGCGGCAAGTTCTCCATCGGCTACGATTCCGACATGCGCAAGTTCGTTGGCGACTCCGTGCTCACCAGCCCGGTCTGGAACTGGGGCGTCTACTACATCGACACCGTCCGCAAGGGCATGAATGGCACCTGGAAGAGCGACCAGTACTGGGAAGGCCTCTCCGCCGACGTGGTACGCCTCGCCGAGTTCAGCCCCCTCGTTCCACAGGATGTCCGCGATCTGGTTGCAACCGAGAAGCAGAAGATCGTAGGCGGTGCCTGGGACGTGTTCACCGGCCCGATCAAGGACAATGAAGGCAAGCTCCGCGTCAATGAAGGTGCAAAGATGTCAGACGGCGAAATGCTTGGCTTCGACTGGCTCGTCGAGGGCGTCGTAGGTAAAGTAAAGTAAGAGACTGATCGTAACGGTGCCGCCACGGGTTCTATCCGTGGCGGCACCTCGCAGGCCGCTTTGCCTCTTTCGGAGGCGGCCTGCCGCGGACTGCTCCGCGACCTGCATTCGTATTCGCCATGCCCGAATGCGCCCCGGCACCTGTTTCGGCGAACATCCCAAACTAAGGCAACCACACATGGAAGACACCGCAAACGCGGCTCCTCTCGTCGAGATGCGGGGGATCTGCAAGAGTTTTCCCGGCGTCCAGGCCTCCGATGGAGTGAACCTCCGTCTGGCTCATGGCGAAGTCCTTGCCCTCCTCGGTGAAAACGGGGCCGGCAAGAGCACCCTCATGAACATCCTCTCCGGCCTGTACCGGCAGGACTCGGGTGAAGTATTCCTCAAGGGCGTCAAGGTGGACATACGTTCTCCCAGGGACGCCACCGAGGTGGGCATCGGCATGGTGCACCAGAATTTCATGCTGGTGGACACGATGACCGTGGCGGAGAATGTCGTGCTCGGCATTCCGGGCCTGCCCTTCATCCCCGACATGGCGGCCGTCAAGCGCTCGATCCTGGAACTGGGCGAGCGCTACAACATGACCGTCGATCCGGACGCGTACATCTGGCAGCTCTCCGTAGGCGAGCAGCAGCGCGTCGAGATACTCAAGCAACTATACCGCAAGGCCGAGATATTGATACTCGACGAGCCTACAGCGGTGCTTACTCCACAGGAATCAAAGGAGCTCGAAACCGTCGTCAAGCGCATGCAGGCCGAGGGCAAGAGCGCCGTTTTCATAACGCACAAGATGGACGAGGTGATGGCCTTCTCTGACCGCGTGATGGTGCTCCGCAAGGGCAAGGTCGTCGCCGAGAAGAACACCAGGGAGACCGACCCCAAGGACCTGGCGCGCATGATGGTTGGCCGCGAGGTTCTCTTCCATATCAAGAAGGGTCCGTTCCAGCCGGGCGCCGTGGTGCTGGAACTCAAGGATGTCTGCGCCGACGACGAACGTGGCCTGCCGGCCCTGCGCGATCTCTCGCTGCAGGTGCGCGCTGGCGAGATACTCGGCATCGCGGGCGTCGCGGGCAACGGTCAGCGCGAGCTGTCGGAGGCTATCACCGGCCTCCGCCCCGTCAAGTCGGGCGGTGTGTCAATCAATTGCGTAGATTCGACCAACGAGACGCCCCTGCAGGTCATCAGGCGCGGCGTCAGCCACATTCCGTCTGGCCGCAAGGCCGTAGGCGCGGTGGGGGACATGAGCGTGGCCAACAACCTGGCCATGAAGGATTACCGCACCCAGCCGATATCAAAGGGCATTTTCCTCCTGCCCAAGCGGATACTCCAGTTTGCCACAAAGATGATTGGGCTCTTCAACATAGCCACGCCGTCAGCCGAGACCAGGGTCAAATTCCTGTCCGGCGGCAACATCCAGAAGACCATACTTGCCCGCGAAATCGAATCCTGCGGTAGCCTGCTTGTGGCGGTGTATCCGTCGCGGGGGCTGGACATCGGTGCCACCGAGTCGGTGCGCATGGAACTGGTCGCGCAGCGTGATGCGGGCAGGGCCGTCCTGCTCGTGTCAGAGGACATAGACGAGTTGCTGTCTGTAGCGGACACGATAGCCGTCATGTACGACGGCCGGGCTGTCGGCATCATGCCGGCAGCCGGAGCCGATCCGGAAGAGATAGGGCTGCACATGGCCGGCATGAATTCAACCGTAGAGGAGGCCACATCATGACCTTCGTCTTTGAGAAGAGGAAGACTGTATCACGGACTGCCATAATCGTGGTTCCGTTCGTTTCGTTCGCGGCTTCGCTCCTGCTGACGGGACTGCTGCTCATGGCATTCGGAGCCAATCCTTTTGCCACCTTCCAGGCCATGTTCAAAGGCGCCTTCGGTTCCGGCCGCGCCTTTACCGAGACGCTGGTCAAGGCGATACCGCTGGTGCTCACGGGCCTTGGCGTGATGATCGCATTCAAGCTCAAGTTCTGGAACATCGGCGCGGAAGGCCAGCTGACGATGGCCGGCGTGGCAGCCACGTGGGTTGCCGTGTTCTGGAACTCCTGGCTGCCGGCCTCCCTCATGCTGCCCGTGATGATCCTGATCGGGTGCATTGCCGGGGCGCTATGGGCCGGCATTCCGGCACTGCTCAAGACGAGCCTCAAGGTCGACGAGACGCTCGTTACCCTGATGCTCAATTACGTGGCCATACTGTTCTCGCAGTTCCTGTACTACGGGCCGTGGCGCGACCCCAAGGGCTTCGGCTTTCCGGGTACCGAGATGTTTCCCAAGGCTGCCTGGTTTCCCAGGATCGCCGGACGGGCGCACATCGGGCTGTACTTCGCGCTGGTCGCAGCGGTGATACTATGGTTCGTGCTCAACCGCACGCGCTGGGGTTTCGAACTCAAGGTGATAGGCAACAGCCCCAAGGCAGCGCGCTACCAGGGCATATCGGTGGAGCGCAACATCCTGCTCGCCGTGCTGCTCTCCGGCGCGTTGTGCGGTCTGGCCGGTGTCGGCGAGGTCGCCGGCATTTCCAGACGCCTCCAGCAGGGACTGTCCCTCGGATACGGCTACACCGCCATCATCGTGGCGTGGATGGCCCAGCTCAACCCGTTTGCCATTCCGTTCGTGGCCATCATCATGGGGGGCCTCCTCGTGGGTGGCGACCAGGTGCAGATGGTGATGGGCCTGCCCTCATCGATGGGCCTCCTCATGCAGGGCCTGATGCTGTTCCCGATGCTGGCCGGCTCGCTGTTCACCGAGTACCGCATAAAACGCATCAGCTCGACGCAAGCGCGCGAGAAACAGAGAGGAGTAGCCTGATGGGCCTCATTACATCACTGCTGGCCATCACCCTCCGCGCCGGCACGAGCCTCGTCTACGCGACGATAGGCGAGACGTTCGCGGAGCGCGCGGGCATACTCAACCTGGGCCTCGAGGGCATCATGCTGATGGGTGCCGTGTCGAGCTTTGCGACAGCGTACTATACCGGCAACCTCGGCCTGGCCATCATCGTCGCCCTCGGCGTGGGCGGCCTCATGGCGCTGATACACGCGTTCCTCTCGGTGACGATGAAGGCCAACCAGGTCGTTTCCGGGCTGTCCATCACGCTGTTCGGTACTGGTTTTGCCAGCTTCCTCGGGCAGCGTCTGGGACCAAAGTCCAACGGGTTCTACCTCGTTGGCCTGACCGGGCCGCGCTTCACGCCCATAAACGTGGGTGGACTGGCCGAGGTGCCCATACTCGGCGCTTTCCTCAGCCAGGATCTTTTTACCTGGGGCATCTACATCCTCATCCCGCTGGCATGGTTCTACCTGTACAAGACCAGGAACGGGCTGTCGCTCCGCGCCATCGGCGACAACCCCCGCACGGCCGACGCGATGGGCGTCAACGTGAACCTGTCCAAGTACTGCTACACCATCTTCGGCGGCATGCTGACGGCCCTGGGCGGCGCGCACCTGGCCTTGGCCTACACACCCGGCTGGTCAGAGAACATCACCGGCGGCCGCGGCTGGATCGTCATCGCCCTCGTAATTTTCTCCATGTGGGACCCCGCGCGGGCCATAACCGGCGCCCTGATATTCGGCGGCATCAACGCGGTGCAGTTCAGGCTCCAGGCCT
>CAXZAJ010000215.1:0-7161 GCA_964293355.1 uncultured bacterium
TTGCCCCCGCGCCGCTCCAGCAACTTGAGCCGCGCGCGCGCAAACGACTGCAGGCTGGCCATGCGCTGTTCAGGATCGTCACCCCGCAGCTCATCGTTGCCTACGATGGCGATTGAAACGGTGACCGGCCTCGAGAAGCGCCGCTCAGCCTCCAGAGCGGTCCGGATTCCTTCTGTCAGCGCAAACGATTCATCACGGCCGCTCTCCAGCACCAGCAGGAATACCGGCCCCGACCAGCGGAACAGAAAGCCACCGCAGGCATGTTCCAGAAGGAATCCGGCTATATCGGCGACCATGCGGTCTCCACTCGCGAATCCCGCTTCGCGGTTGAGCTCCTTGAGCCTGTCAAGCATGATGAAGACGCCACAGAACTGGCTGTCCTGCTTCATGAGCGAACGCAGGAACTCATCGGCATAGGAACGGCCGTACAGCCCGCTCACCTCGTCGCGAAGGGCCGCATCGCTGGCGACCACCATGGACGAACGCAGGTCGATATTGTCTGACCGGAGCCTGTCTATCTCATCGAGGAGCGAGATGACCTCTCCCGAGGATTCCGCGGTTCCGGCTTCCCCTGCGTCCGCTCCAGTCCAGATGCCGGAGCCTGATATGGAACTGGCCTTCAGGCACGAGCCGGAACGCGGGCAGACGAGAACGGGCGTCTGGTCAAAACCGGCCACCACTTCTTCAAGGGCTGGCCCAGGCCTGCCGAATGCCTCAAAGAAGGTCTGGTTGGGTCGCCCGGGAACTTCGGATATGACGGGCAAGTCACGCCCCATGGAGGATCCCAATACACCCGTAAACAGGCAGCCGGACCGGCAATGATACGCAAACAGGTAACCGGGGTACCCGGTAAAAATCCGGAACTCCAGCACCGAGGGCCCTTCGCATGAGATGGCGTCACGCTCCTGATGGACATACCGGTACGGTCCGGCCACCCCCGTTGCGGCAATGCCGAGAGCAGACCGCCAGTCGGCGACGACCTCGCCGGAAAAGCCGCCATTCCTCCAGGCGGCCAGAGCCGAGGCCGCAAAGGGCGTATCATCGAGCACGACGATGCGCTCGATATTCCTTATTGGGGTAATGGAGGCCAGAGCCGCCAGCAATGACTCAGCCTGATTCGCGGGTCCCGCATCCACGGCGATCCAGGAACTGCCTTCCTTAATGAGGTAGCAATTGACGCTGAGTACACCGCCCCGGGCAAAGCTGGACAGGCGCCAAACGCCTTCAGCCAACGCGGTAACTTTTATTGCTTCTGACATGGTAGTCTCCTGCACAGTACGAGGGTCTTCTCGTCTCCAAATCCCTTGCAGAGCAGCACGCTGTCCATCGCGGTGTGCATGATTTCCACACCATATCCCCGGCTGGCATAGCTTTGTATATGCGACGCTGGCCTGGCAAGCCAGTCAAAATCCGGCCCCTTGTAACTGAACTCAACGGAGAACAGACCCGCCCTGATACGCCATGCAACCAGACAGTGCCCTGAAAGACCTCCCAGGCCATGCTCGGCTACATTTGACAAGGCCTCGACGCAGGCCAGCACGAGGCCCCCGTTTTCAACAGGATCAACGCTGCCGGCCAGATCCAGCGCCTGTGCCAGCGCCAGGCGGAGCGTCTCCGCGGCCTTGGCAGAACCCTGCCTGAGCAGCAGGTTGAGGGAACCGTTCAGTTCCTGCACGCCATCTTCCGGCACACCGGTTTCGGGCTTCGCTACCTTGACGCACACTATGCTTACATCATCTGCAAAACCCGACTCGGAAAACTCGTAGCCAAGCCGTATCAGCGTATCAGCCAGCTCCCTGGCCGGAATATCCGCGCGGGATCGCACAACGCGCATGATGCGTTCTTCACCGAAATAGGAACCTTCATGGCCAGGACACTCCGAAAGCCCGTCGGAGAATACCACGAAGATGTCTCCCGCGCGGCAGGGCAGCAGGAACGACCTGAAGTCCTGCTTGCCAACGAACCCCAGCGGCATGTCCGCGCCTTTGACGAGCCTGCAGGAATCGGTTTCCTTGCGGTAGTGCACGATGGGCGTGTGCCCAAAATCAACGAACTCCGCGAATGAGGCAGTCTCGTGCAGGCGCATATAGGAGAGCGTGGCGATGCTCCGCCGGTCCAGCAGATGGGGCGTAATCACCCGCTCGGTGGCAGCACAGATATCCCTGACGGAAGGCGCTCCGCCCTCGCCCCTGGACATCACCGCGAGCGACCTGAACAGACCCACCTTGATGACGACGCCCATGATCGCGGCATCCATGCCCTTGCCCATCACGTCGCCAAGCAGCACATCGACGCTGTCCGGAGCCAGGCGCATCACATCAAGGAAATCACCGTCCACCAGCTTGCTCGGCATGGCGGAACAGGCATACTCCAGAACGGCTGAATCGACATGTTCACCATTGACGAGCACGGCCGCCTGCAACCGCGCGCTGGCGTCCGCATCGATGGACTGGGCGCGCGCCAGTCGTTCCCGGCTATCCGCCAACTCCGTTTCGTCCTTCAGGAACACGAGCCTTCGCCCGGGCGTTCCCGGAACCGGCGCATGCCTGATCCTGACCAGGCGCTTTCCCTTGCCGGGTATCATGCAGGATACGCTGTCCTCGCAAAGACCGGCTCTGTCCGGCGTTACACCGGAGAACAGCAGCGCCCAGGCTTCTGCATCCAATACGCCCAGCGCCTCGAAAAGGTTTACTGATCCGGCGGCGGCAGAACCAGAGGGCAATCCAGAAAAGCCAGCGAGGTTTTCAGCACCAGAGAAGATAGTCTGCCCTGAGTCGTCACAGACCAGAAAAGCGCCTTCGGCAACGACCGAGAACGCGGACTCCTCTACGACGCAGCTGTCTGGATGCTCGTGCCGCTTCCGCTCATTCATTATTCCGGGCCATTGCCGCGAGTGAGGCCGCAACATCTTCGTCTATGGCGACGATGCTGCTCAGGTGCACCATGTTGAAGAGCGCTTTTACGGTGGGCAACGGCGCGCACAGGCGAATCTGGCCCTCTTTCTGTTCCACATCCCGTATCAAACCAACGATGGCGCCGAGACCGGCGCTGTTGATGAACTGCACCTTGGACAGATCCAGCACGATTTTGCCGCCCGCCTCGAGGGCCGGACGGAGCGGTTCAAAGAGCACAGGGGCATTGTTCTGGTCAACGGTTCGAAAGGCAGGCTTCAGTACGCTGACGCCGCCGGATTCGGTCAATTCATAATCCATATAAAATCCTCATCATGGAAGGCCTTGGAACGATGCGGCAACGATCCCGCGAGCTCAGTATACTCCGGCTTTACCGTGTGTGTAAAACCAAACTGATCCATCTGTCAGGGATGCGCGGCCGGGGAGAAGCTGAAACGTTCGATGGTTACCCGGTCGGCGTACGCTGGCGCGCGCCCCTGGAACAACCAGAGGTTGAGCCCTACCCGTTCACGGCCCTTGGGTGGCGCGCCAAACGGCGAGGGTCCGGAGTCACCTACGGCCGGATACTCCCAGGAGAAGGACCCTGTTTCAGACTCGGCACTGAATCGTACGATACCGGGTTCCCACACGAAGACCAGGGTCGTGCGGCTCGAGAAATCGAACTCGGCGAGGCCGGAGCGGTCGGGTCGGCCCTCCGCCGGTTGCACGGTGAAGTTGAGGTTCGGCGCTCCGGGCAACGCCCATCTGGCAAGTTCAATATCGATTTCACGGTTGGCATAGGCAGGATCATCGTCCCAGGTAAAGAACCCGAACACGGTCAGATCATCCAGTGGCTTCTCCAGCGGAGCAAGCACCAACTCGTAACGGCCGTACCCCAGGCTCTTCGTCAGGAACACGTGGGCGCTCGTCCAGTTGCCATCGACGAGGCTGGTCTCCAGAACAAGCCGACCCAGCCCGTCCAGCCGTACATTCTCGCGGTTGAACAGGTTAGGACCAGGCCCCCGCAGTACGGCAGACTGTATCACCTGCCATGTATAGCCAGAAAACTGTATGGTCGAGCTCTTGCGGGCGGCAGGCGCAGCCCATGAGGAGATGCAACACAGAGCCAGAACCGCGGAAAGGAGAAGCCTGGGCGGGTAAAAAAGCCTCATGGAGTCCTGAATTCGAAAACGAACCGGGTTTCTGGCTCGCGGTAAAACTTCATCGTGCCGTTAAGCTGTTCCGTATAGCCACGAATCAGTTCCATGCCAAAGCTGGTGCTCGTCAGGGGGTCTATTCCAGTCTCGAAAAGCCTACCGGAGTTCTTGTAGTCCAGAGTCCAGTCTGACGGCGTACCCGAAAGCCTGATGTCCAGGCTGTCTCCGGGGACAAGCCCATACTTGAGAGCGTTCAACACCAGTTCTGAAACGATGAAGCCTATGCTGGTACAGACATCATCACCTATCAGAATCTCGTTGCCGTCTATGGTTACCCGGTAGGTGCCGGCTCTGGAGTGAGCGTTCATGATCGCTTCCACCAGTTCGTTCAGGTAGGCGCGGAGTTCCACTTTCCCCGATTCCGGATTTCGGTACAGTCGGTCATGAATCAGGCTTATCAGGTCAATCCTGGACTGGATGTCCCTGAGGTTTTCGCCCTCGTCACCATCCATACGATAGAGGCGAATAAGACCGGAGATGATGGCGAGGTTGTTTTTAACGCGATGGTTCGTTTCCCTGACCATCAAAGCCCGTTTGTCAGCGAGCGAGCGCAAGGAGTCCAGAATGGCCCGGCTGGCCCGGTACAGCGTAAAATATGCTACAAGCCCGACAACCGCCACCAGGAGGAACGCGAAACGCAGGAACGGACGAATGAAAGTCCCAAGGACAGGTCGCAGCGCGGTTTCAGGATACCGGTAGGCCAGGCGTATGCCAGGATCGGAGGTATCCACGAACTGCCAGCCGCCATCTGATACGTCGCCGATGGACGATGCCTCCGTGTCGGTCAGCCTGTACTCGATGTCGCCTACGACCGCATTGAAAATGCCTGCGTCAAACAGGATGGCGTCCTGTCCCAGAACCTGCTCCTTGTTGACGATGGGATTGCGGATCTCGAGACCGTAGGGAGTCTGCTGGCTGCCGGAAACCGGTTCAGGCTTCCTGAGTCTCCTGACCGGGTTACGTGCATCGGCGGGCAGGAACGGCAGCAACGCGGCATCGCCCTTGGCCGCTACGACCTGCCCCTTCTGGTCATAAAGGAGAGCAGCAAGGAGGCCATGGTACACCGGAAGGCCTTCAAGGAATCTGGGCTGGGTAAAGGACCGCAGTGCATCCAGACGTATGGTGCCATCCGCATACCGGATCAATTCCTGGCGTATCTGGGTACGGGAACCCATCGCTGCAACTTGCTCTTGAGCCTGTGCTATGAAAATGTCGGCATAGACGGCCTTACGGCTTGCTTCCTGGGTCAGTTCCGTCTCAAGCCGCACAACCTCGGCCCTGTAAAAAGGATACATGAGACCGATCAAGAGAGCACCGACAAAGACGGTTATAAAGACAAGCACACCCCGCAGATAGGTCCGTTCGAGCTGACGCTCGGGGGTACCGGTCATAATGACTCCGTGCGGGCTATCTCCTGCAAGGCCTGGAACGCCGCGCCTTCTTCCCTCCAGGCATGGCAGGAATCCTTCAGGAACACGGTACCGGAGGCGGCTCGACCATGAACAAGGGCACCGCTCTTGCGGCTTTCAGTATCGAGCAGAGCCCAGTAGCCCTGCAATATGGCGGGTGCCATGGTCGTCAGCAGGTGCACCAAGTGGGTGCAGCCCCTCGTGCCGCCGGCCGCGTTCTTTATCGCCCCGGTGAATCCCCTTCCTATGGATATGCCAATTACCGCATCGAGTGAGTGGGCAAGCGAATTGCAGTCGTCCATGGGCACGGTGTTGATGGCAACTTCGATATCCTCGATGACGAGTCCGGGAAGTTTCAGGAGCACATGGATCTGCAGATTATGCAGGTCTCCAGCTTCGAACAGGCGGCCGTTGAAGCCCGTACTCGGCTTGAGCCTCACATCCCTGAAATGCCCGGTACACAGCATGCGCGAGGCATCGACCGCATGGGTCGACATCTCCATGGTCCTGGTATGAACCTTCTCACCCGCCAAGCTCGCCAGCCTACCCATGCATGTCACCTCGCCGCCCGGATTTCTCAATATAATACTCATAGTCCCCTTCGTACACCCTGAGCGCCCCGCGGTCCACCTCGAATACCCGGTTGGCCAGATGCCTGAGGAAATACCGGTCGTGGCTGACTATCATGATGGTGCCGTCAAAATCCTTGAGCGCTTCCAGCAGCACCTCGCGGCTCGCGATGTCCAGATGGTTCGTAGGCTCGTCTAGCACCAGAAAATTGACTGAGGAAGACAAAAGGCAAGCCAGCATCACACGGGTCTTTTCGCCGCCCGAAAGCACCGAGATACGCTTGTCGGTGTCGTCGCCGGAGAACTGGAACGAACCCAGCAGGTTCTTTATGGTACCCACCGATTCCCTGGGTAGCCTGCTCTGCAGCTCTTCAAAAATGGTCAGGTTCGGGTTCAGCGTGTCTCCGGAATACTGGCTGAAGTAGCCCACGTTGACGCTGGCCCCAAGCTGACAGCTACCGGCGCTGGCCTCGGTCTGCCCGGTAATCACCTTGAGCAGTGTGGACTTGCCCGCACCGTTGATGCCCGTTACCGCAATCTTGTCGCAGCGCGCCACGATGCCCGATATGTTGGAAAACACCGGATGCACGCTGCCATCGGTTCTGGTCCATGACTTGGCCAGATCCTTCAGTTCGACAACCACATCGCCTGAGCGCTTGACCGCGTTGAACTCGAACTTGATCGTCTTTATCTCGCGCGGTAGCTCGATGCGCTCTATCTTCTCCAGCATCTTTATCCTGGACTGCACCTGCGCCGCGTGCGAGGCCCTGGCCGCGAAACGCGCTATGAACTCCTCGTCCTTCTCGAACGCCGCCTGCTGCCGCTTGTGCGAGGCTATCAATTGTTCACGCCGTATCACGCGCTCGCGGAGGTAGAAGTCGTAGTCTCCCGTATAGGACGTGATGGTGCCGTCCGCCACTTCCACGGTACGCGAACAAATCCTCGTCATGAACTCGCGGTCATGGCTCGTCATCACGAGCGCGCCCTTGAATTCCTTGAGCCAGTTTTCCAGCCAGAGGATGGTCTCGATATCCAGGTGATTTGTAGGTTCGTCTATGAGCAGAGCGTGTGGGTT
>CAXZAJ010000216.1:0-7143 GCA_964293355.1 uncultured bacterium
GCGAGTAGCACATAACCGTGACAATAGCGCTATCCGGTTGAAGCGATTGTTAGGCTAATTATATAAAATTAAAATGGAATATCATCTGAAAAATCATCAGATTTAATATTTTTCTTTTCTATTTCCGTGATTTTATTAAAGATTTGAATTATTGATAAAGAAAATGAAATATGATCTTCAGTCGCAATTCTCTTAAATATTTCGTTAAGTTCTAAAACAAATTCATATGGGACATCTTCTCTTTTTTCCCAATATTTATAAGTAAAACCAATAAACAAATCTGTTATCGGAATCGTTTTTGACCATTTGTATGTATTAATTATTGTACTTAGCGATTGAAGCCATTTAATAGTTTGAGCTTCGTTAATTTTTTTCGTAAATATTAATCGCTTTGTAGAATCGATATTATAGCCTGTCAGGCCTAATATCTGCTTAACATTTTCATCAACACTTTCTTTTACACTTTCGATTTCACCTTTAACTAGGTCTCTACTAAAAACTGAAGCATCCATAGGAGCAAAAGAAATATTATCAGCGTTATTTATTTTAGATATCATATTTTCTAATAACGTAAGCTTAGATTCAATATTATTAAATATTTGCTTCTCTTTATATTTTTTATCTTCATTTTTTGCCCTCATAAGGCTCTCGTAAACATATCCAGCCCATTGTTTTTTCAGTGTAGATTTAATTTCATCAACACTTTCAAACTCAAAAATTGCATTATTTGCATTCATATCATAAATAATATCGATAAATTTAAATATTTTCTTATAATCTTCATGCGCAAAAGGATATAAGTTATCATATATTATTCTCTGTGCATTAGTTTTTTCATCAGTAATATCGCTCTCTTTACTTAATTTATCAGATAAATATTCTCTGCTTTTTTTACGATAATTTTTATAATCGTAATGAACAAATTTATTTATGAATATATGCTTTGGCATTTTTTGTTCTAGTGATTTCGAAAATTCTTTCATTGTAACGCTATCAGTACTATCAGTTTCTTTTTCTTTATAATATGCAGAACCAAACAAGTTGCCTACTATTAATATATATAGATTACAATTAGCTATTTCTGACAAGCAAGAATCCTGAACATGGTCTTCGTACCGAAAAAATATATCCCCAAATTCACTCATAACAGGTTCAAAACCATAATCTTCAATATATTGACGTAGGTTAAAACGAACTTCATGAAGATCATAACAGGTTGAACTTATAAACACACGTGGCACAGGCATATATTCCTCCGATAATTATATTATTATAGCGCGCGAAGCGCGACAGCCTAACATTTGCTTAACCTGTAATTCCGGCCCGAAGGGCTTGGCGTGGTTTGTGCCGAGCGAAGCGACAGCACAAACCATGACAACAGGAATTATCAGGTTGAAGCAGTTGTTAGGTGAAATTTAGCTTCCACTTCTTTCACTGATCTTTTTACAATTTTTATCATACGTTTGAATCCAGGAACCAGACTTTACTGTAAATGTAGATCCCGCCGCACCTCGAACAAGCTTGCCTGATGCGCTCATTTCATTAATCTTTTTACATTTTTCATCGTAGGTCTGAATCCAAGAACCACTCAGAACAACAAAAAAGTCGGATGCGACACCTTGAACTTCTTTTCCTGACGCACTCATTTCAGAAATCTTTTTTCCACTAGCATCAAAAACTTGAATCCAACTACCCTTTACCGAAACATCAGAAATTGCCATAAAACCCTCCTTCTTATTTTCATTCCCATACGGGAATGTTTAATTACTATTATATCCATGAATTCTTGTCATTAGTTTTTCTTTCCAATAATTTTCTCTACTAATAATATGGTCATCTGATGAATACATCCCATGTATTTCTAATACTGTAAATTTGAAATTTGTTTTTGCATATTCAGGTCCTTTATCCTTGATCAATTTTACAAGTTGATCGTTCCATCCATGCAAAGTACCGATATAATTCCCCCACCTGGACCAAATACCTGAATCTCCATATGCTGACCCCACATACATCTTTCCATTCTCTTTGTCAGTGATTAGATAAACCCCTTTTACATTTTCTAATGCAGTTTTCCAATCTGATTTTTCCATTCTAAAAATTGATTCCAATGCATAATAATCATGGTCAATATTTTCATACCCAGGGAATACTTCTCCAGAATATCTGTATTCAAATACTTGATTTACTGTAATATCAGTCAAGTAGCCTTCTAGCTTAAAGGCACGACCGCGTAGTCCTTGATATCTAAAAAAGTTTAATAGTAATCTGCCTGTATATTTTTTAAACTCCTCCACTTCTTCTATTACATAGCAATCCTCTTTTCTTTCCAGAACTTTAAAAATGCCACCAAATAACCATGTATTTGATTTTGGATAAAACTCAATCAATGAAAAAATGTAATCCCTTGTCCAGTCATTTTTGTTTCCACGCCATTCATTCCAACCTTTCCATTGCTGTTCATCCTCTATAAATAAATCTAGTGGATGATTACCTTCGTCGTTCATGCACCCAAGATGTAATTTGTAATCTTCTGGATTACCAATTTTAAGGATGTCTAGTAAGTTGATTTCCATTTTCTCTCCTTTTATTCGCTCCGCGCAAGCGGAGTCCACCTAACATTTGCTTAACCTGTAATCGCGGTCTGAGCCATAGGCGAAGACTTGGCGCGGTTTGTGCGTAAAAGAGCGAAGCGATTAGCACAAACCGTGACAACAGCGATTATCAGGTTGAAGCAGTTGTTAGATTATTATTTAATTGCCAATTCCCCGCACGCTGCCTCGATTGAATCTCCCATGCTTTGCCTTATTGTAACTTGGACATTGCTCTGCTCTAAAATATTTTTAAAATGATTCAGTTCTTGAACTGAAGCTGGTCTAAATTCATAGTTTTTCTTGCCGTTATACTTCAACAGATTTACGATTACGTTTTTATTTCCAAACCATCTTGACAAGCGTTCGCTATCGACCCTTCTGTCATTTATGCCTGGCAAAAGCAGATAAGCAATTGAAACTTTCCTATTGTGCCTTCTCCCATACTCCATAGTTAACGAAACAACTTCATTAATGCTATGTTTTGACATCCCAGGTATCAAATAATCTCTTGTTTCCTGATCAGTGGCATGCAAGGAAAGCACAAGTTGAATTTTTATATGCTCTTCACGAAGCATCTGTAATTTGTCTATAGGACCTACAGTTGAGATACTAATACCATCAGTTGGAAAATCTAGACCGTTTCTATCTCTAAGAATATGAACGGCCCGTATTATCTCGTTATAATTGTATAGTGGTTCACCAATACCCATAAATACAATCCGATTTATTTTTTCATTAGTAAATAGAAATTGCTGAATTATTTCTGCTGTAGATAGATTTCTGATCAGACCATTCTCACCGGATTTGCAGAATCTACATTGTACTGGGCATCCAACTTGTGTACTTAGACAAATTGTATTTCCAGTTCTTCTTTTTATTATAACAGTCTCAATCTGTCTTTTATCAGATAACTCAAATGCATACTTCTTTGTAAATTGATCAGTCAAAATCTTGACAGGAAAAATCTGTCTAAATGAATTATGAGATGTAGTAGGTTTATAGAGCTCTTTGTAGATAGACTTAGCTACATCATTACCAAAAACTACTGAAAAATCACGAAAGGTGTAATTAGCAGGATTTAAGAAAAAGTCTGTCAAATTATTGGGCGAGTTATATTCACCACGAAATCTAGTTTCCATAGTTGTTTCCTTCATTTCTCTGCTGCAACTTATTTTGCAGACACAAAATTGACCTAATCATATGAATAGGTAAAAAAGTGAGGAATGAATTAAAACTATATAAACCAGATTCCGTAACGCATACTATTAGGCTACAAAATATTTTTAAGTTTGTCAACGTCTCAGCGCCGAAGGCGTCAATCTAACAATTATTCGCCCGTTCCCTAAACTTTCATCAGGATTGCTTATTACTCCATAATAGCACAGATGGGAAGTTTAGGAGTTACTAGTTATGTAGTCACCTTGCAAACAAATCGTTTGACTTGAGCTAGCCCCTTGGCAGTTCTTATCAGGGCCCGTATAAAACCGTCAGAGGCCATCGAGGGGGCTTCGGACGCCGCCGGGGCCTTTATTCAATACGTAGGTATAGATCATGGTTGTACGTACGTCGGAGTGGCCCAGTAGTTCCTGGACGGTGCGGATGTCGTAGCCGTTTTCAAGCAACTGTGTGGCAAAAGAATGTCTGAAGGTGTGGCAACTTGCGTGCTTGTGGATTCCGGAGAGCCTGACGGCGTCACGAACTGCGCGCTGGAGTACTGAAGCATCCACATGGTAACGACCTTCGAGATTTTTGATGGAATCATGCCAGCGGTGGGCCTGCGGAAAAACCCATTGCCAGATCCATTCGGTAGCGGCACCGGGGTATTTCCTTTCGAGTGAAGCTGGCAGGTACACGCGGCCCCACCCTTCCTTGAGGTCCTGTGCATGGATGGCTTGAACACGTTTCAGGTGTTCCTTAAGTGGTTGCTCCAAAGCTGCCGGCAGCATGGTAGATCGGTCTTTACCACCCTTTCCATCATGGACGAGTATGGAGTTGCTGTTGAAATCAAGGTCTTGCACGCGTAGTGTTATGCATTCATTCAGGCGCAGGCCGGTACCGTAAAGGACCATAGCCATGAGTTTCTGGTCGCCGGTCATCACGGAGAGTACAGCTTTCACTTCGTCCCGCGTCATGACGACGGGTAGGTGGGCGGGCTTCTTGGCACGGATCAAGTCATCAAGGTCGCCAACTTCGATTCCGAGTACGTGCCGGTACAGGAACAGGAGCGCAGCCAAAGCCTGGTTCTGAGTAGAAGCGGCCACGTTGTCTTGTACGGCGAGGCTGGTTACGAAGACGTTGACGCGACGCTCTGCCTTTTCACCGGGAATCGGTATTCCGCCAGACTTGATGAATTGCTCTATCCAGCGTACGTAGGCGCGTTCGGTCATGGGGCTGTAGTGGGCAGCTCTAATACGGTCTCTGCAACGATCAAGTAAACTAGCTTTGGGAGGCTGTGTTGTCACTGCCTGTTTTGGTTGTTCTATCATCAATTGCGCATGCGACCGTGGAGACACATATGCGGGTTCATCAGGCATTGAGAACCGCTTGGTTTCCCAAAGAGCGTGCAAAAAGCTTTGAATTGAGTTGTATGAATCCGGCAGTATCCACTTTTTCGTCAAGCTGTCAAAACGACGTCCTGTCATCGACTTGGTTATGTTCCAGAGCTGTGGGTCATAACCAAAATCCACCAGGAGGCTTCCGCTATTGGTACCACGGATTTTCACGAACATGAAGCTTCCCTGTCCAGATAGCTCTGTTTCACTGCTTCTACATGGCTGCCTGGGCGTTTCTCCGCAAATTTCCTGAGGGTGGATTTTCTGGGAGGGGATTGGCACACAGGATTCAGTAAGGTCGATGTATTGTTTATGTACCAATGATTTTCATCCGGAAGGCCGCCGAAACAAGCTCTTCCAGACCTATATATTGAGCAGTTTATATCCCGTTTGTTCATCTGTCCACCGCCATCGTCTTTGACACGGCGGCAGGAGCATCAGCGCTTGCGCGGGGGCTTGCTTTTTTTGGCCTGTTCTTCCACCCGGTAGCGGGTAATGCGGCGAATGAGTTCGTAGGGTATGGGGAGGGAAAGGGGAAACTGGACTGAACCTTTGGCGTTTTTGTAGGCGCTGAGTTCGTCCTTGAAGGCTTCTATGCCGGTCGGGGTTGGGTACACGCCGATGTGCTTGGCATAACCGGCGAAGTGGATGAGGTTTTTATCCATGGTATAGGTGGGCATGCCGTAGGCAATGCGTTCGGTGGAGTCAGGAGCTTCTTCCTTGATGATGGCGCGGATTGTCTGGAGTATGTGCTGGACGTCCGGAGGAAAGCCGGCGATGTACTGCTCTACGGTGTCGCTGGTTCGTTCGTTCGTGTCCATGGTCGCCTCCGGTCTTATGTACAATATACTGCCAGAACACAGGTCACGTTCAATAAGGTTTCGGTATCGAATTCAATAAGGTTTCGGTATCGAATTCAATGTGGTTTCTATATCGTGTTCAACATTGTTTCGATATGCGGTTTACGGGACGACCTGAGCAACGTTTTTCTTTGCAAATTTGCTCCATTTTCTCTTGAATTCTATGATCAATGCAGTACTATTTACTATATGGAGGGTAGCGTGATGATTGTTCCGGAGTATTCGGCATTGTCTGCTATCGGGGCCCGCGGGGCCGGTCCTGCTACCAAGGTACGCACGGGCTGGTATCGGCGATAGGGACAAAGCGGGTCGCAGGCGGGTATACCGCAGTCCGCGACACAGGGCTGGTTGTCGGCTCCTTGACGGCGAAGCAGTCAAGGTTTACATGCAATTCACGCGGGGAACGGCCGGGAGTCGTTCCCCGTTTTTTTATTCGCTCTGGTCGCTAGAGGGCGTTGTCGGAATATTCACCGCTGTGTTGGCTTCCGCAATCACCGCGGATGGGACATGACCTGCGCGGACGAGGGTCTTGCTTGCGAGCAAAGAGAAGCCCATGGCGAAGATGCCTGCGCCGGTACCGATGAGGAGCCACTCGATGGGCAGGCTGTCGGCGAGGGGACCGAAGATTATCATACCCGCGGGCCACGCGAGGCTGGATATCATGCCCAGGACGCCGAAGGTGCGGCCGAGGTATGCGGGTTCTACGGTCTCCTGGAGGAGCACCGTGGCGGGCGTATTGAACATGGGCAGTGATATGCCGCAGATTGCCATGACGGCAAGGTAGACCCAGAACCAGGGTACGAGGCCGAGGCCCATGGTCGCGGCTCCTATGATGAAGGTGCCGGTGGCCATGGTATGCACACGGTTGCGGAATCCCCCCCACGCGGCCATGAGTACGCCGCCGAGGGTCATGCCCACGGAGAAGGTTATTTCTATGGCCGTGAGTCGCCAGACGTCGTTGCCAAAGGATCTGGTAACCTGGAGGGGGGTGAGCACCGCCACCGGGGCGGCGAGAATGTAGAAGAAGGCGCAGGAAAGGAACAATCGCTTGAGGTAGGCGTGGCTGCCTACGTACGAGAAGCCAACGCCGAGGACTTTCCAGTAGACAGAGTTGAGCTTCTCCGTCGCCCTGGGGGG
>CAXZAJ010000217.1:0-7085 GCA_964293355.1 uncultured bacterium
TAGGCGCTGGCATCTTCATCGTGATGCTCATGCTGATGGCGATTTTTGCGCCTGTTTTCGCACCGTATGATCCGTATGCCATAGACTATGACCAATCCATGCAGGCGCCAAGCATCAAGCACCTGGCGGGTACTGACCTCTACGGGCGGGACATCCTGAGCCGCATCATCTACGGTTCCAGAATCTCCCTCGCGGTGGGTATTTCATCGGTCATGGTCGGTGCAATCGTCGGGGTTACGCTGGGTCTTATCAGTGGCTTCTTTGGCGGTTTCCTTGATGGCCTCATCATGAGGACCTCGGACGTGCTCTTTGCCTTCCCCGGCATCCTGCTGGCGATAGCTGTAGTCGCAATCCTTGGTCCAGGCCTGGTCAACGTCGTGGCGGCAGTGGCAATCTTCAGCATCCCCACGTTTGCCCGCATAGTCCGCGGCAGCACCCTGGCGCTCAAAGAGAGTCTCTACGTCCGGGCAGCCAGAAGCATCGGAGCCACCAACAAACGCCTCATTTTCGTGCACATCATGCCTGGTACCTTCAGCGGCGTCATCGTGTACATCACATTGCGTATTGGTACTTCCATACTCACGGCTTCGTCCCTGAGTTTTCTGGGTCTAGGCGCTCAACCCCCGACTCCCGAATGGGGCGCGATGCTGGCGGAAAGCCGGGATTATATTGGCGTGCTGGACTACATGACCATCATGCCGGGCGTAGCGATTTTCCTGACCGTTCTGGCATTCAACCTCTTTGGTGACGGCCTGCGGGCAGCACTTGATCCCAAGATAAAATAAGGTCAGCAGACCACCAGCTCCACGCCACATTGGGCCATCAGAGAGCGGATGCCCGCGTCCGGTTCCCGGTTGGTGAACAGCGCCTGAACGCCGTCGAGGTCTGCGATGCGGTAGTTCTTGCAGCGGCCGAATTTGTCCGAGTCGACGAGCAGGTACCGGGCGCTCGAATTGGCGAGCATGAGGCGCCTCACCTGGGCCTCGCCTTCGTTGTTGTCGGTCAGCCCGTACGCGGGGTGGAGGCCGGAACAGCTGACGAAGGCCTTGTCGGCATGCAGGTCTTCCATGGCCCTGGTGGTCGCGTAGCCTATGAAGGAGCGCGATGCCTGCCGGTAGGTGCCGCCCGTGACTATCAGGTTGGTGTGGTTGCAGTCGGACAGTTCCGTGGCGATGCGCAGTGAATTGGTGATCACCGAGAGCTTGAGCGTGGACAGCTTGATGCACTGGGCCAGGTGCAGCGCCGTCGTGCTCGAGTCGAGCATGATGGTATCGCCAGGCTCGAGCAGGGCGAGGCTCCTGCGGGCTATGCGCTCCTTTTCCTCGACCATCATGACCTCGCGCAGCTGATAGGGGGCTCCCTGGTCAAACTCCCTGATCTTGTACGCTCCGCCATGGACGCGGATGACCGTGGGGTCCTTGAACACGAGCTTCTCGAGGTCGCGGCGTATCGTCTCCTCGGTCACCTTGAACGACTTGCTCAATCCAGCGACCGAGATGCAGTCGCTGGTGTCGAGTGCCTTTTCTATAGCGGTCAAACGCTCGACAGCAAGCATGTTCAGGCTCCGAGGACCACAGGCTCGCCAGCCTGCAGGGCAAGGTGGTAGATCCTGGCGGCGTCCTCGACGTATTCCGCCCGTATGAATGATTGCGCGAGGCTCTTGCCTACGGCTATGACCCCGTGGCTCGCGAGCAGGCAGGCATTCGATCCCGTGGACAGGAACTCCACGGCTGACAGGCCCAGTTCCCGTGTCCCGGGCTTCTCGAACCGCGCGCACGGAAGCTTTCCGCCCAGGAACGGCCCCATCTCGATGAGGATGAAGGGGATGTCCTTGCGGTTGGCCGCGAAAGCGGTGGCGTAGGGCGAATGGGTATGGAACACCGAGAGCACATGGTCGAGCTTCTCGTACAGCACGGCATGCATGCGCCACTCCGACGAGGGAGCGCGGGTTCCCTCGAGCACCGTCCCGTCTAGCTTCATGTGCACGATGTCCTCGTCGCCCATCTGGTCGTACCGTATGCTCGTGGGGGTGATAAGCATCTCGTCGGTGCCCTCGAGGCGCAGCGACAGGTTGCCGCTCGTCCCGGCAAAGAGCCGCTCCGCGTACGCCTCCCGGCATATGCGCACCATCTCTTTCCTGAGAGCTTGTATGTCATTCACGCGAGGCTCATTCATGCGCACACCCCGGCCCCGTACTCGCCTGAGCTGCCTTCGCTGTAGTACCGGCGCAGGTCGTACGGGGACATGATGCCCCGGTCGGTGACGATGCCGCTGACGAGGTGCGGCGGCGTTATGTCGAACGACGGATAGTAACCCTTGACGCCTTCCATCGCCGTCCGCACGCCCATGGCCTCCAGGACGAACTCGGGGTCACGCATCTCTATCTTGACCGTGTCCACGGTGGGATGCCCCCGGTCGGGCGCTCCCGAAGCGAAGTACGGAATGCCCATGTAGTTGGCGACGATGGCCAGCTGGAACGTGCCCACCTTGTTGACGACATAGCCGTCCTGGCAGATGACGTCGGCTGCCGAGGTGAACACGTCTATCTTCTCGTTCTGGATGGCGAAGGCGGGCATGTTGTCCGTTATCACCGTCACGTCGAAGCCCATGTCCCTGGCTACGCTGGCGGTGAGCCTCGCGCCCTGGAAATACGGCCTGGTTTCGGCGCAGTACAGCTTGAGCGCGCTGCCGCGGTTCCTGGCCACCTTGAGCATCTGGCCGACGATGGTCTCGCCGAAACACTGGGTGAGGATGCGGCCATCCTTTGGAAAGGTGTCCACGAGGAACTCCGCCATGACGCCGATCTTCTCGTAGCGGGCATTGTTGGAGCGTATGGTATGCTCGACGATGGCCTGGCTGAGGTCGGTTCCGGCGGCCAGGGCCTGGTCGGCGGCGCGCAGGCAGCCCTCGACTATCAGGCCCATCCTGTCCACGGTGGTCGGCCGCGCATGGGAAATCACCTGCGCGGCCCTTGCCAGGAAAGCCCGCTGCTCGGCCTCGGCCTTGCCACGGCATTCGTACGCGGCGAGGGCCATGCCCATCGCTGCCGCGGTGTAGGGACCGGCGCTCTGTGTCACCATATCGGTTATGGCCTGGGTCACTTCGCCATGCGTTGAGCACTGCACGAATTCCACCCGGGTCGGGTAGATGCGCCGGTCCAGGATCCTGACCTTGCCATGCTCGTACCACGCCACGTTCTCGTACTGGAGCATGAACGCCAGGTCTTTGTCAGCTCGTTCCATTGCAATCCTCCGGATTCATTCTCATTTCAATTTGGTTTCAGGCTGTCTTGAAAAGCCGCGCCACCGAGACATCGAGGTCGTGCAGCATCTTGTCCAGGTCGATGTTCATGTAGGTGCCGTGTTCGTAGAGCACCGCTCCATCGACCATGGTCATGGCCACGTCGCTGGCCTGGGCCGAGTAGACGAGCAGGGCCGTCACATCGTGCATGGGCATGAGGTGGGGCTTCTGGAGGTCTATCGCTATGAGGTCAGCCTTCTTGCCCACCGCGAGCTCGCCGCAATCGGTGCGCCCTTGGGCCCTGGCGCCATTGCGGGTGGCCATCAGCAGCAGGTGGTCTGGCTTTATGATGGTGGGATCGCCAGAGTGGCCCTTGTGGATCAGCGACGCGAGGTGGATTTCCTCGAACAGGTTGAGGTTGTTGTTGCTCGCGGCGCCGTCGGTGCCGATGGCGACGTTGATGCCGCGTTCGAGCATGGTCTGGAGCGGCATGAAACCGCTGCCCAGCTTCATGTTGCTGGACGGGTTGTGCACGCACGAGACGCCCTGCCGCGCGAGTATGTCGATGTCCGCCGGCTCCACAGCCACGCAGTGGGCGGCTATGACCGGGTTGTCCAGGACGCCGAGGTCGAGGAACCACTGGGTCGGAGTCTTTCCGTAGCGCGCCTTGCACGCCTCGTGTTCCTTGGCCGTCTCGGAGAGATGCAGGTGCATGCGGGCGCCGCGCTTGCGGCAGTCCGACGCGTAGGGCCGCACCAGCTGCTCGAACGAGGTGTACTCGGCGTGTATGGAGAAATCGGCGATGATCCTGCCCTCGCCTGCCCCGTTGCACTCGTCGTAGAAGCGCAGCGATTCCCTGGCCCTCGTGTTGGCCTCGTAGGTCTCGGTCGGGTCGAAGCCGAGTATGGGCCGGTTGAGGTTGGCCTTCATGCCGGCCTTGACCACCTCGTCGGCGGTCACCTGCGTCCTGTCGTACATGTCCGAGAAGCTGACGATTCCGGACGCCAGCATCTCCATCATGGCCAGCCTCGTGCCGACGCTGATGTCCGCGGGCGTCAGCCTGGCTTCCACCGGGAACATAGCCTCGTGGAGCCAGCGGTCGAGCGGCAGATTGCTGCCCAAGCCGCGCAGCAGCGTCATCGGGGTATGTGTATGCAAGTTATAGAGGCCTGTCATCAGAAGATGACCCGCCAGGTCCTTTTCGCTCTGGTACTTGCCTGCGGGCCGCGCGCCACCGACGTAGTCGATGCGGTCGCCGTCGATGCCGACGAAGCCGCCCTTGATGACCGACCACGCGCCGTTTTCGTATACCAGTACGTCGGCCCCGGACAACAGCATGGTGCCCATGGCTCAGGCCCCGGCTTTGGGAAGGCGGTCGATGACAGCCTTGACGTAGCGCTGGAACGGGGTCGCGATGCTCTGGGCCGTTTCCATGACTTCGCCTGTGGCGAGCGGCTGGTCCAGTACGCCCGCGGCCATGTTGGTCATCACCGAGAGCCCGAGGAGCGGCATGCCGCAGTGGGCCGCGGTGAGCGCCTCGGTCACCGTGGACATGCCGACGGCATCCGCGCCGAGTATCCTCGCGGCCCTGATCTCGGCCGGCGTCTCGAAATGCGGGCCGGTGAAGAACTGGTACACGCCCTCATGCACGGTCAGGCCGCTGCCCTGCGAGCACTCTAGCGCGAGCCGCCTCAGGCTGGCCGTATACAGGTTACTCACGTCGAAGAAGCGCGGGCCGTACTCGGCAACATTGGGGCCGCGCATCGGGCTGGCGCCGGCGAGGTTGATGTGGTCCTTGATGACCATGATGTCGCCGGGCTTGTACGCGGTGTTGACGGCACCAGCCGCATTGGTGACGATGGTGGCCTTGACGCCGAGCGACTTGAACAGCCGTATCGGCGCGGCCAGCTGTTCGAAGCTGTAGCCTTCGTAGTAGTGGAACCGGCCCGACATGCACACGACGCGCCTGCCTGCAAGCGTGCCGGCGATGAGTTTGCCCGCATGCGATTCAACTGTTGATACGAGGAAGTTGGGGATGTCGGCGTACGGGATCTCCACGGGATCCTCGATCTCGCCGGCAAGTCCACCGAGGGCCGAACCCAGGATCACCGCCACTTCCGGCTCGAAGCCTATCCTGCCGCGGACATAGTCGGCGCTTTTCTTGTAGTATGCATAATCGTAGGACATTGCGGTTTCTCCTCGTCAGGCTATTTTGCGGCGGATCTCAGGATCCTCTTGTTCTGGGCATAGTTGTACAGGGCCAGGGCCAGCACGGTGGACGCGTAGGGCAGCGCCATCGTCAGCTGGCTGCTGACCGAGGTGTTCTGCAGCATGTTGGCCATGGACTGCGCGAAGCCGAAGAAGGCGCTGGAGACCATGACGCCCAGCGGATGCGCGGCCCCGAGCGTGCCGGCGGCCATGGCTATGAAGCCCCGCCCCGCCGTGATGTTCTGGGCAAACATGGTAACGCCGCCCATCGTCAGGAGCACACCGCCCAGTCCGGACACGGGGCCTGAAAAAACCACGGTGGGGATCTGGGGCCTGTCAGCATTGATGCCCAGGCTCTCGGCCGCCGGTTTGTTGATGCCAACGGACCGCATCCTGAAACCCGTCACCGTCCTGAACAGGAACACGTACAGGATGACGGCGAGCACGAAGGCGAACAGGTCGAGGTACGTGAGCGAGCCGAACATCGTCTGCAGTATCGGCACGCCGCTCAGAATAGAAACGTCTATCTTGGGCAGGCTTACCAGCCTAGTGCTGACATACGCGCCCTTGCTGCCAAAGATTATCTGCATGAGGAAGGTGGTGGCGCCGGAGATGAGCACGTTGATGGAGACGCCCACGACGAGCATCGCTCCTTTGAATTTGACCATGAATATGCCTGCCACCCAGGCGACGGCCATCGAGGCCGCCATCGCGGCGAGCACCGACAGGATCAGGCTGCCCGTATAGAAATTGGCGACGATCGCGGCGAAGCCGCCCACGAGCATCATGCCCTCAAGCCCGATGTTGAAGATGAACACGCGGTTGCACAGGGCGGAACCGAGCGCCACGTACAGGATTGGCGTCGTCATCCGTATGGTCGAATTGAATACCACCGCCAGGTAATTGGCATCGAAGTTCATCGGGGTCGTCCTTTCTCGTCCGCGGAATCCACCGCGGGTGCTGCGGCGGCCCGTGGCCCGCGCAGTGCGACACTGCCCCTCCGGCGCGCGCCGAGGACGATCCTGGCCGAGATGAAGAGTGTGATGCAGCCCTGGATTATCGACGATATTTCCAGAGGCACCGTAGTCGAGCGTGCGATCGCGGCACCGCCGGTCTGAATGCCGGCCAGTATTATGGAAGTCAGGAAAACGCCTATCGGGTTGTAGCCGGAGATGAGCGCGGCGTTGAGCCCCACCCAGGCATAGCTCGCGGACACATAGTTGTTGTGCACGTACCGGTACTGCACGCCCAGCACCTCGCTGGTTCCGGCCAGCGCACTGATCGCGCCCGAGAGCAGCAGCATCCCGTACATCACCTTGCGGCTGCTGATGCCGCCGTAGTCGCAGAAGTTGATGTTGAAGCCGCTCATCCTGGACTCATACCCGAACGTGGTGCGGTTCAAGAGGAACCAGATGGCAAACACCAGCGCGATGGCGAGGAGGATGCCTATGTGCAGGCTGTACCCCTCGAACAGGCGGGCGAACCGCAGGCCTTCGTCGAGCTTGAGCGTCTGCGTCAGTTTGGCGTCTCCCGTGGTGTCCTGAAAGACGTTGGCCACATAGTGCATCGTCACGTACTGGGCCGTGTAGTTGAACATCAGCGTTGAGATGGCGAGCGACATCCTGAACTTGTCCAGC
>CAXZAJ010000218.1:0-7075 GCA_964293355.1 uncultured bacterium
GGCGTCCAGCAGGGCCAATTCTGAATCACGGGTTGGCTGCCCCCCCAGCGTGTTGAAGGTCCCGCCGTCAGCGAGCAGGCGCACACCCGCAGGATACTGCCTGCGTATGTCAGCGGCGCTCCTGAACTCCACGAGGCTGCCCAGCGAATCGCCAGCTACCTGCCCGAGCAGTGCGCCCTGCGCCCGCGCGAGCATGGCCTGTTCGATGCCCGGCCCATCCGCCCCTGCCCGCCCGGGTTCTGTCCATGATTCGATGAACGCGCGCTGTTCCTGAGTCTCGGGGGATTCCGGCTTGCGGCTGGACTTGGGGTTGGTTTTCCAAAGCTCGCCGAGGTCGCTGCGGCCATGCCGCTTGAGCCAGCATCCGATGACGGTGCCGGTGCGTCCTACGCCGCCCCAGCAATGGACATAGACGCCGTTGCCGGCGGCCAGTTCCCGGTCTATGGCATCGAGGAGGTCCGCCATCAGGTGCCGGCTCGACGGTACCGACACATCGGCAATCCCGAAGGACATCCGTCTGGCCCATCCTTTGGAAACCTCGCGGAGCAGGTCTTCGTACGGCTCAAGATGATCGTGGGGCGTGGTCAGGTCGACGAACAGGGTTATACCCGCGGCCACCATGGCCTGGAGCCTGAGCATCGAGGAAGGACGCTCATCGGTCCGCGGATATTCGCCGGCGAGCAGCTTGCCGGGGATAACCCAGTAGCTGTTTTCAAGGGGGGTCGGGATCGTGTTGCTGCTCATACTTTGGCCTCACTGTTCTGTTGCAAGCATCCATCTCGCCGCGAGCAAGGGTGGCTGGTGCTGTGCACACCGCGTGCCGGAAAACGCAAGCAGGAGTATACACCATCGAGCTACAGCGCCGAGCTCCAGGTTCAGGGCGTCTCCCCGCCTGGCGACGGGGCTGGGCTCTCTGCTCCAATCGAGTACAAGACTGCAGGCTTATGTAGCAGAAGCGTTCCTGTACTTCATCGCAGCATCGGAAAGCTCCTGTACGGACGTATGTTCCCAGAGCCCTTCACGCCACTTGGTATAGTCGAATTTTTCACGCTGTATGAGTGCCACAAACCGTTCAGCTTCCACAATACCAAGCCGCTCGAGCAGGACGTTCATGCCTTCTAGCTTGAGTTCCAGGTCAGTTACCATGCAAGCCCTCCTCGCTCTCAGAGAGAAACGCAACTGGATCGACGATTTTAATTTTACCAGACAATCCTTCTTGTACTATACGCCGATCAGTGGAAGATGGGTCTATGCTTTAGCCCAACCGTTCCATGATCGCGCGGGAACAGGATTCATGGGTTCCAAGGACTTTGACAAGCCGCATAACTTGTTCGGTGACTTGTTCGGGAACATGTCTGCCTTCTGTAGCGCACATAGAGGCAAGATTCCATCCGGCGATGCAATATGCCTTAATCGAGCTTCAATGTTCCCGTAATGTATAGATAGAATCCATTCCCGGTAGTCGCGTAGGTGATTACGGATATTTTCTCGAGTGCTGCATATATCCCCGCATCATCCCCCTTCTCCAAAGCCGCGAGCATGCCTGAAAAATAATCCAGAAGTTTACCAAACATTTCCGGGGGCGTTCCCATGAACGACTCGGTGTTTACACTCCTTGGGGTATTCATCCGGTTCGTAAAACCTTGATGGGCGCCTTGCAGTACTTGGTGCATGAATATCAATGTCGGGTTGAACGCAAAATTCATGATCCGGTTGATTATCCCGAACGCGGAACTGAAATAGTACAGCATTTCTTCGGGAGTAGAAGCTTTCCTGCACAGTGCTTCTGTATGCTTGAGTTCTGATACCAAGAGCGCTTTGAAGTCCTTCGATAGTTTCATCACCCCTCCCTAAGCGGCAGAATAGAATGATAGAACCTTGTTCTTAACCACGTCTGTCGGGTTATCCTGGGTTCCACTGGCATTATAATCCATTACAATATTTTGCTTCCCGGCTATCGCGGTCTCAAGCAGCTCTTGCGTAAACCGCTGGGTTGTCTTGTTTGTCATTGTGGCTTGCGCGGTGATGAAACGTTGATCCTTGGGAGAAACGACAGCCATGTATTCACCGTACAGGGTCATGCCGGGAACATGCCCCAGCGCAATTGCCATGCGGGCGATGAAATCATAGCTTGGTATCCTTCCCATATTTTCGAAGCGGGAAATAACGGATTGCCGGGTATTCATTTTTTCCGCAAGTTCCTGCTGGGACATAGCAACGCCTTGTCGGGCTTCCAGACTTTCCATAATGAGTTTCGCAAACGGTTCCCAGTAGTCTATCTCAGCTTTATTATCAGCCTCTTGGTAGATATCGTCCAACACTGTAGAAGCCAACACACCTTTCATTAATCATGCTCCTTTCCTTTGCATAAAATTCTATACTGTTGAATCGCAGTCTTGATCTTATCAGGATCGTCTTTGCTCGTTCCATGCTTCAATTCTGCTGCCAGTAACCAGATATGGGAGGGCTCTCCTGCCACATATCCGAAATATATCCGCACCACCCCTTCCCTGGAATGGGTTGGCGGAAGCTTCAATACAAAAATCGGTTCCGGGCAATGGGGCAACCGCTCCACTTTCCCCGACGCCTCCAAAAGAGCAAGATCCTTGGCCCTCTCGATTGCATCGATTGTCTCCCTGACCATGGTAAATAGTCGTGGATGCTTCCGGCTCAAATTTTTCCATAGCTTTCTGATGGCCCCTTCAGGGGAATCATCATCAAATTGAGCCGGATAGGTGGACACTTCCATGCTGATTCCTTAATTTATAGCCATATGGTAATATTTGTCAAGACTTCTAATCTAAACCTTCTTGCTGATCTACCGCTACGTAACTGTGCGATACCTGCAGGCGCTTGGTGCCAGCGTGGCGGGGTACGTGCAGGTTTTGCGCTTGCTGATGATCCAGAAGAAGCTTCCATCGCTGCTGTTTCCTTGTATTATTTGTTGATGATAAATATTTGTGTCCATCAGTATACCACGTGAATCTAGGGATCAGGGGTGGAAAACAGGCGTAGATATTCCAGTCAAACCTGCCATCGACGATGTTGCTATCCCGGACCATGGCCACGCCGTGCTCGAGGTTCAGGGCGTCTCCCCGCCTGGAGGCGGGGCCCGGCTCTCTGCTCCAATCCCCTTCGCAGGATTTCCGCGCCGATCCCTGACGCGGAGGATCAGTCAGCGGTTGCTCGCTACAAACCTGTACAAGCCTGCATGGACGCAGGCACACGCTTGATGTACGCTGGCAAGCTTTGCAGGAAGGTTCGGCACGGAGGATGTACCATGATTATTGGCCACATGAGCGGAACGATACCACTCCCCGGCTCCGGGCACGTCGATGTCGGAACACTCGCCCGGCTGTTTGAAGACAGGACGAACAGCTACAAGTTCTTCTTCTTCCTTGCCATACTCGAACGCATCGCTGATTCAGCACAGGGAATTGCCTGGGACCTGGACCGGCCGATGCCGCTTTCCGAGCTGGCTGTCGACATGGTCCTGGCCGCCTGGTACCCTCATGGATTCTGCCGGCTGTCATTCGGCCCGCAGGACATGCTCCAGCAGGCGGTCGACTCCATCGAATGGGGCCCCGTCCGTGGCTCATGGATACAGTCCAACAGCGAGGAGTGGCACCGCCTGCGGAAAACCTGCGCAGGGCAACTCGATACGCAGGCACTGGTCCGATACGTACCGTACCGCCTGATCCGTCCATTTTTCTCAAAGGAAACTACCGGGCTGCGCGATGACCTGGTGAATATAAAAATCGCCGAACTCGCGGAGAACGCCATGGTTGGTCACCGGACCCCATACTGCTTCACCAGCGACAGGCAGTCGCTCATGCTGGACCACGAGTGGCTTGCGTACTTCCTGACGAACAACGCCATACTCAGGGGATGGACCCGATTCAAGCTGGCCGAGTACCTCCAGGCAAAGAACCCCAATAGCGCCGGAATCGTCGTCAAACTCTCACCACCGCTGGTCCGCGAATCCCTCTCAAGGCAAACGGCCTGGTGGAGACAGGCGCTCCCCATCCTTGGAGATGCCGGCAGATGCATCCATACCGGAACCAGGCTTTCTCCCCTGGATTTTTCCCTCGACCATTACCTGCCCTGGAGTTTCGTTGCGCACAACAGGGACTGGAACCTTGTTCCCGTTTCAAGGGCGCTCAACTCGTCAAAGTCAGACCGAATCCCCGATGACTGCCACATCGCGGCCCTCGCCAATCTCCATCATGCGGGGCTCGCAGCCATGGCAAAGACCCTGCCCAGGACCAGATGGCTAAAGTCAGTCGAACCGTTCAGTTTCATGATACATCCAGCTGGTTCAATGCATTAATTATATTTTACTGCGATACCGCGTAAAACATACGTATAGGTGTAATAAACCCCTAAAAACATTCCGGCCTTTTTATCCAGGCTAATATTTATTACATCATCAGCTGTGTAATTTTTTTGAGCTTTCTTGATCAAATCATAATAGGTAGCTCCTCCCCAAGTAACTATTCCTAAAACACTGCTCGTTGTTCCTTCAATGACAACATCCCCGAGGATATCATATGTTTTGGGCTCCAAGGTAACGGTCACGCCATTCTCATAACCAGGAAAACTGATTGAGGCGCAGGACGTAATCGTAATGACAATGAGTAAAAGAACCGGATACTTGAACGTCTTCACATGAACTCCTTATAAAATAGTTATATTCTTTGAACCAGCTGGATTCAATACATATGACATACGCTGCCCGCTCCCCGGGGAGCCGCGGGATCGCCGCGAAGCGGTACTCCGCCGAGCGGAAGCCCGCGGCAGGGGGCACATCTGGCAACGGTGGCTGGGTGGCTTTCAATAGTGCCCCCTCTACATAACGCCTCGCCTTCTCCGATTGCTCCAACCTTGTAGATAGCAGGAATCGTGCCAAGTGGGGATAGCTGCCAGCGTTCCTCATGCTGGCACGGTTCCTGCTTGAGGTAATGCAGGGAGGCCCGATCCATGCACCTGGAACCAGGCAAGCGCTACCGCATCACCTACGAGTCCGAGTCCGGCGAGACCTCGGAGCGGACCATCGACGTCCTCGGGACGAGCCGGGCGTACGGCGACAGACTCTCCATCAGGGCCTACTGCCAGCTCCGCGGCGGGGAGCGCACCTTCAGGGCAGACCGCATCATCCATTCTGAACTTCTGGCCGGGGCACACGAGTCGTACGCTGCTTCTGCAATACCAATAGCGAAAAGGACGATCTACGTTGCGCCCGAGCCTGCCTCGCAAGCCGCAGTGTATGCCGGATTCTGCTCGACTCCTGAACCTTCCACTCCTACGCCGGGCACGCGCCGGGGCGGGGGGGCCGCGGCACTCGTCCTGGTCCTCGGGCTGGGTGCGGGGCTCTTCGCGTACTATCAGGAAACAGCGGGCTACACACGCGCCACCAGTGGAACGGCCTTTTCCTCCACGCCTCAGGCAGCGGTGCAACCCGCCGCCAAGCCCTCCGGGCCCCCGAAACCTGCCCTGGAGGAGGTCACCTTCGGCGGCTACCTGCTGCGGACGGTACGGTCGGGCGGCAAGGAACGCTTCGAGGTGCCTGAGCTGGGCGTCATCACCGCCAGCAAGGCGGAGGCCGTCTCGGCCATAAGGCTGCCCCGCTTCGTCGATGCCATGGGCTTCTTTGATCCAGGCCTTGCCGGACGTTACCTGGACGCTGACCTCAACGGCTCAGGGCGATTGTCCTTTGACGAGCTGCGGGTCTTCCAGGAGCGGACGTACAGGGATTTCAGCTACGAGGCCAACGAGCTTGCGCTACGCCCCGACGAGTTTTTGGACGCGGGCGGCGGCGACTGTGAGGACTTCGCGCTCTACACCGCGGGGCTACTCCGGTACTGGGGCTGGGAGCCGTACATCGGGTCGCTCGCCGGTTCAGCCTCCGGCATAGGCCACGCCGTGTGCCTGTCCTACGAAGAAGGCTCGTTTCCTGCCGGCTTCGTGTACTTTGATCTGGAAGCATGGACGACCGAGGACGGTTCGTCGCTCCGTCCCGGCATCTACGTGCCCATAGACTACCAACACGTCGGCAGCCTTTCGAACGCGGTGGAAAAGGGCTGGAAACTTCGCTCCATCTACACACCCGAGAAGGCCTGGGGGCTGGAAATGTAACGGAAGTTACGTAACCGCGGAACGGGAGTTACGCGGTTTTCTGCACGCTATTGCTGGAGCAGCTTCTGTAGCTCAGGGACACTCAGTTCAGCGATGGCGGCGACGTCTTCAATCGACAGACCGCGGGAAATCATGTTCAGGGCAAAACGCCTCGTTGGTACGGTTAGCTTCCTACGTTGGCTCCGGATCTTCATACAGCGGATTTACGTATACCGCTTCAAAGGCGGCTTCGTTTGCTACAAGCGCGTCGATAAGTTCGGGGTCGAACTGGGTACCTGCAAACGTCCTCATCTCGGTGAGTGTGGCTTCATGGGTCCATGCGGGCTTGTAGGGGCGCTCGTTCCTGAGCGCATCATAGACATCCGCTACGGAGGTGATACGGGCGGAGAGCGGGATGGCCTGGCCTTTGAGACCGCAGGGATACCCGGTGCCGTCCCAGCGTTCATGATGGCACCAGCAGATCTGGTCAGCCATCTCAAGCCCCGGTTTGCCATCAAGGATCTGGTGTCCCAGGACGGTATGGGTTCGTATGGTTACAAATTCCGCTTCAGACAGCCTGCGGCGGGCCAGCAGGATTTCATCGGTTATGCCAACCTTGCCGATGTCGTGCAACGGCGCGAATGTTTCGAGATCACTGGCGAATTTGGCATCCAGGGCAATGGCGTTGGCCAGTATGCGCGCATTCGCTCCGACGCGAAGCATGTGATGCCCGGTCTCGTTGTCCCGCATTTCAGCAACCGAGGCGATAGTCCGATACAGTTCCAGTTTGACCACCTGCTCGTTCCGGTGCCGCTCCGTTACGTCGACGGGCATGGCCAGGATATGGCTGATTTGCCCCTGGGAACATTTGATGCCGGACATGGTCAGATGAACCCAGAGGATCCTGCCGTCACTGGCCTTGTTGACGACCTCGCCCTCCCAGCGCGCAAGATCAGGATCC
>CAXZAJ010000219.1:0-7059 GCA_964293355.1 uncultured bacterium
CGCGAGCCCCTCTTTCTGCCTCGGGTCTTCCCCGGAGAGCGCCTAGCGCCAACGCGCCGAAGAGCGGGACGGCGCCCCCCCCGGGGGGCCGGTGCCTTTTGCAGGGCTTCCAGGGTATCGGGAGCAACGATGACACAGCAGGCAGCGCCGGCAAAAGCCGCGTGTCCAGAACGGAACCACCAGTCTGCAGAAACCAGCACGGCAGGCGCGCCGGCATCGGCGGCCTTGCGGACAAAATCATGGCCATCGCTGCGCTCGCCCGCGAGCGCCACAAACAGGGAACCGGGGCCGGCACTGCGCGAATCCGTCTCCACACGCCCGAACGGCGTATCGGATCCATAGGCGATGGTGCCTCCAGCGGCCTCCGCAAACCAGGCGGTGCCGCAGGCCCCGTTCTTCTCAGCCATCACGCTTCTCCACCCCGGGGGCTACCCGGATACGCAACGTCGTTTTGGGGCTTACCATGCGATAGCCCTCCGCACTGGTCATGGCCGCGTCCACTCTGGAACGCGACTTGGCTACCGCAATGTCGGCTAGCAACCGTCTGTTGTCTTCCATCCAGTCCGCCTGCGCGGCTTCCAGCCGACGCAGCTCCACCGTCGCGGCATAGTGCCTGGCTCCCTGGGCGGCAGTCAGCGATACCATGAACGGTATGGAAAGTATGAGAAGCACCTGCGACAACTTTTTCAACGTACAGCCTTCCGGAGCGTCGCAGCGGGGTCATCATTGCCCACCCCCCACGGCCTTGGCGACCCGGAACTTGGCACTCCGGGACGCTGGATTGGCCGCTACCTCGTCGTCAGCTGGCTCTACCGGCCGCTTGGTCAGGACGACGAGACTGCGTTCCGCCTCTTTTAGAGGTATCGGCGACTCAGGCTCATCCTTGAAGTACGAGCGTTCGCGTTTTACGGCTTTTGACCTGAACAGGAGCTTGACGATCCTGTCTTCAAGCGAATGAAAGCTGATGCAGCCTATGAGGCCACCTTCAGCCAGGCATTCCACCGCAGCTGCGAGGCCGCGCTCTATGCGGCCGAGTTCATCGTTAACCGCGATGCGAAGCGCCTGGAAGGTACGGGTGGCGGGATGAATGCGACCATACCGCACCTTTGCGGGAACCGTGCCCCTGATGATGTCAGCGAGCCTGGCGGTGGAATCTATCCTCGCGGCGCGGCGTTCGCGGGCTATGGCTTGGGCGATCTTGTACGCAAAGGGCTCCTCGCCATACGTGGAGATGATCCGGAACAGTTCGCGCTCGTCAAGCTCGTTGACCAGATCCGCGGCAGTGCGCGGTGCCGTTGGACTCAGACGCATATCCAGAGCCTCGTTGCCCTGCAGGCTGAACCCCCGGCCTGATTCCCTGAAGTGGAACATGGAAACGCCAAAGTCAAAGAGCACGAGGCCTGGCCGTTCAGCGGTGCCCGCGCTCACCCGGGCGGCATAATCAATGAAGAAATCGTCAAAATAGGTGTTCACGAAGCGTACCCTATCACCGTAGGGCTCGAGCCTGGCGCGGGCGATGGCCTGAACCTCGGTATCGGCATCAACGCCGATGAGCCGGAGCGCCGGATATCTTGAAAGGAAGGCACTGGAATGACCGGCAAGGCCAAGCGTGCCGTCCACCATCAGGCAGTCGAGCTTTGGCGGCACGAGGTATTCCAGCGTGTCGTTGAGCATCACGGGAACATGCCCGAAGGTCGGCTTGGTGTCGCTCATAGGTTCTGTATGTCCAGTGCTTCGGACGCTGCCGCGAATTCGGCCTCAGTGGATTCTATCCAGGCCTTGTAGGTGTCGGCGTCCCAGATCTCCAGCCGCTTGGTTATGCCGAGGACGATACAATCTTTCGTCAATCCCGCGAACTCCCGCAGCGACTGCGGAATAGCTATGCGCCCGGCCTTGTCGATCTCCACTTCCTGGGCCGGCGCTATGATGCGGCGCTGGATGATGCGCGCCTGCTGGTGAAAAAGGCTCGTGGAGGCAAAGAGCTGTTCGGACAGCGCGTTCCAGCGTTCGGGGGTAAAGAGCCACAGGCAGGAATCGACACCCTGGGTAACGACGAGGACATTGGCCCCAAGGCCGGCACGGAGTTTTGCCGGCAATGAGAGGCGTCCTTTGTCATCGAGGGTATTCCTGAATTCGCCCGTTACCAGTTCCATGCCACCGCTTCCCTTTTTCTCCCACTTTTTCCCACAATTCTCCTATATCTTAGCGTATAGGCACTTATTGTCAACGTAATCCCCACGAAAGAACTACTCGACAGAATTATTTTTAGTAAAAAGTGCTACACACTCGTGTAGTGGTATCGTTGAAAATTCATTGATTGGAGGTATTTTGATGTTTCAGTGGGAGGAAGTGGGTGCCGATACTGTTTTTTTGTTGCTTGCGCGAGGCGGCCACGCCCGATAGAATCCGGCAATGACCACAGAAACCCGCTGGATTGTGTACCCTGACGGAGATCGCCAGGAGACGCAGAAACTGCTCCGCGTTGACGATATCGTCGACATGAACGGCTTTGCCCTGCCCATGCCGCCACCAAGCGAGCGGATGGTGGCGTACAGGGTTTTCAAGATACGGCGCGTGGAGGAACGGGGCGAACTGGATGTGCTCCAGTACCTGCAGCTCATCCCCGTCTCTGAACTGCGGGAACTGCGGTACTAGAAGGCTTCAGCCTTATCTGGTGAACACGTACAGGTCCTGCAGACGGTGCACGGCCTGGAGCGAGAACTGGCAGACAGCCGAGGCCTCGGACACGACCTCAAGCTCCACATAGTGGGACAACTCCTCGAAACCGTCCGGGCAAGCCGATATGGTAAAAGCGAAGAGCTTCCGCTCCCCTACCCCGGTGCTCGGTACCGGGAAAGGCCAGAAGGTGAACGTACCGTTGGTGTTCTTGGCCAGTGGATACGGGTTGGTCCAGTTTGAATCCATCATCTTGACCAGGCCAGATTCGTCGAGCAGCGACACGCGGGTATCTACGATCGGCTCGAACGTGGCCCCGTTGAACAGGCGTCCCATGATAGGCCTGATATTGAAGACAGGACCAGAAGGAACATCCTGGCATTCTTCACCGTAGAGCCGTGCGTGATTGGGTCTGGGCGCGGCATTGATCTGGGCCCAGCCTTCCTTGACCAGACAAGCCACGTCGGCACCGCGCTGCAACTTCTCGCCATAACCGGTCTCCGAGTACGCGACGCCCCTGCTGGACAGCACGTATTCTGGCTTGACCCGGTTGAGAACGAAACAGGCGACGTCCATGCGGCACTGCCTGCAGGTGCACCACTCGCCTGAGGAACCCTTGGCACCGGCGTCGAACAATTCATTGACCGTCTCCAGGACGAGATCTTCCATCAGATTATGGATTTCCATAGTTGTTCCTCCGGAGGCCGACGGGCCTGTATCGTTGTCTCTCGTACCAGTGTATGGATTTTACAACATTACGCAAGAAGTCCGGAAGCCGCCGCCGCGAGCCTGGATCCAGAATCAGTACGGGAATACACCCGGAGCACGCGGAGCGAGTTTGTAAACGATGCCACCACCTCAGGCCTGAAAACCGTGGCGTACGCCGAAAAGCCTGCCCCCGAACCGATGACAGGCAGGTCTGACTCGAACGAAATGGGTTCGGGTACGTCTATGACAACCTGCGAGGCACCGGATAGCTTCTCTAGTTCGGCTTCGAGGCCAGGCCGCAGGGCCAGGTCGGCGGCCTTCCGGTGGGATGGATTAGCTTCGTCAAAGGGCAACTCGAAACGCGACTTCAGGATGCAGCCATTGAAAACAGCCTTGATCAGCCCCTGCCCGTCCCGGCCCTTGCGGTCCATCAGCACATAAAAACCATGGTCGTCGAGCCCGTACAGCTCCTCCGGCGACAGCGATCCCGCGGCCAGAGCCTCCACCACAGCCTTCTTTATCATCGCCGTAGCGGCGCGCACGGACTTGTGCCAGTAGACGGCCCGGTACATCTGGTATTTGGAGAACAGCACGGCCTCGATGGCCATCACACCGCGCTCGGTAACGCCGGGGCGGCCGGAAGCATCCAGCCCCAGATGCTGCAGGGTAAAATCGACATCCTGGACGCCGTAGGGCACACCGCAGGCCCAGGCATCGCGGTTGAGATAGTCCAGCTTGTCCGGGTCCAGCACGCCGGACAGCAGGTTCCTGAAGAGCCGGAGCGCGCCATCCGGATCAGGCGCTGGCAGATCCTGGTCCACGATGGCTGCCACAAAATCAGGGTCCGCCCCCGCCGCAATGACAGCGGCCCGGAGTGGCCCCAGGACCACGTCCGCGGTAAGGCTCTCATGCTCGCGGAGCGGCAGTTCCTTGAGTGAATGCGCATACGGAAAGTGCCCCAGATCATGGCAGAGTGCCGCAACGAGGAAGCCCCGCGCTCCGGCGGCATCTACGGCAAGCAGAGTCGATCGGGAAGACAGCGCAGCCAGCGAACGCTTGGCAAGCTCGAACACGCCGATGGAATGGGCCCGTCTGGTATGCGTGGCTCCCGGATACACGAGGTGAGCTGGCCCCAGTTGCAGGATGCGTGAAAGTTTTATGAACTCGGGGCTGGAGAGGATGGCCGCAAACTCCTGAGGCACCATGACATTGCCCCAGAGCGGATCCCGTACCGGTTCGTCAAATGAAACACCCAAACGCACCCAAATATCGTCCATGGAGCCTCCGTCGCGCTGGTTGATGGAACAGCGTCATCTGCGGGATACTATACCACGATGCAGCCACCATTTTTTCGAATTATCCAAAGTCCCGCGATGCTCAGCCCCACGATTCTGTTGCTTGCCCTGGCATCTGCCTGTGCCCGGCCAGCGTCTGCCCCACCTGCCCCGCCGGCTTCACTGGACTCAGCCATGCCCGTACAAACAATACCCGTTCAAACACCGGCCGGATTGCCCCCAGCCCAGCAGCCGGACAGCGACGTTGCACCTGAAGCCAAGACTGCGGAAAAGCCGACTCCCGTTACCCTCAAACCAGCCTCAAAACCGCAACCGGCCGTGGCCAGAGCCAGCGCCGCCTCAAGCCTGGGAGGCCATGACCGGCATCTCGTGCTCAAGCCCCTTGAATCCATCCTTGCCGCGGATTTTGAACTGGGCGTTCTGGCGTCCGGGCGCTCCAATCCTGACCTGTGGTCAGCCCTGCTTGCGCTGGAGACCGGGCTGGTGTCGGCCAAGCTACCCTATGCGCTCTTCAGCGACAAGGCCGCGGCTTTGGCACGCATCATGTATCCCGAGGACGTGATGCAGGGAATAACCACCGTCCGCTTTGCCGCGCCCCATACCCAGACAGGTGGTGCGGCAAGCGTAGATATAAGGGTATTTGCACGCCAGATCGGCACG
This sequence comes from uncultured bacterium, assembly GCA_964293355.1. Lineage (GTDB taxonomy): Bacteria > Spirochaetota > Spirochaetia > Treponematales > UBA12059 > SZUA-370. The sequence goes on from CAXZAJ010000219.1 coordinate 5,340, forward strand.
TCCTCTGAAAAAACCGGCGACAGGTCCGGTGCGGGAACTGGTGCCGAGCCACCTGCCAGGAGTACCGCGACGGGTCTCGTCATCCTGGCGCAGGGAGAAGCCGAAACCTGGCGCGTGGAGCACTTTGAGCTGGACATCAAAGCACTGGCAGAGCCGATGGAACGGTCTGAACGCTGGGATCCATACAGTACGCCAGTGCAACACTGACCGAAAGATTCTCGATTCCATCATAAATGTCCAGAAATGCATTGAACTTGAATCACGACTGCGGCACACTATCTCCGGAGGTTCTTGCGGATGGCGATTCTGGTTAAAAGCATAGAGCGTGAATTCCTGCTCTCCACGGCCTTGCGCGAGCGTACTCCCGTCACCATGGTGGCGGGGGGTGGCGAGTGGACGGTACGGATCATCTCAGTGGATCGATCCATGGTAACCTTCCACCACGAAGTACCACTCGGCCTGCTCGGAAAGGGCACGATATACGACTTCCACTATAACACCAGAGGCCAGACCATCGCCTTCAAGGCCACCGTGCTTGAACCGGGGGAGAAACGATTCGGCGTCTCTTTGCCTGAAAAAGTCTACAAGAACCTCAGCCGCCGTTTCATCCGCATGCCGCCGCCCGGCGATCTTGCGTCCTCGTTTCCCTTTGCGGGGGAACGCTACGATCTGGATTTTCCGCCCAGCGCCGCATACAACCCGGCAAAGGAACCCGAGCCATCTCCGGACTTCAACCCTTCTGACCTTCGGGGACTGATGGCCGAATTCGAGCGCAAAGCCTTGGCCATCGGCAGCGAGCGCGGCATCGTCATGTTCAAGGACAGGAAGCCTGAAAGCCTTGAGGAAAAACTGGCTACCGCCACGGGGCGCTGCTTCTACCTGCCAACGGCCATAGCGGGTATTCCCAGAAGCGATCCATTTGCCGAGCGTACCATTCTTACCAGGGACGATTTCCTGCAACACTTCCTGGATACCGGGCTGGAGTCCGCGTTTGCCGAGGATGAAGTAGCAAAGTTCGAACGCTCCAAGCGCGCTGCTAACGTGCTTTCTGAATTGATAGTACCAATACTGTTCCAGGACTACGCCATTGGCTACGCGACCATCGTGAACAGGCAGGCAGAGAAACCGCCGCTGGATCTGGGCTCGGTGGAGACCTTCCTGGCTTTTGCCCGGGTGTTCTCGTGGTCATTGAAGCTGCATGGATATTTCAAGGACGCGCCCATCCTGGATGAGAATTACCGGACCCAGGTTGTCGATGTCTCAGCCGGGGGCCTGCTCTTTGCGTGCCGCGACCCTAAACTCGTGCAGGGGCTCAAGGAAGGAACCGAGGTCAGCGTACGGCTCAAGGCCAGAAAGCGCGGCGTCGACGCCAGCGGCACCATACGCCGCCATTACGCCGACTCGGGCGAGGCCTACTTTGGCATAGAGTTCCACATGATGGCGCCGGAAGACTTCAGGTTCCTGTTTGAATACCTCTACGGCAGGCCTTTCACCGATGACGATTCCGACTCGGTGGAAGGCGTCCGCATCGTCAACCGATAGCGTGCTTTTTCTGTGGAAAGTTCTTCAGCATGGCCACGGCGTTTCTGGCATCATTGAAAACGAAACCGCCGTCCCAGTATTCCAGCGCGGCGAACAGCGCGGTGCCGCCCTCATTGTCGTCGCTCTTCTGGGTACGCCACGAAACGAAATCCGCCAATCTCTCCTAATCCTGCGCTGA
>CAXZAJ010000220.1:0-7048 GCA_964293355.1 uncultured bacterium
ATTCTTCCATCATTCCCGCGGTGGACGAGCTGGTGGAGAAGATACGCGCCAGAATGAAGGGCTGAGGAACGCGACATGAGGCGTCAGAATGATTGACGGTGGCAAAACGACGCTTGCCCTGGTCACGGGCTTCCTGGGCTCGGGCAAGACAACGGTGCTGAACGACGCGCTGGCCGGGATGGCCGGCCGGCGCGTGGCCGTGGTGGTCAACGAGTGGGGCAAGCAGGGTGTGGACGGTTCCCTGCTCCTCGACCCCGCCGGCTTCGGGATAACCGAGCTGGCTGGCGGGCAGATTTTCTGCTCCTGCGTAGGGCCGGCCTTCATGGCTGCCCTGGAGCGGCTCGTGGCGCTGGGCGTGGACGCGGTGCTGGTGGAGACTTCCGGGCTCGCCAAGCCGGCCACGCTCGGGCAGCTGGTAGCGGAGGTCGAGCGGCGCACCGCCGGTGCCATGACCTACACGGGGCTCACCTGCGTGGTGGACGCCGTCAGGTTCCGCATCCTGCGCGGCGCGGCCATGGCGCTGGACGAACAGGTGGCCTACGCCGACCGTTTCATCGTGACCAAGACCGATGTCGCCGATCCCGCCGCACTGGACGAGACCCTTGCCATACTCAAGGCCGCCAGGCCGGACGCGCCGGTGGTGCTGCGGCGCGGAACCCCCGTAGAAACCGCCGCCGTATTCGGTGACGGCGCGCGCCGTTCCGTGCGGCCTGGTGATCGCCGCTGGAACGGCTGGGGCGCGGCGGGTCGGCCCCGTTCCGCAACGCTGGTGCCGCAATCCGCGGTGGACAGGACCGCACTCGAATTCTTCCTTAAAGAACTTGCTGACGCGAGCTGGCGCATCAAGGGTTTCGTCGGCCTTACAGGCGTCGAGACTCCGTTTCTGGTGGACTGCGTCAGCGTCGGGTATGTCAATAATGAGAACAGCAGTCTCCTGGACGACGGCAGTATCTCGGTATGTTCTGTCCCCGCCGCGGCCGCTGGACGTCAAGTGCCCACGGGGCTGACCATTATCTGGAAGGCCCAGGCGCTACCCGACGCTGAACTCGCGGCGCTCTGGGAGCGCGTAACCGGAACAAAGGCGGTGGTACAAGCATGAGCGATATGAAAACCTTGCAGGTAGACGGCTGGATTCCGCCCTTCGACCGGCTGGCCAGCATGGTACGGCTGGACCTGTGCCCCGACTGCGAGGATGACCTCCGCGCGCTGGCAACCGCCGCGCAGAAGCTTGCAAGGCCCCGCGCGGCCTGGCGCATCATCTCCGGCGTCGAGTTCATCGATGCAGAACGGGTCAGCTGCGGAGGCGTTGAATTCCGGAGCGCCATGCTGGTCAAGAACCTGGGCTCGGCCACCGAGTTGCGGCCCTACGTAGCCAGCTGCGGTCCCGAACTGGACACGCTGGCCGGTTCCCTGAACGACCCGCTTTCGGAGTACTGGCTGGACGTCATCAAGGCTCTGGCCCTCGACGCGGCCTTTGAAAAGCTGCGGAACGCGGTGCTGGCATCGGGCGGCGAGGGGAGGCTGTCGTCGATGAATCCGGGATCCGGTGACCTGACCCTGTGGCCAATCCAGGAACAGGTGCCGCTCTTCGAATTGCTGGGGCCGGAAGCCAAGACCTGGACCGGTGTAGAACTGACCGATTCCTGTCTCATGCACCCCAACAAGAGCATGTCGGGCGTCTTCTTCTACGGCGCCGACGACTTCGAGAGCTGCGCGTACTGCGAGCGTCTGGACTGCCCAGGCCGCAGGGCTCCGTACGTGCCCTACATGCACTGATACGGCACTAGTACTGTATCAGCGGTCGTCCTGCCACTCCGAGATGGCGTCGTACATGGCCAGCACGTTGGCCACCGGTATGTCCTCGGTTATCGTATCGACGCTGGGCGCGGCCATGTAACCGCCGCCGGGTGCCATCGCCTTCAGGGTAGCCAGGACGCTCTCGCGCACCGTCGCCCGCGTGCCGGTGAGCAGCACGCCCCTGGCGTCGATGCCGCCGGACAGCACGATGCGGTGGCCGAATTCCTTCTTGAGCGCGGCGCCCTGCATGCCAGGGCAGTCAGGCTGCAGCGCGTGGAGCGCATCCACTCCGGTGCCGATGATCGATGGCAACAGCGGGCGTATGCCGCCCGATGAATGGAGCATCACCTTGATGTCGTAGCGGTGCGCCACCTCGACGAGCCGCTTTACGCAGGGCGTGATGAAACGCTCGAAGTGTTCCTTGCTGATGAGCGGCCCCGTCTGGGTGCCGAAGTCGTTGCGTATGAACACCAGGTCTATGAGGTCGCCCGCTTCCTCGAAGATGCGGGTGTTGAGGCTCACGTAGTAGTCCACGATGCGGCTCAGCATTGTCTCCACGAACACCGGGTCGTCGTACATCAGGCAGGCCATCGTCTCCATGCCCACGAGGTCCACCGCGTCGTGCCAGAAGGGCGACCAGGAACCGCCGGCTATGGCGTAACTGCCTGCCAGCGGTTCTATCCGCTCTCTGATGCCGCTGGTGTCTTCCTGTTCCGGGTCCGGCCAGGGATACCGGCGCAGCTGCTCGATGGTGGGCGATTCGCGCAGCGGATGGCTCATGGGCTGTCCATACCCCACGCCCCTGCGCTCTATGCCGAACGCGTCTATGACGCGCCCGCCCTGACCGAGCGGATCGGTGTCGATCCAGCGGAGGTCGTCGCCGATGCGCAGCCGGAACTGGTTCTCGTCCATGTTCAGTTCGACGCAGGCCATGGCTATGAATTCCCTGGACGCGCCGAGCCAGCGGGCAAGACCATGACCCGGTTCCCGCGCGAAGGCCCCCAGGAACCGTTCCCGCGAGCTGCCGTTGTACCGATGTGAGCCGCGGCTACCGGAGCTCGGCAAGGGTCTGGTGGAGCCGCGCTGGACAAGTTGCTGCTTCACCTTGATCACGTGCACCCCGTCGTTTTCCCCGGTGAGCCTGCGGAGCATCATGTCGCAGGCAAGGCGGCCCATCAGGTTGGTGTCGATCTTGAGGGTGGTGATGGGTATGACGAAGGGGTCCGCGTAGTTGAGCAGGTCGCCGGGGGCGATGATGGAAAGTTCCTCGGGTATCCTGATGCCCATAGGCTTTAAAAGAGCGGCGATGCGGATGGCCATGTCGTCGTCTATGGCGAATATGGCGCTGGGTCTGCGCGGACGCGAGAAAATCTCCCGCAGGCTCGCCTCGAGGTGCTGGGTATTGGCAGCCTCGCAGTTCATGGAGCTTTCTGCCGTTACCGGAATGCCAGATTCTTCCAGCGCCTTGCAGAAGCCGTAGTACCGGTCGGTCATCAGCTTGGGCAGGTCGAGCCGCTCGGTGCCAGCGTAGAGTATGTCGCGGTGCCCCAGTTTGATCAGGTGCATGATACCTTCGTAAGCGCCCTGGAAATCATCCACGAGTATGGAATGGAACCGGTCCTGGAAGTTGCCGTTCATGATGACGATGATGGGTATGCCGCGATCCTCGAGTGCCTTGAACAAGCGCTCGTCGCCGTAATGCAGCGCGAAGATGGCCTTGTACGAGCCCTGCAGGATGCGTTCTACAAGGGCTTCTTCCGGCAATGCTTCGTAGATGGGTATGAAGCCAACCTCATAGCCTTTGAGGGAGAAGGATTTCTCTATTTCGGCGATGATGGGCCGGATGAAGCCCCAGACGAAGGTCCAGCGCGGGTCGATGTTGAGGAGTATGCCCACGGCCGGCTTCTTGCCGGGTTGGGCCATGATGTATTTCTTGCCATAGCCGAGCCTGGCGGCCGCATCGAAGATGGCGGTACGCACGGACTCGGATATCCTGCCCTTGCCCGAAAGCACGAGCGAGGCCGTGGTCACCGATACGCCGGATGCGTCTGCTATGTCTTTGAGCGTAGGCTTTTTCATGTAGACCCTTGCAAGTTAAATGAGGTGAATAATCTCAGTAAATATTTTACCATCAGGCAGGAAATGTCAAGGATAAATGAGGTTCCATGACTGGATTATTATTCCTGCGATCAATCTTTCTTCGGGTTATACTGGTTCGATGCGTGGCACTGCAAGCGGTTCGATGCTCTGGGACCCGGACCTGTCGTCAATTCCTCCGCGGCCGGATGATCCTTCGCGGCACCCTGAAACCGATCCGCGCCGCTGGTATGACGCGGAGTATGTGGGCTGACAAACCCCCCCGCGTTCCGTGCCTGCGGTTCCGCCGGGCGGGTCCCGGGGGCGGCGCCTGGCCGCGGTGCTGCCCTACGCGCACCCGTACTGGACCGAATACGAACAGGGCCTGTCAGCCGAGGCGGCGCGGCAGGCGATGGAGTTGCGGGTCTGGAATTCCGGTTGGGACAACGAACGTCAGGCCTCCATCGTAACCGAGCTCATACGGATCCGACCCGACCTGGTCGTTTTCGTGCCCGTGGAGCCATTCCTGGCCACGGAGTGCTTTCAGAGCTTCGCCGAGGCCGGCATTCCCGTCATCGCCAGCAACCAGTCGCTCGAGGCGGATGCTTATGCCTCCATCGTCGCCTGGACGGGACCCAACGACTGGGGCCAGCACCGCCTGCTGGCCCGGCATTTTTCGTCGCTCATGCAAAAAGAGGGCGGCTACTGCGTCATCAGCCACAAGCCGGGCACCTCCCCATATCTGGCGCGGGTGTGGGGCCTCCGCACCGAGCTTGGCCTGGTCGCCCCCGGCATGAACTGCCTGGACGTGCGCTATACCGAGCTTGACCGGGAACGTACCCGCCTGGCCGTGCTCACCTGGCTGGATCGCTACGGCGACCGCCTCAAGGGCATCGTCTCGGCGGATGACGCGGCTCCCGTGGAAGGCATCATCCGCGCCCTCGCGGAACGGCACCGGGAAGACGTCGTCTGCGTGGCCAACGGCGCCACGCGGCGCGGCTTCGAGTACCTGAAGACCGGAGTGCTCAAGGCGGTCACCTACCAGTCTCCCGTGATGGACGGCATGCTGGCGGTGTCCACGGCCGCCGACTGGTTCGCCGGCATCGCCGTGGAACCCATACGGTACCTGCCGTCCCGCATCGTCACGCCGGAGGAGGCGGATTCCTTCCTTGAAGCCCGGCATGGCCTGGAGTCTCCTCCGGGAGAAGAGCTGTGCCGCATCATAGCCGAGGGGCAGCTGGACGAGCTGGAGCGGTTCTTCGATGACCTCGAGCGCCGCATAGGCGACAGTCCCGACATGTCGGTCGACTACTTCCGCGGTCTCATGCTGGAGTTGCTCGCGGGGCTCCTGAACCTGGCCCGTACGCACGAAGTTGACGGCGTCGCGCTGTTCGGCGGCTACGAAACGCTGTACCGCGGGCTGGCCAAGCGTGAAAAGCCGGTGCAGACGCTGGGCTGGGTCCGGGGCGTGGCCATAGAGCTCCTCGATGGCCTGATAGCCGGTGGCAAGCTCAGTTCCTCGCTGGTGGAACGGCTCATCACCTACACCGAGCTCCACTATGCCGATCCGCTGGCGCTCAAGACCATAGCGGAGCGCTTCGGCCTTTCCGCCGCCTATCTGGGCAAGCTGTTCAAGGAGCGGACCGGATCCACTTATTCGCGGTACCTCAACGAGCTCCGGATCCGCAAGGCGCGGATGCTGCTGGAGTCTGGCCAGACCTCGCTCAAGGACGTGGCTCGGGCAGCGGGGTATTCAGACCCCGGTTATTTCTGCTCGGTGTTCAGGAAACTCACCGGCATCGCGCCCGGCGAATGTGGTTCCCAGGGCCGAAACTAGCGTTTCTCCGCGCTTCTGGCCACGTCCATCGCGATTTCAGACCACTTCCACAGGTTCTGCGGTTTGTAGAGCACCGTGGAGATGTCCTTCATGATGAATTCGATGTGGCTGTAGTCGCCGCCCGCAGTGACGGCTTTCTGGAGGTTTGACCTGGCCAGTTCGGGGCTGAATACGTCGTCGACGAAGATGGCGGGCGTCGGCTTGATGCTGGCCACGTAGTCGCCGTTCATGCCCGGCAGTATGCGGTTGTAGTCGTTCCAGGGGCTCACTGAAATTTTACGCAGGTTGGGTATTTTGCGCATCAGGTCCAGCTTGCCCTGCAGAGGCTCGCAGCAGCCGTAGTAGACCAGGCCCCAGCGTTCCAGCCAGCGGAAATCGTGGCGCAGGGCAAACTCCCAGTGCATCTCCGGCGAAACGTCGGAGAATATCTGCGCGTTGGAGCAGCCCCACATGTTGTGCGGCAACACGCGGTCGGGGCTGAAGGGCTTGCCGGGCAGGGCGCTCGTGTAGCCGTAACCGCCCGAGCCTATGCGCGTGTTGTCACAGTCCAGCGACAGCAGGTTCTGCTCCACGAACTGGTCCAGTTCCACCATCCACGCATCGACCATGCGCTCCACAGCGGCATTGATCATCTCCGGGGCCTCGTACAGGGCAATCATGGCTTCCTGTATGCCTGTCCACCGTATCAGGTAGTCCCAGGGGGTAAACCAGATGTGGGTCTGGCCTGTTTTCCTGACCGGCATGATGTCGCCGAACAGTCCCTGCATGGTGGTATAGGCCAATTCGGTCATCCGCTTGTTGTGGGTCACCTTGGGAAGCTTGATCTTTTCGATGTCTTCCATTGACTCGATCTGAATCTTGAAGTGGCGCGAGACTATCTCGTTGCCTTCGTCGGTCTTGGCAACGTCGACGTCTTCGTGGATGCCGAAGTCCGTGGAGTGGATGGCCATCGGGCATTCGATCCAGTCGTTGACCACCATGTCAGCGGGCATGTGCCGCCACTGGTAGATGGTGCGCCGCAGGCGCGTCTCCAGCTCGCGGGCCCAGGGATGGACGGTGCGGAGCGTCAGTTCGTCGTCAACGTTCATCTCGTGCCAGGGAATTTCATTGATCCATACCATGGGGCGTACCGAATCAAGATCGTTGAGGCGCTGCCAGAGCTTCGCCTTGTCGGCGTGGACGGGCAGGGCCGCGATGGCTGCGAGTTCCGAGCCGAGTCGACGCAGGATATCCCGCTCGCTGCCTGCGAGCGGCAGGTCGTCAAAGTCATTTTGCGGGGTATAGGATCCCGGATCGTGCAGCATAGGTACCTCCCTTGAATCGACATGGCCATTCTAG
>CAXZAJ010000221.1:0-7045 GCA_964293355.1 uncultured bacterium
TCATCGACAAGCACGGCATCAAGAACAATCCCTATGCGCGCCTGGTTCCATCTGTGGCTGGAGAGGACCGTTATCCAATCGTCTTCAAGCTTGCTCCTATAGGCAAGGGCCTCTCACCATTGATGGAGACCGCTGATTTCAAGCTCACTATCAGACCTGTGTTGCGTGACGAAGGCGGACTTACCATCACCGTTTCAGTTCCCGAGGGTGCGGATCGTCCATCGCCTGCCATATTCATAGACGACAAGCGCGTTGAAGATCCGCAGGCAATCATGCTGGCCCGGAAAGGTGCGCGTGTGGTGCGGGTGAGCGCTGCTGGCTATCGTGAGGAAATAATCACGGTGGCAGTGGAAGCCGGGCGAGTCATCCCTTTGAATGTCACCCTGACGCCCAATGCGCCACTGCTGGTTTTTCAGGCTCCCGCCGGCACCTTCGTATCTCTGGACGGCCAGGTTGTTCCTCAATCCGAGCTGGATGGATTAGCCGTCGAGCCCGGCGAGCATACCTTGTTTTTCAGGATAGGTGACTACTCCATGACGCGGAAGTTCTTGGCGCTCCGTGGAAAGATATATCAGGTCGTTCTCTCCGTCGAGCTCAATATTCTGGCTTCGCCGTGACCGATTCAAGAGAGCGGGCACCTGTACGGGCTGCTGATATCAAGGAACTGAATGAACGCCTGGTGTTGGGAATGGTATTCCATGCGCCCAGGGCTTCGCAGAGCGAGGTGGCGGCTTCTTCCGGTCTCAAGGCTCCGACGGTGTTCAGGATTTTTGGTGAACTTGAACGTGCAGGGCTGATCGCTCCCGTCGCCGCTCCACCGCTGGCAACCGACAGGAAAGGCCGACGGCCCACCTGGTATGCCACGGTTCCTGGCGCATATCGTATAGTCGGGCTGGATTTCAGGGCTGGTGCCGCCTCAGTCGTTGTCGAGGATTTTTCCGCAACCGTACTCTATGCTGAAGAACGACTTATCCCTCTGGATTCAGATGCTGATGTCGCCTATGCCGTCGTGGTGCAGCTTGCGTCCGATGCTCTGGAACGCGCGCCCGGAGGACCTCTTCTGGGCATCGGTGTAGGTGCGCCGGGCGTCGTAGATCTCGCGCGCGGAAGGGTCCTGGAGTACAATCGCATTCCTGGCCTCTCCGGATTCCCTCTGGCCGACAGACTTTCAGAACGCTTTGGTGCACCGGTACGGATGGGAAACAATGCAACGGTAGCCGCGGTGGCAGCCTACCGGTATGGTTCAACTCTCCAGGAACAGACCTCATCGCGTATCAACGGTGCCGGCAGCACCTTTGCGCTGCTCGTGCGCGCCGGTGTTGGTGGTGCCTTCGTGCGTGCTGGAATACCCTATGAGAACGGGGGAAAGACAGCCATAGAGATTGGCCACATGACGATGGATCCTCTTGGCCCGGAATGCGCTTGTGGTGGGGTTGGCTGCCTCGAGGCGTACTTGTCGGAAGAGGCTCTCGTTTCCACGGTGGCCGCAACACGCCCCTGCAAGGATTTTGATGAAATGGATCGGCTGCTGTGTGCAGGGGATGCCCCGACGCTCGTCGCGCTGCGTCCGTCAATCGAGAAGGCTTCGATTGCGCTGCTCAATGTTCGCCACCTGCTAGATCCAGGCGAGTTCATCATCATTTCACGTTCGACTGCGCTCTCTGAGTTGATGGCACGCGAAACAGGGCGGTATCTATCTGAGCGGCCAGGCCCAGACGGCCAAGCTCCGACTGTCAGGGGCTATCGATGGGATCCTGTCCTGGCCGGTCGCGCCGCCTGTGATATGGTATTTGACGGCTTCTTTTCATGATACTGTCCTTTTCAGGGCAACCGATAGTACAAGGGTATGGAGCACTCTATGACGAAACTTGCATCCTGGAACGTCAATGGCATCAGGTCGGCATCCACGAAAGGTTTTTTTCAGTGGCTGGCCGACGAATCGGCTGATATCGTATGCCTGCAGGAGACCAAAGCCGATCCATCGCAGCTCGGCAAGGAATTCTTTGAGGCAGATGATGCCGAGGGCAAGCGATTTACCCCTTATTGGTCCAGTGCCAAGCGCCGCGGTTACTCGGGCGTTGCCATATACACCAGAATGGTACCGCGGTCTGTGCGGTTGCTCGGGGTCGAGGAATTCGACGACGAAGGACGCTACCTTGAAGCCGACTTCGGCGAGTATGTTGTTGCCAGCGCGTATTTTCCCAACTCCCAGGATGCCGGCGCTCGTATTGACTATAAACTGCGTTTTTGCAATGCCGTGCTCGCCCGCTGTGACGCCGTTGTCGCCGAAGGCAAGCATATAGTGGTTGCCGGCGATTTCAACATCGCGCACGAACCCATAGACCTTGCCCGCCCCAAGGACAACGAAGGCAATCCTGGTTATTTACCGCAGGAACGGGCATGGATGGCCAAATATCTATCCAGCGGTTACGCTGATACCTTCCGCCGACTGCATCCCGGAGAACCAGGTCATTACAGTTGGTGGAGTTACCGGATGAAGGCTCGCGAAAAGGACATAGGCTGGCGTATCGATTATCATTGCGTCGATGAAGGATTCTCTCCTGCCGTGAAGTCAGCCGCAATACGGAATGCCATTACGGGATCAGATCATTGTCCGGTCACGCTCGAACTCGAGGTTTGACGAGGAGTACACTATGACCATACGTTACAATGCACCTGTGACACTGACCTTTACACTTGTCTGTGCCGTTGTTTTACTCCTCAATGCCCTGTTCCCTGGACTGACTGCCAACTGGTTCTCTGTACCCGGTCGCGGAGATTTCCGGGCTGATTCGATCCGCGATTACATCTGCCTGTTTACGCATATTTTTGGTCATGCTGACATCAACCATTTTCTCTCCAACTTCTCGTTCATCCTGCTGCTTGGCCCCATTCTCGAAGCCACCTATGGTTCCAGCGGCATGGCCCTGATGACCGTCATTACGGCTCTGGCTACCGGGTTGCTCAATATCCTGCTTTTTCCAACCGGGCTCATGGGGGCTTCAGGCATTGTATTCATGATGATACTGCTGGCGTCATTCACCAATTTCAACAAAGGCGAAATACCCCTTACTTTTATTCTTGTCATGCTTTTATATTTGGGAAAAGAGGTGTTCAACGCGTTCAAGGCCAACAATGTATCGGAGTTTGGCCACATCATCGGGGGGCTCTGCGGCAGCATCTTTGGCTATCTGAAACCTGCCAAGCGCTGACACAAATCCTTGCAAGCACGGGAGGCATCATGGTTGAACCAGGCGATCGTAAAGTATTTGTAATCGACACCAATGTACTTATCCACAATCCGGAGTCGATACTGTCATTCAAAGACAATGAAATAGTGATTCCGCTCCAGGTGCTTGAGGAACTCGACAATCTGAAGACGTACGCTGACCAGAGAGCCAAAACGGCCCGTGACGCGATACGTTTTCTTGATTCTGTTTCCAGACGCGGTGACCTCCACGATGGAGTCAAGCTTGACAATGGTTCAATACTGCGCGTTTCTCTGGCCCAGTCCGAGAAAGGGCCCAAGGGATTCGATACAACAAAACCAGACAATCGCATAATCCTCTGCGCAGCCGCGATCAAGGAAAGTGGCAGACAGGTATTCTTTGTTTCCAAGGACATCAATGCCCGCGTCAAGGCTACGGCACTCGGCGTAAAGGCTGTGGATTATGAAAAAGAAAAGGTAGATATCGCCACGCTGTACCAAGGAGTGAGCGAAGTTGAGGTTGCCCAGGACCTGTTTGCCGCCTTCGAAGCCACGGGGAGCCTGCCATGGAAAGACCGCCTGCGGCCCAATGAGTTCGTTGTCCTCAAGGAACGAGGCTCTGCACGCGAGCGCATCGCCCGTTGCAGGCCGGACGAGGGCGTCATCGAAGCCTTGCATGAGGATTTTGGTTCTGTTTCCGGCATTTCTCCCCTCAATGCCCGACAGCGCGTTGCGCTGGAGTTGCTCCTGGACGACAACCTGCGACTCGTCACTCTGGTCGGCAAGGCCGGCACGGGCAAGACACTTCTGGCGATCGCTGCAGGTCTCAGGAAGGTTTTTGATGAAAAGGTCTACGCCAAGATGCTGGTGACGAGGCCTGTCGTGCCGGTAGGCAAGGACATTGGCTACCTGCCGGGCGAAAAATCTGCCAAGATGTCCAACTGGATGCAGCCGCTGTTCGATAACCTTGAATACATCATGAGTGCCCATAAACGGGACAAAGACAAAATGAAGTCAGTAGACCAGATGATAAAGGACAAGCAGATAGAAATAGAGGCTCTTTCCTATATTCGCGGCCGCTCCCTGCCGGATGAGTATATCATCATAGACGAGGCGCAGAATCTGACGCCACATGAAATAAAGACTATCGTCTCACGAGCTGGAGAAGGAACCAAGGTTGTTCTGACAGGAGACCCGTACCAGATAGACAATATGTACCTGGATGCCAACTCCAATGGTCTGTCGTATCTGGTTGATGCCTTCAAGGGGCAGGCCATCTATGGTCATGTGACGCTCCAGAAGACGGAACGCAGCGAACTCGCGGAGTTGGCTTCCACCTTGCTTTAAGCCTCTGATCGTCGAGTCAAGGTTGTTTCGAGAGTTATCGGGAGATACAATAAAGTCCGTAATGCGCTGACACATGATGGCGTTTCAAAATGAGGAGCACTCGATGTATGGATCTATGAAGGAAGAGCTCAAGAACAAGTTGCAGGCTATACGCAATGAAGGCCTCTATAAGGGCGAGCGTGTCATCATGACGCCGCAGGGTTCTGTCATCTCGGTCAAGGATGGCAAGAGCGTCGTCAATTTCTGCGCCAATAATTATCTTGGACTGGCCAACGATCCCGGCATACGCGAGGCGGCAAAACGCGCACTTGATGAGTGGGGGTATGGACTGTCGAGCGTACGCTTCATCTGTGGAACGCAGCAGCCACACAAGCTCCTTGAAAAAGCGGTTTCTGAATTTCTGGGAACCGAAGATGCCATCCTGTTTTCATCGTGCTTTGATGCCAATGCGGCAGTCTTCGAACCGCTGCTGGACGCTGACTGCGCCATCATCGCCGATAGCCTCAACCATGCTTCAATCATCGACGGTGTGCGTCTCAGTAAAGCCGACCGGCTGATCTATGAGCACAATAACTTTGATGATCTTGAGGCTAAACTGAAGTCAGCTTCCGGCAAGCGCCTTCGCCTCGTCGCCACTGACGGAGTATTCTCGATGGATGGCGACATCGCCGATCTGAGGCGCATCTGCGACCTTGCCGAGAAGTATGACGCACTGGTCATGGTGGACGATAGCCATGCTACCGGATTTGTAGGCACGCACGGCCGTGGTACTCCGGAGTACTGTGGGGTGATGGGCCGTGTAGATATCATTACCACAACCTTTGGAAAGGCTCTTGGAGGAGCGTCGGGCGGCTGCATCGCGGGTCGCGCTGAAATCGTGGAATATCTCCGTCAGAAAGCCAGACCCTACCTGTTTTCAAACACCGTACCACCGGCTATCGTTGGTGGCACGCTCAAGGCTCTGGAAATCCTGTCCGCTTCTACCGCCTTGAGGGACAAGCTTGAGTCAAACACCATGCGTTTCCGCGAAGGCCTCGCGAAGGCCGGTATGGACGTGCGCCCCGGAGTTCACCCCATCTGCCCCGTGATGTTGTATGACGAACGCCTCGCCCATGCGATGGCAGAGAGACTGCTAGACGAAGGCATCTACGTCATCGGTTTCAGCTTCCCCGTCGTGCCACGTGGCAAGGCGAGGATACGAGTACAGGTTTCGGCCGCCCATACAACCTCGCAGATCGATGCAGCGGTGGCCGCATTTGCCAAGGTTGGTGCCGAGTTGGGTGCCATAAAGAAGTAAGGACGAGGAAACGATGAGGAATCCCAAACACCTTGTGCTTGGAATCGGTGCGGGAGCTCTGGCACTGGGTTTTGCTGCGGTCATCGCGATAAGCATATATTCCGGCAGCAATGAAGGTCGATCCTCGCTACTGGTCAGGTACTTTCGCGCTTTGTCCGCAGACGACGCGGTTGCGGTCGCCGAGTTGACGAGTCCCGACTTCCAGTCGGATCTGGTTCTTGGGACTCTTGCGAGGGGAACCTATGAACTCTACGATTTTGGTGAAGAAGATGAAGGAAGCCTGCGGTTCGTGCTGGTAGCGCCGGCTCCGGACGGAGAGAAGCACGCGGTGCTCGCTGAAATGGATTTCCGGAGGGTTGGACTCTCCAACCGTATAGAGTCGATCAGGCGCATCGATGAGGGCAAGAGGCTCACGGAATAGCAGGTTTTTTGTGACCGCTCAGGCCCGCACCGACCGCTTGAAGGCGGCTACGCGTGGCGACGCGTTGAGTGTCAGGTTGTCACGGTCGCCCCGTGCGAGCATGCGGTAGCCGATTCCGGCGACCATCGCCGCGTTGTCTCCACAAAGCGACAACGGTGGAAAGTACAGTTTCAGGTCATCCCTCTTTGCCAGTCTGGCTCTCAGGTACGTGTTGGCGGCAACGCCGCCGCCGGCTACCACCGTGGTGATACCTGTATCATCAACAGCCCGCAAGAGCCGCGAAACAAGCATGTCCACGGCGGCTTTCTCAAAAGCCGCGGCAAGGTTTTCGTCTGTTCTCTCAAAAGCCGGGTTCCAGAACTGGTCCAGTTGCCGTATTGCCGCGGTTTTGATGCCCGAGTATGAAACATCGTAGCGGTGTTCGCCCTTGTATAGATTGGTTGCGGGGAATTTGCACGCGGCCGGATTGCCCTTGCGCGCCAGTTTGTCAATGGCCGAGCCGCCAGGATACCCGAGGCCGTAATGCTTGGCTACCTTGTCAAAGGCCTCGCCGATGGCATCGTCTATCGTCGTTCCAAGCACTTCGATGTCGTCAAAATCATTGGCCTTGCAGATCATCGTATGCCCGCCGGAGACCATGAGTCCGATGAAGGGATACACTATATCTTCTGACAACAAAGGCGCATACAGATGGGCCAGCACATGGTTGACGCCGACGAATGGCTTGTCAGCCGCCCAAGCGAGTGCTTTCGCAAACGAAACTCCGACCAGC
>CAXZAJ010000222.1:0-7038 GCA_964293355.1 uncultured bacterium
CCCGCCGCTCCGCGGGGAAAGGCCCCACCGGCAGGCACGAGGCGGAGCACGATGGGAAACGCCAGACCCACATAGCCAAAGCCGATGCCGGTAATCAGGCCGGCTACGAGTGGCAGGACTGCCACGGCCACGATGGTAGGGATGCCAGCAGCGGCCAGTTCAACCGCAACGGCATCCGCCAGACCCGCGGCGGCGAGCAACACAGAGAAAACCCTGATGCCAATGATCACCGCGATGAGCTTGAAGGTAGACAGCCCGATCGCGCCTTTGAATGCGCCTTTGGCAGTAGGGCTCAGGCTCACCTTGAGGCTGCCGACCGCGAGCCCCAGGTATATCGGTGCAAAGCGGCCGATTAAAGCCACCGTGCGCGACTCCAGCCCGAGCGAGGGTGAGAGCATACTCCAGAGTCTGTCGAGAAGGATGTACGTACCCAGAACCAGCGCAAGTGGCAAAAAACCCGCCGCAAAGGAAGACAATCGTAGCCCCAGGGCCTCCCGCCTGTTCGGCAAGGCTGCTCCTGTCGAGCGAACCGGGGGCAGGATGAACAGGAGCCCTGCGGTGAACAGTACGGGCAGCGCGTAGAAATTCAGGGCCATGAGCCGCCCCGCGCTCAGCCCGGTAAGCGAGCTGGTCAGGATGAATGCAGGGTACAACGGCCAGACCATCTCGAGACTGTGCCTGAACCAGTAGTTGGCGGCGGACAGGAAGGCAGCGCCGCGGGTATGGTCCGGATCCATGGCATCCACCAGAGGCGCGGACAGGATGGCACCGCCAGGCACGGGCAGCGTACCTATGAGCAACGGGGCCAAAGCCATGGCGAAACGCGGTGAGGGAACAAGAGCGGTGAGTGAATTTGAAAACGCATCCATCGCGCCGGACTTCTTCATCGCCGAGGAAAAAACCATGATGCAGGCCATCAAAAGCACCAGCAATACCGTATCCGGGTTCAGGACCTCGGCCAGGGCTATCCGGGCCGCGGCCATCGGCTGCATGCCGCGCCAGATTGCCAGAATCAGGCCACCGACCGCCGCGGCGATGCCAAGATGGATCTTGCGGGCAGATGCGACGACAACGAGTACGAATATGACAGCGACCTGCACCAGCGCGGGTATGGATTGCATTTTAACCTTCCTATATATCGAAGCCGCTACCAGTATCCATATTTTCCTCATTGTTGTTAACCGGTATAATCAAGATACACGCAAGGAGTGGAACATGCCGGCTGACTTCAACTTCAGGGACTTCTTCAAACGAAACGGAAGCATGACAGCCATGCTCGCGCTCGTGATACTCGTGGGCCTCGGTGAGAAGATGGCAGAGCGTTTCCTGCCGCTGTACCTGCTGGCCATCGGAGGCAGCACCTGGGCCATAGGCGCGCTCAACTCCATGGACAACATGCTGTCCGCCCTGTACTCGTTTCCGGGCGGTTACCTCGCGGACCGCATAGGCTACAAGAAGTCGCTGCAGCTCTTCACCGCAGTGGCCATGTTCGGCTATCTGATCGTCATACTGATACCGGCCTGGCAGGCGGTCCTCATCGGGTCAGTGTTTTTCATTTCGTGGACGGCCGTCTCGCTGCCGGCGATCATGAGCCTCGTAGCCAAGGCGGTACCCAAGGAGAAACGCAGTTTTGGCGTATCGCTGCACTCGTTCTTCCGCCGCATACCGATGGCGATCGGCCCCGTCATCGGTGGCATCCTGATAGGTGCGTACGGGCGCTCGGTCGGCGTACGGGTAGCCTTCGGAGCGGCTTTTGCAATGGGAGCATTAGCCTTGCTGCTTGTTGGCCGCTACATGACGGACGACAAGCCCGAAAAACCGGATCCGATGAAGGCCCGGATCAAAACGCGGGAGCTGTTCAGCCCCGCGCTGCGGAGCCTGTTAGCCAGCGACATCCTGGTACGCTTCGCCGAGCAGATACCGTATGCGTTCGTGGTCATCTGGGTAGTGGACAACAACGGTATAACGCCGCTGCAGTTCGGCATCCTGACGACCATAGAGATGGTTACCGCCATGCTCGTCTACATACCCGTGGCAAGAATGGCGGACTCGTACGGAAAAAAGCGCTTCGTGCTCATTACCTTCATGTTCTTTACGGCGTTTCCGCTCGTGCTGCTCGTCTCCAGATCATTCACTATGCTCGTTGTGGCCTTTATCGTGCGCGGGCTCAAGGAATTTGGCGAGCCGACGCGCAAGGCGCTGATCATGGATCTGGCACCAGAAGAGGCCAAAGCTCGCACCTTTGGGGCATACTACCTGATACGCGACATCGTAGTGTCAGTCGCGGCCCTCACGAGCGCGCTCCTGTGGAACATCTCGCCCGCGACAAACTTCATCGTGGCTACATGCTTTGGCGTGGTGGGAACGGTACTGTTTGCGGTGTATGGCAAGGACATAGGAAGGCCTGGAAAAGCGGTGAACACAGGAATCTGAAACCACGGCCGGGTCAGAGGGACCCGGCCGTTTTCAATATCAGACTGCTCCGGTAGTTCGGCGTTCGTTCTGACCGATCTCGAAGGCCTGCTCCGAGATGATCTTTTCCTGGTGATGAATCATGGCCTTGACCACATCGCCGATGGAGATGACGCCGATGACCTTGCCGTTTTCCTTGATGGGAAGGTGGCGGAAGTGGTTTGTGGTCATGAGGTTCATGCAATCCGCGACCGAGGATCCGGGTTCGCCATAGGTAATCTTGGCCGTCATGATCTCCTTGACCTTGGTCTGATCACAACTGCGGCCCTTGATGATGATACGACGGGCAAAATCGCGCTCGGAGAAAATACCGACAATTTCATCAGCTGAATCCTTGACGAGGATCGCACCGATGTTGTGTTCGGCCATAAGTTCCAGCGCCTCAATCACGGTGCTTTCCTGATTTACACTGATGACGCCGGTAGCTTTCGCCGCCAGAATGCTCTTTACGTTATCCATTGTGCGCTCCTCCTCATGAATCCTGTCGTCGCGGCCATTTTCTTGCCATCGCCCGGTGCATACGCTACGCTTGCAACATCAATAATATGCATAACCTGCACAGTACGCAAGTATTTAATAGATGCATCTATATATTTCATTTTACATATATGAAAACGGGTTTTATACTGCCTGAGCAAAAAGATCACCCTTTAGGGAATGACCTTATGGAGGCCACTAATGAGAACGCTGAAAGCCAAAATGCTGGCGAGTTTGGCGCTGTGGGTAGCGTGGATGCTGCTTACGGCCCCGTGGAGTGATCAGGAAGCCATAGCGGGAGCTGTCGTAGCCTTGCTCATTGCGTTCTTGCCACTATTTCCCGCCTCGCCTCTGGGAGACGTGCGGCTTACCCCAAAAGCGATCATGTACGGGATTGCGTACATTTTCGTGTTCATCAAGGCGCTGGTGCTGTCCAACCTTGATGTTGCGTTCAGGGTACTACACCCCAAGTTGCCCATAGATCCGGGCATCGTCAAGGTGACGACGAAGCTCAAGACACCGCTCGGCAGGCTGCTCCTCGCAAACTCCATAACGCTGACGCCTGGCACCATAACGGTGGAGATGCGCGGCGAGGACATCTATGTGCACTGGATCAAGGTAGCCGCTACCGATCCCGAAGGCGCAACGGCGGCCATTGTGGGGAGTTTCGAGAAATATCTGGAGGTGATCTGTGGCTGAGACCGTATTCAGCATCGCAACCGCCATCGCCGTCCTCGGGCTCGTGCTTTCAGGCTACCGATTCCTCAAAGGACCGTGGGCGATAGACAGGACCGTAGCGCTGGACGTCATGACCATCATCACGACTTCGCTGATCGTAGCCTTTGCGCTGTTCTCTGGCAGGCGGATCTATGTCGACGTGGGCCTGGTATATGGCCTCGTCGGTTTCGTCGGCGTGGTGGGGCTGGCGCGCTACCTCGAAGGAGGGCTGTGATGCTGGCAATCATAGGCGCGTTCCTGAGTCTGATCGGATCGCTGTTTTTCCTGCTGTCCGGCATAGGCCTCATTCGCATGCCCGATGCGCTCAACCGCATGCAGGCCGGCACCAAGGCTACCACGCTCGGTTCGATTCTCTTCCTTATAGGTATTGGTCTGCAGAAGCCCGACTATCTGGGCCGCACCATAATCCTGGTCGTGTTCATCGTGCTGACCAACCCGGTCAGTTCCAATGCGCTGGCGCGGGCGGCCCATGGTTACCGAAAACACATAGGTGCGAAGATTGTTCCGGACGCTCTCGCAGAAGCAAATGCCCTCGCGGAAGCTGGCGAAGCAGCCGCCAAAGCGGCGGTAAAAGATGGAACGGGCAAGGAGGCTGCTCATGCTGATTGATGTAGCTATCCTGGCCATCGGCGTCTTCATGATCATCACGGCCATAGCCGCGATGGCGACGAAGAGCCTCCTCGTTTCGATACTGCTGTCCGGCGGCGTAAGTCTGGCGGCCAGCGTGGTGTTCCTCCTCATGGGTGCCCCGGACGTGGCCATGACCGAAGCAGCCATTGGCTCCGGCTTGACGACCGTGGTGTTCCTCTATTCACTGGCCCGCTCGAAGCAGCACGACCATGAGGATTCGTCGGAGAGCGTCGAGAAGCCGTCGGCGGGAATCGGAGGCGCGGTATGATGCGGAAAGTCATGGTGATGCTGGCTCTCGCCGGCTTCGCCTTCGCGTTGCTGCCGCTGGCCTTCATGGCCGGCGTGGTTGAAGAGCCTGCGGCCTTGGCATCGGCCTACCTGCAGGATGCACCAAAGGACTTCGCGGCGGCCAACGTGGTCACCGCCATCGTGGTGAGCTACCGCGGCTTTGACACGCTGGGCGAGGTGGCTGTGCTGTTCGCGGCCACGGCCGGTGTCGGCGCGCTGCTGACCAGAAAGCGGCTCGGGCTCGGGCATGCTGAAGAGCCAAAAACAGAGGCTACCGAGATACTCAGGACGGCGACCGGGCTCCTGACGGGCCTCTTGGTCATGTTCGGCGTGTACATATTCATGCACGGACACCTGACTCCGGGCGGCGGATTCCAGGGCGGCGTGGTCATAGCCACCGCGGTGCTGCTCAATCTGCTGTCCTCACCCAGGTCTCATCTTGCGCACAACGTGATGACCGCGGTGGAATCGCTCTCCGGGGCCGCCTACGTGGGGCTCGGGCTTCTGGGTGCTTTCCTGGCCTATGGTTTCCTGGATCCGCGTGCCTTGCCGCTTGGCGAGCTGGGCAGACTGGCAAGCGCCGGCGCGATACCGCTGATCTACTCGGCCATAGGACTCAAGGTTGGCGCGGAACTCTCTGCCATCCTGGAAGCCCTGAAAGGAGACCGCGCATGAACCTCCTGGATATCATAAGCAGGATCAACCCGGTCGCGGCCTCGGGGGCGGTCCTCGTCCTCGTGGGCCTCTGGGGCGTACTGTCGCGGCCAAACCTGTTCAAGATTGCGGTAGCGTTCTCTGTCATGGAGACCGGCGTCAACCTGGTCATCCTCTCGGTGGGCTACATACGCGGCAGGACCGCGCCAATACTGGACTCGGCCGCCGATGCGAAAAACGCCGTGGCCCGCATGACTGATCCCGTGCCGCAGGCTCTCGTCCTGACCTCGATCGTCATAGGACTCGCGGTCACGGCCCTGATGCTCGCCTACGCGGTCCGGCTCCGTGCCGGCGGCGGCGGCTCGACCATAGAATCGTACGGAGAAGAGAAATGGTGAACCCCCTTTACCTGTTTGCCGCGTCACTCGCGGTGGCGTTCCTCCTTCCTCTCGTGGACAAACTGGGGCGGCGCATTTCGCTGGCGCTGGTCTATGCCGTAACGCTGGGCTGGGGCGTCGGGGCCGTGTCGTACCTCTCGGCGATGTTCACGGGCGCAGCTGAGATGTGCGATTTCGGCACGGCCGGATTCGTCGCACCACTGGCAATTGTACTGCGCGTCGGGCTTGAAGAAGCCGCCGGCGTGCTCGCCATCGTCATCGTCGGACTGCTCTCCATAGGCGCAATGTGGAAACGGCTTGAAAGCGCCCCGATTGGCGGGGCGATGGCCCTGCTCATGGTGCTCATGGGCCTGTCCGGCATCGTGCTGACCCGGGACCTCTTCAACATGTTCGTATTCCTGGAAATCTCGTCGATAGCAACCTATGGCCTCATAGGCTATGACGACAGGAAGGCGGCGCTGCGGAGCGGCTTCAAGTACATGATGGCCGGCGGCATAGCCAGCTCCCTGTACCTCATCGGCGTCATCTACATCTACCGCTTCGGAGACCACCTGAACCTGGACCTCGCGGCCCAGGCTACCGGGCTCACCGGTACGGCAGGCATGGTGGCCGTATTCTTCCTGCTCGCGGCACTGCTCGTGGAACTAAAGCCGTTCCCGGCCAACGGCTGGGCGATCGGCGTCTACGAAACGGCAGATCCGGCTGTCTCAGGCATTCTGTCGGGCGCGTCGGCCACAGCGCTGGTCCTGGCCCTCTGGAAGATACGCCCACTGCTCGGCGAGGCGCACCTTTCAATCATCGCGGCCACCGGACTGGTCACCTTCGTAGCCGGCAACCTGGTCGGCGCGAAACAGAAAAACGCCCGGCGCATGCTCGGATACTCCTCAACGGCACAGATTGGCCTCGTGATGGCAATCATGGCACTGGACAGGCTCCTGGGACTCGGCGGCGCAGGCTTCGTGTACCGAGTCGCAGGCGTGCTGTTGCTCAACCACGTGCTGGCCAAGACGGGCCTCTTCCTGCTGTCCGGCGCCATCGAGGATGCCGGAACTGCCGGCGCCAATGCTTCCGGCGATAGGCAATCAGGCAAACTCGGAGCGGTTCCACTGGCGGCCGCCGGCGTCCTGTCGCTGGCCCTCGTAGGCCTGCCGCCCTTCCCCGGATTCTGGGCCAAGTGGAGCCTGATTGGCGCGCTGGTCAACGGTGGCCAGTGGTGGCTCACCGGCATCATACTGGCCAGCAGTCTCGTGGAAGCATTCTATGTACTGCGCTGGTTCGGCGGGCTCCCCCTTTGCGGGGGCCGGGGGCCCTCGCGCGGGGGGGGGGCGGGTCGCCGCCAAGCGAGAAAATGAGTGTAGGAGGGGAGGGGCGGGGGGGGGGG
>CAXZAJ010000223.1:0-7006 GCA_964293355.1 uncultured bacterium
TTGGGCACCAGGAAGAACATGCTCATCACCATCGCCAACTGACCGAGCTGGCCAAGCAGCTTGAGGGACGGAAAGACGCGGCGGACGTTCTTGATGTGCGCTATGGACAACTGGACGAGGCCGAGGCAGAAGCACAGCACCTTTATGTTGTCGCCGGACTCGGGATTCGCGTTTGACAGCCAGTATACGGACAGCGCCTTGAGCACGGCGGGAACCTTCTCGGGAGGCAGCCCGAACCAGCTTATCGTCAACACGCCCCAGATCACCGTGGCACCGGAAAGCACCAGGAGCAACCGTATGGGATCTGGCACCTTCTTGCCGCCAAGCTTTGACTTGACAGCGAGGGCGAGCCCGGTGAGGAACAGTATGGAGCCGTAGCCGCCGTCGCCGAAAATCATCGCAAAGAAGAACGTGAAGAAGAACAGGAACAGCCCTGAAATGTCGTATTCACGGTAGTTCGGTACGGTTCCAAGGAAATCAAAAACCGGCTGTATCATGCGGATGACAGCGGGATTCTCTATCTTGGTCGGCGGCTGTTCGTCGTCCAGCGGATCGTCCAGGAGGAGACCCCACCCTGCCTTGGCGGCGGCGGCGGCCAGGCGTTTCTCGTCGGCGGCGGGTACCCAGGCCGAGAACCAGGCCAGGCCTTCGTCGGCGGGCATGCCGGAACGCGCAGCCTCGAAGGCTGACTCGCGCTCCAGTTTGGCCAGTGCCTTGCCCAAGGCAGCCGCGAAGGGAGCCTTGTCGGCAATGGCCTTGCGTGCGGCATCCGCCCGCGAACGCGCGTCCATCAGCGAGGCTTCAAGATCCGCAAGGCTGTGCTCCGGAGCCTTGAACTCGACACAGTCGACCGGCAGTTCAACATGGCTGTCAGCGACCAAGGCCAAGCGCACAAGCCCCTTTGCCTGATTTAGTGTTACTCGGTCTATCGCCTCGGGGAGCAACGCCAGTTTTTTTACCGGTACCTCGATGAAGCGCAGGGGTATGCCCCTGGCCGCGAGATCGGCGAGCAACGCTGGTTCAAAATTGCCCCAGGGCCTGATGCGCTCAATCTCACGAACCAGCACCAGAGCCTCGTCATTGGCGGCCTTGGTCTCGGCGTTGTAACCGTGCACCTGGGCAGCCAGATCGATACCTTCGCGGATGCCCATGTCCTGGGCCAGCGGTTCCACCTTGTACTCGGAGAGGAGTCCGATAGCCTCAAGAACGGACTGCCTGGCGGCTACGAGGTCTTCGTATTCACGGCCTGCGCCGTGTATCGGCTCAAGGTGCAAGGCACCCATCCGGCGTAGTTCACGCAGTGACTCGCGCTTGTCGTGTTCCATGAGCACGACGAACGCACGTTTCATCGGTGCTATCATGAGCCAGCCCTTTCAACCTTGCGCTTGGCCATCTTGCCGCGCACGACTTGTGCGGTCTGCTGGTCGCCAAGGTAAATACCTATCTTCTTGATGCCCAAGGCAGTCTCGGGAATCTTGACCTTCTCGAACAGGTTGACGCGCTGCGTCGTCGTCCGCAGTTCCTTGCCGAGCCTGGCTATCTGCTCTTCGAGCACCTTGATCTCGAGGTCGAGCGTGAGCATGGCCCTGAGCCTGTCCAGCGCGCGGTCTATCCAGAGCGGCTTGGCGAAAAGGTCGTACTCGTCTATGCCGAACCCCGCGCCCTTGAACGCGGGAATGTCCACGCCGGCGATGTTGCCCACCGAGGTGCGGATCGTGCCGGCGGAAATGATCCAGCCGCCATCAGCCCGCTTGATCGCTTCTTCCTCGCCGAACACCGCCACCCAGGCCTGGAACTCGGCCATGTGCCGGTCACGCTCGGCGGCGACGTCCCGGGCCCGCGCTTCGATGCCGCGGATCTCCGTCTGAAGCTGTTGCTTCTTGAGCTGCAACGTAGGAAGGTAGCGCTTGTACATCTTGAGCGCGTCCTTCTGCTTCTTCAGCTCGTTCTTGGTCAGCTTTATCTTTGCCACGGCTTACGCCTTCTTGGGCCAGAATTTGTCGGTCAGTTTGGTCTGGAGGCCGGTTTCCTGGGGCTCGAAGCAGGCGGCCAGGATTTCCCAGCCCTTGTCCAGCGCGCCTTCAAGAGGGATGTTGACCGACAGGTCCATCATTTCCTTTTCGAACAGCTCGCCGTACTTGAGCAGTTTCTGGTCCCAGGCCGACATCTGGAAGCCCATGGACTTCTTCTCCAGCGTGTCGCGGTAGGCCGAGAACAGCTTGATCATGCCGTCCATGATGGCGCGGTGGTCGGCCCTGGTCTTGCCGTTGACCTGCTGCTTGAGGCGCGACAGGGAGCCGAACGGCTCAATGCGCCCGCCCTTGAGGTAGAACTGGCCCTCGGTGATGTAGCCGGTATTGTCCGGCACCGGGTGCGTCACGTCGTCGCCCGGCATCGTCGTAACCGCGAGGATGGTGATTGAGCCGGAATCGGCAAAGTCCACGGCCTTCTCGTAGCGGGACGCCAGCTGGGAGTAGAGATCGCCGGGGTAGCCGCGGTTGGACGGAACCTGCTCCTGGGTGATCGCTATTTCCTTCATGGAGTCGGCGAAGTTGGTCATGTCGGTCAGGAGCACGAGCACGTTGAGGCCCTTGAGCGCGAAGCGTTCCGCCACGGCCAGCGATATGTCCGGCACCATCAGGCACTCGACGACCGGGTCTGCGGCCGTATGCACGAACATGATGGTCTTCTGGAGGGAACCGCCCTCCTCGAGGGTGTCCTTGAAGAACAGGTAATCGTCGTACTTGAGGCCCATGCCGCCCAGGATGATCAGGTCAACCTCGGCCTGCATGGCGATGCGCGCGAGGAGCTGGTTGTACGGCTCGCCGGATACCGAGAAGATCGGCAGTTTCTGGCTCTTCACCAGCGTGTTGAAGAGGTCGATCATCGGGATGCCCGTGCGGATCATCTCGCGGGGGATGATGCGATTGGTCGGATTGACCGACGGCCCGCCTATGGGTATCAGGTTTTCATGCAGGGCCGGGCCCTTGTCGCGCGGTTCGCCGGAACCGGTAAAGATGCGGCCCTTGAGCTCGTCGCCGAACGAAACGCGCATCGGGTTGCCCAGGAAGCGCACCTCGTCGCCGGTGGAGATGCCGCGGCCGCCCGCGAACACCTGCAACGACACCAGGTCATCCGAAAGCCTGTTGACCTCGGCTAGCGACACGCCGAAGCGCGTGGTAACCTCTGCCAGCTCGCCGTAGGTAACGTCCGTAGCGCGGACGCTGATGACGTTGCCCTTTATTGATTCAATGCGGGAATATACCTTCTTCATGTCAGTTACTCCAGGCTTTCGATGATGCGGGCGGCATGCTTGTCCAGCCCTGTTACCCGCTCGTCGACGAAGGCCTTGAGGTCCGCGTCGGCCTTCTTCAATGCTTCTGTTCCCCACTCGATGCTGTTCATGTCAAGGTAGCGCTGCCTGAGCTGGTTGAACCAGCCGCGGGCCGCGTCCTTGTCCTTGAAGTTGAACGAAGCGCCCAGTATGCCCACACACTTGGAGAACATCGACTGCTGGCGCTCCGGCGATACCGAGGCGTCCACCGCGTCGAACGAGTTCTGCTGCAGGTACACAGCATCGAGGAATTCGCCCTTGAGGTAGACGAGGAAGTCATCGATGCTCGTGCCTTCTTCACCCACGACCTTCATCATCTGGCCGACTTCTGAACCGCGCGCGAGGTAGCCGTGAGCCCAGGCCACTGAATCAGCGGCAAGGAGGCCTTTGTACTTTGACCAGGAATCCAGCGGATGGATGGCCGGATACTTGCGGGCGTCCGAGCGCTCGCGGGAAAGGCCGTGGAACGCGCCTACCACCTTGAGCGTGGCCTGCGTCACCGGCTCCTCGAAGTTGCCGCCCGCGGGCGACACCGTGCCGCCTATGGTCACCGAGCCGGTCTCGCCGCTCTTGAGGCGCACGATGCCGGCGCGCTCGTAGAAGCTGGCTATGACTGATTCCAGGTACGCGGGAAAGGCTCCCTCGCCGGGGATCTCTTCCAGGCGGCCCGACATCTCGCGCATGGCCTGGGCCCAGCGGCTGGTGGAGTCGGCCAAAAGCAGCACGTCGAGGCCCATCTGCCTGTAGTACTCAGCCATCGTCACCGCGGTATATACAGAAGCCTCGCGCGCCGCGACCGGCATGGACGAGGTGTTGCACACGATGATCGTGCGTTCCATCAGGGACTTGCCCGTTCGCGGGTCTATGAGCTCGGGGAATTCCTTGAGCGTCTCCACGACCTCGCCGGCGCGCTCGCCGCAGGCCGCCAGGATTACGATGTCAACATCGGCGTTGCGGCTCGTCACCTGCTGGAGCACCGTCTTGCCGGCACCGAACGGGCCGGGGATGCAGTAGGTGCCGCCCTTGGCGACCGGAAAGAACGTGTCGATGATGCGGTTCTTGGTGACCATCGGCTCCACCGGCTTGAGCCGCTCGGCGTAGCAGTCGACGGCGCGCTTGACCGGCCACTCGAACATCATCGTTACGGGAACCGACGCGCCGGCCTCGTCCTCGAGCACCGCGACCTCTTCAGTCACCGTGTACTGCCCGGCCGGCTTTATCGACTTGACCTTGTAGGAACCGTACAGTCCGAACGGCACCATCACCAGATGGACGAATGCCCCTTCAGGCACGGTACCCAGCACGTCGGCCCGCTCGACCTTGTCGCCGGCGGAAGCCTTGGGAGTCCAGGCCCAGGTGGTGGTCCTGGACAATGCGTCCAGGTATACGCCCGGCTCCAGGAAGTAGCCAGTCTTGGCGGCGACTTCTGGCAGGGGGTTCTGGAGGCCGTCATAGATCTTGCCCAGCAGCCCCGGCCCCAGTTCTACCGCGAGCATCTCGCCGGTAAACTCCACGCGGTCGCCTACCCTGATGCCCTTGGTCATCTCGAAGACCTGGGTCTGGACCGTGTCGCCCTGGACCCTGATGATCTCGGCCTTGAGGTGTACGTCGCCGACGATGATATAGGCCACTTCGTTCATGGACACGGCGCCGTCCACGCGGACGCTGACCATGTTGCCGTTTACGCCCGTGACCGCGCCTTTAGTGTTTGTCATGCTTTCTCTCCGGATTCATCGCGGTAGTCCGCGGATTCGAGAACGGAACTGTAGACAGTCCGGTAACCTTCCTGGCCCCGCTCGACCGCGAAGCGCGCTCTGCGCTCCAGGATCTGCAGGAACAAGGCATATGCTGCGAGGTATTCCATATCGAAGAACCTGTTGACGGCGAGGGCCTCTATGAAGGCCCAGCGGTCGCGCTCTATGACCAGCTCACCCTGGAGGGGATCCTCCGCCTGGAAGGCTGCCTGAGCAGTCCGCAGGCCGTCCCATTCCGGATCACCCGGTTTTACATGCTTCTCTACCGGTTTCTGCAGTTTGCCGGCCCTGAGCCTGGCCAGTTCGTTGCGCAGGGCAAGCTCCCAGCGGTAGTACCGGCCCAGCAGCGGTGAAGAACCGGCGGCCACGGGAAACGAGCCGTCTTCGGGAATGAAGAGGCATGCGCCTGTGAGCACGGCCGCATCCTTCTCCGACAGGAAACGCAGTGCCCGCTCCACGAATTCCGCGTAGGGAATCGGTGGCGCGGAGGAGCTTGCCTGCAGCGACGGCAGCGTCGCTATGAAGTAGTAGTACGAAGACATGGCGGCGCTACTTCGCCGCCTCCGCGACGGCGGCCACGGCGATGGCCGCGAGGCGCGCGTTCAGGTACGACCCGAGCATGTCGGCCACAGCCTGCGCCGAGAAATCGTAATAGGCGGCGCCGCCCTTCTCCACGATGGTAAAACCGGCCTTGGCGTCCTTGTGCGGCTTGAGTTCCACGCCCTTCTTCATCGCGGCGCCGAGCTTGTCCTTGAAGAACGCCTCGAGTTCCTTGAGGTCCTTTGCCGGCAGCAAAACGGAGAGCTCATCGCGGCCGTCTTTTGACCAGGCCTCGAGGATGGCGGGCAGCGCCTTCTTGACGGTTTCAGCGTTGAAGGCGGCCTCGACCTCGGATTTGACGAGGGCGGCCATCACCTTCTCGATCTCTCCGCGGAAAGCCAGTATGAGGTCCCTGGAGGCCTGCGCGAGGGCAGCCTTGCCGGACTCTTCGGCACGGGCTGCGTCCGAAGCGGCGCGGGCGATGATTGCCCTGGCTTCCTTCTCGGCCGCGGCCACGATGGCGTCGCGCTTGGCTTCAGCACCTGAAAGAATCTTTGCGGCGTCCGCCTCGGCGCTCTCCACGCCTTCCCTTTTGATCTTTTCCAGCAGTTCCTGTACGCGAATATCCATGGGTATCCTCTTTCTAGGGCGATTATTAGGTAGCAGTATCGTTATTGCCGGGCGACAAAAAATTCCTGACCTTTTCAAGTTTTCTTTTTAACAGAACATAGACAGCTTCAGGATCCTCGAGCCGTGCCACGAAACCACGCGACTGCTCCAGGAACGCAGACTCGATATCCGCCGTACCTTTATAAATCGACAGATCGATTCCGTCAACAATGCCCATGAACTTTTCCAGCGCATCCACTTCCCTCTGCAGGAAAGCCTCGTTCTCCATACGGACATAGGGTGTAATCTCGCCACCTTCAAACCGCTTTTCGGTCCTGTCGATCAGGAGCTTGATGTCTTCGATGAGATCTTCGAGCTCCACCCTGAACAACCGAGCAAAATGCCGCGCATTCTGGTCCATCCCGGCCTCCCGTCTAGACCCAGTATCGCAGAGGAATCATCAGAATGCAAGCTTTTCTCCATTATCTTCACTCCCCCAGCTCCCGTTGACTCACCCCCTGTCAAAATGCTATGTTTCGCCAACAAGAAATACGATTGCGCCAGTCGTACAGCGAGGAGCCCTACCGGGCGACGAGATGAACGAGTGGTACCTTAGACAATACGTGCGCTTTCAGCGCACACGTTCGCACTGCGCCAGTCGTATAACGGCTATTACCCCAGCCTTCCAAGCTGGAGACGTGGGTTCGACTCCCATCTGGCGCTTAAAAAAGAGAAGCCCGCTCCTGCGGGCTTCTCTTTTTTTATCTTC
>CAXZAJ010000224.1:0-6989 GCA_964293355.1 uncultured bacterium
CGCTCCCCTGCTTTGCATGGCGCCTGATGCCTGTCCACTCCTCGTGCCCTGGGACATGAACATGGCCGCCTCCATGGCTCACATTGAAGAAATGGTTGCGTACGGGGACTTCAAACGAAGCCCCTTCGCCGCGATGGCCGGAGCGCTGGAGCGTCTTGGAATACAGGCCGGCAGCGTCGTGGACCTGCCCGTCGTAACGCCGTATCCCATGTACATCGAGTATGTCGAATCCTGCCCCGACCACGATTTCCGTTGCTCTGAAGATGGCTCCAGCAAGCACGCCGCCGCGATGCGCGCGGTCAAGGACAAGGACGAACTCGAAATCTACCGTGCCGCTGCCGCGATCACGGACGCGGCGATGGATGAGATCGAAGCCGGAGTGCGGGCTGGCCGCCTGGCCACCGAAACCGATATAGCCCTGTTCATCGAGCGATTCCTGCGCGAACGCGGTTGCGAAGCCACGGGTTTTGATACCCTCGCCGCCGGCCCCTCGCGGAGCTTCGGCATCCACTGCTTTCCCGCCTATACGGCCGCTGCCTTTGCGACAGAAGGCATGTCCATCCTGGATTTCGGGCTGTCATACAAGGGTTACACCTCCGACGTGACCATGACCTTCGTCAAGGGTAAACCCGATGCCAAGCGTGCCGAGATGATAGCGCTCGTCAGGAAGGCTCACCGCGACGCCATCGCGGCATGCAAGCCGGGTGTCAGAAGCCGGGACGTAGCCCTCATCGTGGATGGAATCTTTGCTGAAAAAGGCTATGTGATGCCCCACGGTCTGGGACACGGCGTAGGGCTGGAAGCACATGAGATGCCGGCAGTCCGCAGTCGCGAGGACAACGAGTGGGTTCTCGTACCGGGGCACATCATAACGATAGAGCCCGGCCTCTACGACACCGTAGCGGGCGGTGTCAGGCTGGAAGATGACGTGCTGATAACAGAGACCGGCGCCGAGGTCCTTACCCATGCAAGGATCGTGGAACTCGGCTGATCCTTACATGATCCGCGTCGCGACCCAGGACAGCGTCCTGCCGGCCGCGAGCGGTGCCACGCCATCCAGCAGCGCAGGCACGACCCAGGATTCCCGTGTAAGCGTGAGAGAACCCTGATTGCGGCACAACCCGTAGAACTCCGCCCCTGCTTCGGAACAAAAGCCCTCAAGTTTTTCTAGGGCTCCAGCTTGTTCAAAAACAGTCGCCAGCAGGCTCATGGCAACCGGTGCCGAATACGAACCGGCCGCGCCGGAGGTTTTTGCGGCTGGCAGATGTGGCGCGCTGTCGCTTCCAAAGAAGAAACGCGGAGAACCGGATACAGCGGCTTCAACCAGCGCCTGCCTGTCCCGGGCAGTCTTAAGAAGTGGCTTGCAGTAAAAGCCTGGATCAAGCCGGTCACCAAGCAGGTCGTCCATCGTATACGAAAGATGGTGGGCGGTTATTGTAGCCGCAACACGAGCTGGCCAGGCCTTGACCGCCTCTACCGCCTCGATAGTGGAAACGTGCTCCAGGACTATCCTGAGCCTGGGATAGCGGACAACGAGGCAGTCCACAACCGGCAGGAAGGCCTGTTCCCGCTCCAGAGCCGGCACCAGCGGATCCTCCCCGTGAATTGACAATACGAGACCGGATTCTTCCATGGCACCGAGTTCCGCAGCCACCGAATCCGGATCGGTAACCCCATCGGCCGCATTGGTCGTAGCTCCGGCAGGATAGTACTTGCCCGCGATGGCTCCCGCAGCCGCGCACCCGAGAACAGCCTCGCGCCCCATGCCCGGCACCAGCTTGAAACTGGTTAGCGGAACAGCTGAAAAGCCCGACGCGACAACTGATGCAGCAACAGCCTTACGGTAATCTGAAATACCCGCTCCGGTCACCAGCGGCGGCACGACATTTGGCATCGCCAGAAACCTGCCGAAATGCGCTGCGGTACGGGCGACATAGGCACCCATCGCCGGTCCCTGCCGCACATGGACATGAAAGTCATCAGGCAACCGGATCCGCAACTCAGACATCGAACGCGAATTCCACGATGGAGACGTCATCATCGAACAACGGCTTGGCCGAGAGCGCCCGTATGGAGTCAACAATGCGGTTGATAGGTGACAGGCAGGCAGGTGAGATGGTGCACTCCCGGTGGTGGGCCTCGAGCAATTCCCTGAAATCTTCCCAGGCAAGGATGGAACCGCCCTTGGTCCTCACCTCGAAGAGTCCATCGCTGAAAAGGTACAGATTGGACCCTTGATCGATTGCTTCATCGAATTCATTGAACACCGCATGCTCATCCACCCCGATGACAGGACCGTCGCCTGCAAGTTCCGCGACGGTACCGGAAGGCCCTACAAGAATCGCGGGGGGACTGCCAGCGCTCGCGAAACGCAGGAGCCTCGTGGAAGAATCATAGACGCCATACCAGATCGTAAAAAACATGTTGTTCTGGTCCTCGATGCGGAACGAGCGGTTAAGCCTCGACAGCACCGATGCGGGCGATCCGTAATCGACACCACCAAGCGAGAGGCCCCTCAGCATGTTCATGATGGTGGCCGACAGCAACGCAGCCTGTATTCCGTGCCCGCTGACATCGAGCAGATAGAGCGCCAGCCTGTTCTCGTCGATTTTGTGATAATAAAAGCAATCGCCGCCGAGGCTGAGTGAAGGAATGAACTCCCAGTCCGCCGATACACCGCGCCAGCGCAGTTTTTTTGGCAGAAGGCTTCGTACATACTCGGCCGCATCACGAAGTTCCGCGGCAAGCCGGGCCTGAGCCTCGACAAGTTGCCTCAGCGCTTCATCGTTTTCCCGCTTGTACTCTTTCTTTTCAAGCAGGCTATCGATGCGAGCCCGGAGGATGATGGGATCAAAATCCCTGGGCAGGTAGTCTTCCGCCCCCAGTTCAATGCAACGGGCCATGGAGGCGGAATCTACGAGCGATGAAACGACTATGGTAGACAGATCGTGGAGCCGCACCTCGGCACGGATGGCCTCCAGTAGCTGAAAGCCATTCATGCCCGGCATCATGACATCGAGGAGGAGGATGTCGAAGGGCGCTTCAGAGAGTATGGAGAACGCATCCCGCCCGTTGGAGGCCTGACACACGACATGCCCCTGCCGCTCGAGGTGTCGGGAGAGTATTTCCCTGTTGAACGCATCGTCATCGACAATCAGTATGCGGCCTGAAATTCTGGGCTTGTCCGTGCGGCTCGTCGCACGGCTCATGGTTACTTCACTGGATTGTGGAGTGTCGAGAGCAACAGTCCCCTCGAACAGGTCCGCGAGCGCGTTCGCCGCCTCATGAACCTTGCGGATGTCCTTGAGTGCTCGCTCGCCCTTCGGAGCTACCCGTCGCGCTGTCTGGACAAGAGAGATGAGGTCATAAATTCGTTCATACACCTGGCGCCGGAGAGCTTCAGACGGCGCGGAACCCTCTATGACCGAGGCGATGTATTCCAGAACGGGTTGCCTGAGCGCGATGGAAGCCTTGCCGATATCCTTGAAAATTGTCCTGAGAGCCTGCCCGGAAAGTGCATCAGAGTCCGCGGACAACAATTCACCGAATCCGACGACATGATTGAGTATGGTACGGGCATCGTGACGGAACCTTGATCTGACATCATCCGGACCTTCACTCATGTTCGTGCGATCATGGCTTCAAACGTCATTTCCAGCTCCCCTCGCCCCGCGGTAGCGGAGCTGTTGTAATATCCTAGACCAACTCGCAGCATTTATCAATAAATGCAGCCATCACTACGCGGACAGTTGTTGCAGTGCACCTATGGGCAGCCTATACTGTTGCGATGGATCGGAACACCATCGTCCGCCGCGCCGCAACCATCAGCCTCATCGGAAATGCCATACTCGCAGTCTCCAAGATACTCGTGGGTTTTATGGCAGGGTCGCTCGCCGTGGTAGGAGATGGTATCGATTCTTCTACCGATGTGATCATCTCGATCGTTGCACTGGCCGCGGCAGCCATGAGCGTGAAACCCTCGGACAAGGAACATCCGTATGGCCATGCCAGGGCGGAAACTACGGCGACGACCCTCCTTGCTTTCTTCATATTTTTCGCTGGAGCCCAGCTCTTCCTGTCGACCATCCATGCTCTCAGAGAAGGCGCGGCAAGGGAAGTACCGGGAGTCCTGGCCATCTGGGTCACGGTGGGTTCAATCCTGGGCAAGCTGGTGCTCGTCTGGACCCAGCGCACAGCGGGCAAGAAGACCAGTTCGAACATGCTGCTGGCCAACGCGAGGAACATGCGGAACGATGTCATCATGTCGGCGAGCGTTCTCGTCGGATTGATGCTCTCCACGCTACTGCACGCTCCCATCGCGGATTCCATCGTGGCGCTCTTCGTCGGGATATGGGTCATGAAATCAGCCCTTGGTGTATTCAGTGAAGCAAACGACGAAATAATGGACGGCAAAGCCGACCCGGCGCTGTACCAGATTATCTTTGACGCAGTCAGATCAGTGCCCGGTGCCGGCAATCCACATCGGGCTCGGGTGCGCAGACTCGCATCGTTCTACGATATCGATCTGGACATAGAAATCGATGGCCGCAAGACCGTACGGGAGGGCCACGACATAGCCCAGGCTGTCGAACACGCGATCAAATCAAGAATCGAGGGTGTCTATGACATTGTCGTTCATGTGGAGCCCTCAGGCAGCGGAGAACACGACGAACAATACGGCCTTAATGAGAGGACGCTCAAAGAATAGGAAAAATCTCCATAATCCGTGATATCCTTGAATCCAAAGGTAGACTCGATACAACACCATGCTAGCGCAATTGTCCTATACTCTTGATATTCCTACCCTGAACGTCGCGTTGGTAACCGTGTATGCGGGCAGCTTGTTCATAGCGGTATTGCTCTATTCCTATCACAGAACTTTTCCTGGCGCACGCTATTGGATCATGGGGCAGATCCTGCTCGCGGCAGGAGCTCTCGTGATGGCAGTCCAGTCGTTCGGGCTACCATATGCAACCCTCGCCGCTTCCAATGTATCCATGCTCGCGGGAGTCATGTTCTTTGGCCATTCCATCTGGAAGTTCCGTTTTGGCAAGGGATTCCCCATCTGGAGTTATTCCCTGATTCCAGTCAGCTTCTTCATCTGGATCGCCATGAAGAATGCGCCTACTGGCCTCCGTGTCATCATGTTTTCCGGGTTACTCTGCGTCATTGCGGCAACCGTCGCATCCTTACTCCTCGTAAAACGGAATGAGGATTACGAGAAAATACAGAATATATCTGCCATATTTTTTATCGCCGTGTCAGTCGCAAGCCTGATCAGGGTAATTTCTGTAGCCTTGCGCAGTCCGATGCTGACACCCATAGATGCTGGCGCAATAAGTGGACCTGAGTACCTGCTTGCCCTGTTCATCGGATTTCTAAACCTTTTTGGGTATTTCCTGCTTTCTTCAGCAAAAGTAGAGCAGAATCTGCGTAGTCACGAAAAGGAGATGGCCCTCCACAACCTGGAACTACAGGAAATCATTTCCACAAAGGATGCGCTGATAGCGGTCATCGGCCACGACCTGCGGGCACCGGTCTCAAGCGCCAACCGCTATGTACGCAACCATCTGCTCGATTTTGAAGGCGACCTGAATACCAAGCGGGAAAGTATCGAGACGCTCTCGATAGGTCTGGAGCGGATATCGGGGCTCCTGGATTCGCTGCTCGAATGGGCGCTTTGCGCTTCCGGGAGAATTACATTGCAGTTCGAACCTCAACGGGTAGAAGAGGTGCTGGCTGAAGCAGCGGCTGACATTGCGGCCATTGCTGAAACAAAAGGTGTTTCACTTGCGCTCCCTGAAGGGGGCGGTACTATAGCCGCGGACCGCCGTGCCCTCGCAACAGTCTTCCGGAACATCATGTCCAACGCGGTAAAATATTCCCGGAGCGGCTCCACCGTTCAGCTGACGGTATCCAGATCCACCAGGAACAAAAAAGATGAACGCATCCTGATCACCATAGAAGACCACGGTGTAGGGATGAAGCCGGACCAGCTTGAAAAACTCTTCATACCTGGCCGTACGCTTCTGACCCTCGGTACGGCTGGAGAACAGGGCAAGGGCTTCGGCCTGGCAGTAAG
Source organism: uncultured bacterium (assembly GCA_964293355.1). Lineage (GTDB taxonomy): Bacteria > Spirochaetota > Spirochaetia > Treponematales > UBA12059 > SZUA-370. Next base: position 6,083 of record CAXZAJ010000224.1, read on the forward strand.
CAAACTTTTCGTGGAAAAGATGCAAGGACACATCAGCGTGGAAAGTGAACTGGGGTCCGGAACCCGCTTCGTGCTTGATTTTCCCAATATATCCCCTCTGTAACGGGCAATTTTTTCCCGAACCCCGCAATGACCATCCCACACTACAATCGCATCTCAAAACACCAGCCACCCAACTTGTTTTAATACAAGCAATTACTAACTTTATACATTTTTTTCAATGCAACTCAATTTTGGCACGACTCTTGCAATATAGTAGATGCCGCCGAGGAAGCGGCCGCGGACCTTGAGGTTCGCGACACAACGAACAAACAGGAGTTCGATATGAAGAAGATCGTAACCGTATGCATCGTAGCGCTGACCGCGATCGGCGCCGTTTCAGCCCAGGGCTTTGGTGGAGGCCCCGGCATGATGGGCCAGGGATTCCAGCCCCAGGCACAGGTCCAGGCAGCCCAGGTCAAGACGACCATAGAAGGCAAGCTCGCGCTGGTTCAGGGACACCCCTCAATCGTCATCAAGGACAAGACCTACTTCGTACAGCTGCCCCAGACCCTGTACGGTTTCATAGACGGCCTCAAGGAAGGCGCGACCGTGAAGCTCGAGGGCTATGAGTTGGCCATCCCCTATGCTCCCAACAGCTACTTCTTCAGGGCAACCATGTTGACACTCGGAGCCAAGAGCTATGACCTCTCCGAATTCATGGGACAGGGCATGATGGGCGGCCGTGGCGGCGTCATGGGTGGTCAGCGCGGTGGGCAGACAGGTGGTCAGATGGGTGGCCGTGGCAACGACACCAATGGCCGTGGCCGCTGGTAACTGCACTCCGCGCTCCTGAACCGAAGCGCGGAAGGGCACTCCGGGGGCGGCGGGGGGCACGCGGCGGGGTTCGTTTTTTTCTCCCCCCCGC
>CAXZAJ010000225.1:0-6972 GCA_964293355.1 uncultured bacterium
CGGGGTAGAACCAACGGTGATGAAACTGATGGCCATGTCCCAGTCGCCCTTCTCTAGCGCGAACTGGTAGGGATCCGGCCAGGCGGCCTGGGTGATGATGGCCTCCACGCCGATTTCCTTGAGCTGGCCAGAAACGGTCTCGGCTGCGCCGACCCAGTCGGTCCAGCCGGTGGGTACGTAGAGCTTGAACGACAGCTCGACGCCGGCCTTCTCGTAGATGCCCTTGGAATTGAGCTTGTAGCCCAGCGCCTCGAGAGCCTTCTTGGCCTTGCCGATATCGCGCTTGATATCGTATTTGGCCATGGCGCTCTTGGTGATGTCGGAGAACGTGGACTTGACGGCGCTCATGGTGGCAGGTGCCGGGCTAGGGGTCATCTTGCGGGTTATGTCGCGCTGCGAGATGCCCTGGGCGATTGCCTTGCGGACAGCCACGTTGTCGAAAGGAGCCTTGCCGTTGTTCAGGTAGAGGAATACGAGGTTGCCCTCGGGGAACCAGTACTTGTTGTGCTCGGGATCGGCCTTGACGTAATCCTCGATGTTCGGGAGCGCGTAGCCTGCCCAGTCGTATTCGCCGGCGAGCAGCTTGAATCCAACCTGCTCGTTGGTGGTAGAGACGAACTGTATGCCGTCTATGTACGGGAGCGGCTTCTTGTCGGTACCCAGCTGCCAGTAGTACGGGTTCCTGACGAGCTTGTAGGACTGCTCGTTGAAGGAACCGGGCTCGAGCATGAACGGCCCGGTAGAGACGGGGTTCATATTGCCGGTCCAGGTGAGCGGGTCTACCTTTGACCACACGGCCTTGGGAACCACGACGAGCGAGCCGAATTTTTCCAGCGTCGTCACGTTTACTTCCGCAAAGGTAAAGCTCAGCTCGCTGCCCTTGGCCGTTACGGTCTGCAGCCCTTCGGCCCAGAGGCCTGACAGGTCAAGCGCCTTGTTCTCCTTGCCGAGCATCGCGGAGTAGAGCACGTCGTCCACGGTGAGCGCGCTGCCGTCATTGAACTTGACGCCGGTGCGGATGGTAAAGGTTATGGTCTTGAGGTCCTTGGACCAGGCCCATTTCTCTGCCAGCCAGGGATTGGCGGAACCGTTGGCCAGGTTGAAGTAGATGAGCGTCTCGTAGAAACCGCCTACCGTAGACTCCAGCGAAGCCGGGCTGAACGGGTTGAAGTTCTGGACGAGCACGCCCTGCTTGGCGGGGGTCATCTTCATGATGCCGCCCCGCTTGGGTGCCTGGCTGAAGCCGAGCGTGACTGCCAGCACGCTAAGCGCCACGACTAAGAGAACACGTTTCTTCATAGAATCTCCTCCTGATCCTCGATCTATGTCTGGAAGTGAGGGAGATGGCAGAGCCGTCTTCCTCACGGAATCCCGTAATTTCAGGCTACTCCGTAATAACCTGATGCCGTTCCGCACTGGCGGCTTCCAGCGCGGCGGCCAGTTCCAGTCGCCATGGGCCAATGCCGTCGGCAACGCGCGGATGCACGCGGTTGGTCAGCGCGATGGTCGCGTAACCGCGCGTGTCGCCGCGCGCGGGGTCGTAGCGCAGTGAGGTGCCTGTAAATCCTGTATGCGTGGCGAGAGAGCCGTCGAGTATCCAGCCCAGGCCGCGCGCTATGACACCCGAAGGGGAGCCGTCAGGTGTCTGACGCCTGAAAACCTCGGCTCGCAACGCCGGGGACAGAGCTCCATCCGGTTTCCAGAAATCCAGATAGCGGACCAGGTCGGGCGCCGTGGAAAACACGCCGGCATGCCCGCTCGCGCCGCCGAGCCCGTAATGGCAGTTGGAGTCGTGGACTTCACCGCGTATCAGGCCGGAGCGCCAGGAAAATCCCTCGATATCCGATGCGGCAAGTAGAAAACTGGAACCATGACCACCCACGACGGGCCGGCCTTCCGCGTACGCCAGTGCCATGCCGCGTTCGTACTGGTTGCCCAGCTCGGTCGGCGCGATGTCCGCGCCGGCAAAGCGCGCCAGCGTCAGGGGCAGGTACCCGGTATGCTCCATGCCCATCGGCCTGAAAAGCAGCCTGTCCGCGAGCGCAGGCAAGTCCTCGTCCCATATGCGTTCCAGAATGAAACCCAGCAGCATGAACCCGAGGTCGCTGTACTCCACCGCGCTGCCGGGCTGGTATGAAGGCGCTTCGTCCGCGATGGCAGACAGGTAGGCGGCTTTTCCGTGCAGGCGCACGAAGTACGGCCGCCAGGCTGGAAGGGCGGAGGTATGGGCCAGCAAGCGCCTGAGTGTGATGGCATCGTTCCAGCTACTGCCTGCGCCTGTAGTCAGTTCAGGCAGGAAGCGCATGGCCTTGTCGTCAAGCTCCGCCCGGCCGGACTGCAGGGTAAGGAGGACCAGCGGCAGGGTAGCAATGATTTTTGAAAGCGAAGCCAGATCATAGACCGTAGCGGCGGATACCGGGACAGGGCCAGACCCCGATGGTATGATATCAGGGTACTGCAGCGTGCCACGTGCGACGACAGCCAGTTCCTCACCGCGGCGGCAGGCAACCACGCCACCAGGGAAAGTTGCAGCGGCTATGCCCCGGTCAAGGCAAGCGGTGAGGCAGTCGATACTATTTTTGTTTTTCGCATCGCATAGAACCATTGTATAGCGATTATACGATACAATATTTCATCGGGCAACAAATATAAGTAAAAGGATTTTTCGCGGAATTCAGGCGCGATGCAATGGATTTTGGCCGATACCGTGCTAAATTTACCTCGTGCGCTCCGTATGGAGGCATTATATACACTCGCCATCGGGGGTGAACATGAAACGCATTCTGATACTTGCTGCGGTGATCTATGCCGCGTGCGGCCCGCTCTGGGCGCAGGAAGCCGGAACCGGTACCAGCGAGGACTATGTCCTCCAGAAGGCCAGGGACGAATACAACGCGGCCAATGCAACCCAGACTACGCAGACAACCATTACTGAAACACAGACAACGATCGTGGAAACCCAGACGACAGCGCCCGCGACGCCTACGGCACCCGCCGCTCCTGCAACCCCGCAAGCGGCGACAAAACCCGGCACAACGACCATCACGATAGAAATACCGTGGACGCCAGCCCCGGCCAGGGTCTCAAGGGAAGCGGAGCACCCCTACTTTCCATTCGTCTTCAGCTTCGTACCCGGCGTTTCCTTTCCATTCGGCATCTATGACACCTCGGTCTCTGCTGCCCCGATCGGCGCGATCACGGGCTCGGTATACGGCCTTCAGGGTGCTGGCGTCTTCAACATATCCGACGGCGATATCCACGGCATGCAGGGTGCTGGTGTCTTCAATATAACAGGCAGGCAAGTCGGCGGATTTCAAGGCGCAGGCGTATTCAATATCGCAGGCGGCATTCGCGGAGCGCAGGGCGCAGGCGTGTTCAACATCGCTGAAGAGGTGCGCGGCATCCAGATAGCCGGCGTGTTCAACATCGCCGACGAGATGCACGGTGCCCAGCTGGCCGGCGTCGTAAACATCGCAGGCAAGGCTGACGGCGCGATGATAGGCGTGATCAACATAGCCGACGAACTCGACGGCGTGGCCATCGGCCTCGTCAACATCATCGGCAACGGCATCCACGACTTTGCGCTGGACTACCAGTTCGATTCGAACATGACCTACGCAGCCTACCGCTCCGGCACGCCGTTCCTGTATGCCGCGTTCACCGCTGGCCAGCCCTCGAACCAGTTCCTCCGGACCGCAGAGGGCCTCACCGTGGGTTCCGCACTCGGACACCGCTTCAGGTTCCTGTTCCTCACGGCGGACATAGAACTCGGCATGGAGACGCCAGTGGATCCCGCGACGCTCAGCGCGATATACCAGGATTTGACGACAACGAGCTATGACGATTTCGGAAAGGTCGAGTTCTCGTCCCTGCTTGAATCTTCACGATCGTTCGGTTCGCTGCGCGCTTCGTTCGGGTTCGGTAACCGCAGGGGATTCGGGCCGTACATCGGCATCAAGGCTGATTTCGCACCGACGGGGTCTTCGCAGGTGCCCGCCGCCATGCGTAGTTCGTTCGGTACGGCCGTGCCATACACCGTCACGCTGTTTGACACCGATATCGACATCTGGCCAAAGTGGTTCGTTGGCATCAAATTCTAGGCACCTCGAAATCATCACCGCAAAGGTCTATACTGTTGCTACAGGAACCCAAGGAGCATATTGATGAAAAAGCTGGCTGTCCTGGCCATTGCCCTGACTCTAGCCATCCAGGCATTCGCAGCCCCCGCCGCACCCTTTGGTTCGGTGGACTACGTTGAAGGCAATGCGGTAATCGTACGCTCGGGCAAGTCGCTGGGTGAAGCCAACATAGGTGACGACATACTGCCTGACGACATGATAAAGACCGCAGGCGATGGCCTCGTCATCATTGCGCTCGACAAGAGCACGGGCATGCGCGGCACCCTGACCATCAAGCAGAAATCGGTAGCCTACATACGGCTGGCGCCGGGCACAGCCGGTCCCAGGAGCACCATAGACCTGATAGCGGGCCAGATAGGCTCCAAGCTCGCCAAGATATCCGGCAACCCGAGCCTGCAGGTGCAGACCGACTCGGTGGTCATGGGCGTCCGCGGCACAGCCTTTACGATGGCAAGCTCGGTCAACGGCGCTGTTCTGGTGGTCTGCACCGAGGGTGCAGTGGCGTGTACAGACGGAGGGGAACCCCTCACGGTCGCCGCCGGCAAGGCTGTGGAAAAGAAAGCCAGCGAACGGCTCAGGCTCGTACCTATAGCGGTTTCTTCTCCCGAGCAGTTTGAAAAAAACTGGATTGCCGACGAAATCGAAGCCTTCAGGTCCAATGCCGTCAGAGCGCTCGGCGATTTCGAGAAGCGCTACAACGAACAGCTGGCGCAGTTCAATACAGCCTTCGCACCGCTCCAGAAGAGCGAAACGCTCTCCAAGTGGATACGCGAGGATGCCGCAGGCCTGGTGCCTCCCCCCAATGACCCCACCGTGCTCAAGGAAAAAAAGGCCCTTTCCGCCGACATCCTGGCCACGCGCAAGGTGCTCTTCATCTTTGAGCGCATCTACTATAGGATAATGCAGCTGGACGTGCTGGTCATGGGCACGGCGCTGGAGCGCCAGAACATCCGCCCCGGCTACAGCGCCGGCGACTTTATCCGCAAGGTTCGCACCGACGCGGCAGGTCTGGAGAGGCGAATGTTCCTCTTCCGCTATGCGGAAAAGCTCTACGAACTGCGCAACATTGGAGGCGCGGGGTTGCCAGGAATGTCTGGCACGAGCTCGGATGATGATTTCTTCAGCTCGACTGAAGACTGGGACTTCTAGACCGGGCGAGAGCGCTCCCCGTTAGAGCCCGGCGCGGTCGGGCACGGCGGGGGTGCCATGTCTACGTTTTCAACACCATTCAATTTCTATAGCCCCACGAGGCTCGTCTTCGGACCGGGTACCACCAAGGGCGCAGGTGCCCTGGTAGCCGGCCTCGGCGTCAAGTCGGTACTGCTCGTCTGCGGCTCCGGAGCCACCGGCAGGTCCGCGGGCTTCGCCGCCCTCAAGGCGGGACTCGACGCGGTGGGCATCGCGTATACCGTGTTTGACAAGGTTACCGCGGATCCGGATGCCGTACAGGTTGGCGAAGCGGCCGCCCTGATACGCACGAAACGGCTTGAAGCCGTCATCGCGTACGGCGGCGGCAGCCCGATAGACTGCGGCAAGAGCGCCGCGCTCGCGGCAGCCAACGGCGTGGACATACTGGAATTCAGCTATGGCCGCGCCGTGCCCACCAAGCCGGCATTGCCCATCGTCGCCATCTCGACCACGGCAGGTACCGGCAGCGAGCTGAGTTCGGCCGCCGTTACCACCGACCGGGTAAACGGGCGCAAGCTGGGCTACACGACCGACTCGTTCTTCCCTCGCATAGCCATCGTCGATCCGGAGAACCACCTCTCCATGCCCACCCGCGTTACCGCGGCTACCGGCATGGACGCCCTTACCCACGTCGTGGAGTCATACCTCTCGCTCGCCGCAAATCCATTGGCTGACGCCATAAACATCAAGGCCACGGCGATGATAGGCCGCGCGCTACCGCTTGCCTGTGCTGACGGCAACGACCTGGACGCACGTTCAGCCATGGCCATAGCCAGCGCCTCGGCAGGCGGAGCCTTCTCCCAGACCGGCCTTGGCATGGTTCACGGCTTTGCGCACCCCGTAGGGGCCAGGCACGGCGTGGCCCATGGCGACGCCAATGCCATCATCCTGCCCTACGTCATGGCCGCGCTCGCGCGGGACGCCGCGCCCAGGATGCGCGACCTCGCGGCCGCCCTCGGTGCCTGCAAGCCAGACGCCCCGGACAAACTCGGCGCGGAGGCGTTCGTGGAGGCCATAGTCGCCATGAAATCGAAACTCGGCATCGCCTCAAACCTTTCGCAGGTGGGCATCAACGCGACCAACGCGCAGGCCGTCCTCGCCGATGCCCTCACCTACCGGGGGCGCGCCAGGAGCCCGCGCGCGTTCACCGACGACGAACTCGGCCGACTCCTGGACGCGGCGATAGCCGGCGACCTCAAGGCGGCCCCGCTCCCGTAACAACCGGTCAGCGGACTACCCGCAGCGTGGATCCGATGCTGGATCTGGACACCTCGATGCGCGCGGGCACCCGGTTACGCAACTCCGCGGCGTGCGACACGATGCCGATGACCCGCTCGCCCCTCACCCGGTCGAGCGCGGCCATCGCGCGGTCCAGCGTCTCGTCGTCCAGAGAACCGAATCCCTCGTCTATGAAAATCGAGTCCCGGGCACCCCCCGCCGCCCCCGCCGTAACTCATGTCACCACCCCGGCCACCACCGTCTTGGCGACTGCCCAGCATGGTCATCTGATCGGCGCGAATTTCAACCGTGGATTTCTCCATGCCGGACTGGTCGGTCCACTTGCGCGTGCGCAGGCTGCCTTCGATATAGACCAGCGAGCCTTTGCGCAGGTACTGGCCGGCAATCTCGGCCAAGCGGCCATTGA
>CAXZAJ010000226.1:0-6944 GCA_964293355.1 uncultured bacterium
AGTTCTTCGACCGTTTCAGCTTCCTCAAACTCGCCGAATTCCTCGACTTCACCGAGTTCTTCGACCGCTTCAGCTTCCTCAAGCTCGCCGGGTTCCTCGACTTCACCGAGTTCTTCGACCGCTTCAGCTTCCTCAAGTTCGCCGGGTTCCTCGACTTCACCGAGCTCTTCGACCGCTTCAGCTTCCTCAAGCTCGCCGGGTTCCTCGACTTCACCGAGCTCTTCGACCTCCTCGCCATCCTCAAGCTCGCCGAGTTCCTCCACTTCTTCCAGTTCTTCAGCAACTTCAGTTGCTCCAACAAGACTGGCAAGGCCGGGCTCCACGGGGACAATGCGTGAAGGGAGAGCAGCCGGTACATTCACGGCAGCAGAGCCAATGACGAACGAACCCTTGCTCAAGGCCTCTTTCAGAAGAGCTTCGATCCTTGCCAGATCAATTCCTCCCGGCCGTTCACCCCGGGAAGTCATGACAGCAATGATCTCATCCCAGGATTTATCGATGAGGGCATCGACGTCGGCAGAACGTTTCCTGGCAATTTTACCCGCGCTCTTGCGAATCCGGTCCCTGGTCTCACCCCTGCGGGCTTCCAGTTCACCTTTCCATCTCGCAATGTCCATATCGCCCTTGCGCTCCAGGTACTCTTCAAGTAGTTCTATCTGAAAGCGCTTGATCCGGCCCGCGAGTATAGCGAAGCGATCCTGCCTGAGGTTAAGTATCAGGAACAGGGCAAGGTACACCGTAATGAAGAATGTGGTGAGCAGCAGCCAGCGGAATGACTCAGGCATCTCGAACCAGGATGCCGGTACGAGTTGCCCCACGAGTCCGGAATCCCCACGTCTGGAGAACAGGATAAACGAGCCTGAAGCCTCGGCGGCACCAACAGGAACGGGTTCGGCATTCGGCCCAGCGGACCAGATTTCCGCTACGCGCGATATGAGATCCTGCCCGCCCCATGAGGGGGCGCCTATCAGGATGCCTTGCGTTTCAACCGCAACCACATCGTCACCGAGCGGAATGCGACCGTCCTGCACGAGGCGCTCAAGCAGACCAGAAAAGGCAACGTAGAAAACGGCGCTGCCGCGATACACGCCAAAACCGTCTACGAAAGGGAATCTATAGGCAAACGAGCGTCTGGCCGGCAGTGTGGATACTGTTCCGGAGGAACCCTCAGGGACAGTGAGTGTCTCGAAGGATTCATCACCCTCATCCCCGTAGTTGCGGTATACGATCCGCAAGGATTCCGAACGGACCACATCCCCGGGGAACGTACTGAAATGTATGCGCTTTCCATCCAGATCGAGGAACCTGACGCCTTGCAGTCCCGCGGTCTCCTCCGAAAGCAGCCCGAAGGTTTTTGTACGGTCAAATATATCCTGTGCGCTCTGATTGGGAAGGAAGCTGCGCTTGACGTAGTCATTTTCCAGCAATCCGGCAAAGCGTTCAACATTGCGCTCGTGATAGGCAGTTGTTGATTCAGTAAGGCCATCCACAGATAGTTCAACAGAACGTCTGACCCGTTCGTCGAAAAAGCTGGTTTCTATAACCGAAAACAAGCCTGAATAGGCCAAGGCTGCAAAGCCGGCGGCTAACAGGGTTGAGACGAGTAGGCTTACTGATGCCTTCTGTCCTACGGTCATCGACTTCCTTACTTCAGAGAACTTCATTACATTTTCGGAATGGACGAAGGTATTGTTGAGTGCTACATCGCTTGTTGTACTCAGTTTACAATAATATAGTGGAATCACATGATCGCCAAGATGAATACCGGCTATATGGTTCAGTAATCAGAGGGAAGACTGCGCATGAAAACGCAGGAACCCTTTTCTCGCCGCGCGGTAAAACGGGCGGAACCCGCGCGGAGGATCACCTTGAAACGTACTGGAATAGCGGTCGCGATGACCGTGCTGCTTGTTTTTTCCGCATCAGCGGACCTGTTTTCTACATACCGACACCTTGAAACCCTGGAAACCGAGTACTTCTCGTTCATCTTCCCTGCCGAATCAAGGACAGCCATAGAGTACCTTGCAGGTTTCGCCGATGATGCGTACCGGGAAATAGCGGAGTTGCTGGGGACGACGACCAAGTACCGTTTTCCAGTAATCATGACGCCTGATTCAGAAGAGCTCAACGGTTACTTTACGTGGGTTCCCTATCTCAAGATCGTTCTGTACCAGGCTCCAACTGACATGAATTCAACACTCGGATCGTTCAATGACGACCTCCGCAAGCTCTTCTATCATGAACTTACACATGCCGTTTCACTGACGATTAGATCAGGATTCGAGAACGCCGTAGCAGCAGTTTTTGGAGCACCGTTGAGCGCGTCTACTTACCTTGCACCGCTTTCGTTCGTGGAAGGCGTTACCGTCTCGCTTGAAAGCCGAGACGGCGCTGGCAGGGCGGCCGATCCACTTTCTGGAGCGTGGTTGCGTCAGGATATAGTCGAAGGCCGCTGGAAAAGCTTTACCCAGGCAGCTGGAGCCTGGGATCTCCATCCAGGCCGGGGACTCTACTATATATACGGCGGGTATTTTTCACGGTACCTTCAACAAAACTATGGTATTGAAAAATACGCCCAACTCTGGCGCCGCTTTGGCGCGGCTTCAGTTTTCAAGCCCCTCGACGACAGCATTCTTGGAAAGGGCAGGTTTTCAGATGTTTATGGGGTGAGCCTCAGTGACGCATGGAGCGATTTCAAGGCTTCCATGACTCCCCGGGTACCCGTATTCATGACAACTGAACCTCTCAGGTCGCTCTCCGCCATCACGGCAATGACAGCGCATGGGCACCATGTATATTACGTTGACTCCAACAGGGAAACAGTCTACTCGTATGATACGGAATCCGGCAGTGAAGTGCCCCTGTTCCGTGCCGGATCCGAGGTTTCCCGCCTTGACATGTCGCCTGATGGATCCAGGTTGCTCATTTCTACCGTCCGCTTGAATGCCGGGTTCCCGAGGCTCCAGTTGAAGACCTGGAGCTTGAAGACCATGCGACTCGAAGATGTTCCCGCAGCCAGGATACGTGATGCTGCCTGGCAGCCTGGCGGTACGTCCATGGTCGGCATCGCTATAAACGGCTACCAGACTAACCTCATCGTCCTGGATGGAACAACGACCATCACGTTGCTTTACGGGACTGAAGACCTCAGCTACGCTTCTCCCGTAGCCTCCCTCGACGGCAGTACCGTGTATGCGCTGGTGAAGGAAGCCGGCAAAGTCTCGGTCATACGTCTGACACTCAATGATTCACCTGGAATGCTCGATTCAGTGGACAGGCTGGTTCTGCCTGACCCGCTTTCATGGATCCGCTACCTCTCCATGGGAGCCGATGGAATCCTGAGATTTTCGTGGGATGATGAACTCTTCTACCGGCTGGTGGAGCTTGATGGCCAAACCCTCACCTATCAAACCGTACCGCTATCGGGGGGCGTACACTGGCCAGTACAGGCAGGTGGCACAACCTTCTACATCGGCCATTTTTCCGCCGGCACAGCCCCCTGCGCATTCCCGGAAGACCGTGGTCAACTTGGATTTACGACGGGAGAGGCACTATGGGAGCCTGCCATGGAGCTTGCCCGTGCCACATCAATCTATGATGCGCCCGCAACCCGGGAAACTGCTCAGTACAAGGCCCTCCGGTGGCTCCTGCCGAAATTCTGGCTGCCAACCGCACGGGGCGACACGAGGGGGTTGCAAGCTCTTGGCTTGCGTCTGTACATGGAAGATCCAGCTGAACGGCTTACAGCCTCAGCGGGAGTGGACTGGAACTTCAGTGCCAAAGCCATGGATTTTGACGTGGTTCTTGCAGGGAAAGCATTTTATGTTCCCGTAGAGTTGAGCATCTCGGATTCCTTTGACACCTACCCGGATGGCTCTACAGTAAGAACCAGCACAGCGTCGCTTGATATGGGTGATACACTCCACCCGTTTCAGGGCAACTCTGTCGGGTGGAACGTTCAGGCAGGGCTGGCAGGAGCGGCCGGGAGCAGTGCAGGCACGTCAGCGTATGCTCCCTGGAGCATTGCGGCGGCCATTTTTGCGGCCCAAGCCAGCCTGAGCGACTTTACAGCAACCCGGTCGGACAAAGAGGCCCAGACTGGATACTCGCTGACCCTGAAAGCCATACTCGATGCACGTATTGTTCCCGATCCGGAAGCTCCGGCAACGGGGCTGGAAGCCAGGGTGGCAGGCAGGATCGAGCCAGGCGCGCTTGCATTTTCAGCGTATGGAGCGGTAGCCCTGACGTCCGGCATGGCCTATGGCCCTGGCGGCCGGTATTCTTCGGTATTCTACTCGCCTATGCCCGCGCTCTACCCGAGCTGGCAAGAATTCAGCCGAGGTTCCAGCGGAGTCTGGTACTCGGAGGCCGAAGCGAGCCTCAGACTGCTCGGGGTGGAATTGCAGCGCGGTATGGGGATGTTGTATGCAAACAGATTCTCCATCAGGACAGGGAGCAGAGGATTTCTGGTGTCCGGACCAGCGTGGGCAGACGGAGTAACAGCCACAGGCTGGTCTCTGTTCGGACGAGCCAGCCTGACCTGGACACCGGCGGTCGGATCGTTTGCCAGAATACACCCTGAATCGTACCTGGAATTCTGGTGCCGGCCTGACCTCGCCACCGGTGACTACCTGCCACACGGGCTCTCGTATATGCTCGTCGCGTCGTACTGAGGAAGGCGCACCATGCTCGTAAGCGAACGATCCACCGCGGAGGCAGCGGCAGACCTCCGCGACGCTATTGCCGACGCCGGCTACAATGAAGTTTTTGTCGCGGGCAAACTGGACGGGAAAGGCCTCGTCGCCGAGATCATCGTAGGGGCGCGCGGCGGGGTTTCCAGCGTTCCGGCGATAGCGGGTTTCCTCGACCGCGGTGACGTGCTGATACACAATCACCCATCCGGCCTCCTGGAACCCAGCAACGCCGACCTTTCCGTAGCCTCGCGCGTCGGCGAGAACGGTGTGGGCTCATACATCGTTGATGGCGACGTCAGGGAAGTGTATGTCGTTGCGGAGCCGGTGCGGGCCCGTGCCCTGATAGCCATAAACCCTGAAGAACTCGCCGGGGTCCTCGATACGGGGGGCAAGCTGGCCGAACGGCTGTCTGGCTATGAACCACGGCAGAGCCAGCTGGAACTGGTCAAGGCGATTGCCGAAGCGCTGAACGGGGGCTACGTACTGGCGGCTGAAGCCGGTACGGGTGTGGGCAAATCGTTTGCGTACCTCATTCCGGCCTTTGCATGGGCCGCGCGCAACAAGGAACGGGTTGTCGTCTCTACGGCAACAATCAACCTCCAGCGTCAGTTGATCGACAAGGATATACCGCTCGTATCGTCAATTTTTAAAAAGAAGCTCAAGGCAGTCCTCGTCAAAGGACGAGGCAACTATCTCTGCAAAATTCGGCTCCAGGACGCACTCGATGAAGAAGGGCTGTTCGCGGGTGAGGATCACCCGCTCAGGCAGATAGAAGCATGGGCTGGATCAAGCGGTACGGGCGACCGCTCGGACCTGTCGTTCTGGCCGGAAGATTCACTATGGGCCCGGGTACGCTCTGAATCCGACGACTGCCTGAACATGGCTTGCCCAAACCGCGATTCGTGCTTCGTCCTCAAGGTCAAACGTGACGCGGCGGATGCCGATCTGATCGTGGCCAACCACCACATACTCTTCAGCGACCTGGCGTCCCGAGCCGGCGGTTCAGGCTACGAATCCACAGCGGTTTTGCCGCCGTACACCACCATCGTGTTTGACGAGGCACACGCCATAGAATCAAGCGCCACCAGCTTTTTTTCTGAAGAGCTGACAAAATTTTCAGTGATGAAACAGGCGTCCAAGCTGTACCGCGAAAAGCGGGGGCGGAAATTCGGGGTCATCGTCAAGCTGCAGAACCTCAAGGGGCTGAAATCAGGCATCCTCAAGCGCTTTCCGGATGCCGCTGAGGCACTGCTTCTGGCCATGGACATGGCTGACGCCGCCGCGCTGGCTCTCATCGGCACCGGTATGAACCACCGGCTCGTGAATAGAAGCCCGGATGTAGAACAGGCTGTGATAAAGCCACTCGGCGCGGTGGAACGAGCCATCCTCTCCATCGCTGAATTACTCAAGGACGCACTAGAAGGGGTACCCGACGAAGACGAGGCCGACCAGTCCGTACTCGAGACAAACCTGGCGCTGGTAAGGCTTTCTGAAATGGCATCGATCTGCGCCCGATACCGGGCATTTGACGAAGAACCTGAAAGCATATTCTGGCTGGACCGACGCAAAACCAGCCAGGGCGACGCGTTTGTCCAGTTCAGCATAACGCCGCTGGACATCTCCGAAATGATGAACGAAGCTGTTTTCGACCAGTTCCGCGCTGTCATCTGCCTTTCTGCCACGCTGTCGGTCGGCAACTCGTTTGAATTCTGGAAGCACCGCGTTGGCTTGTCCAACTCGGATTCACGTACAGAATGCACCGCCTTCCCCTCCCCGTTCCCGTTTGAACGCAACGCTCTCCTGGCAGCAGCCAACGATGCACCGGAGCCTAACTCGCCGGAATGGCAACCCTGGATAAACGATGCCGTATACAAGCTCATAGAAGCATCGGGAGGCAGGGCGCTCGTTCTGTTCACCTCGTATACGGCCCTCCGTGCGGCCTGGGACGCCGTAAAGCCGCGGCTGGACGACCTTGGCATTTCCGCGTTCAGGCAAGGTGACGACGAGCGCACGAGGCTCATGGATGCCTTCAAGACAGACATCTCCAGCGTACTGTTCGCCACTGATTCATTCTGGGAAGGGGTTGATGCTCCCGGCGAGACACTGGAACTTGTCATAATAACCAAACTGCCATTCCGGGTACCAACCGACCCCGTGCAGAAAGCCCGGGCTGAAGCGGTGGAACGCCGCGGCGGCAATTCATTCATGGACCTCTCGCTACCCGAGGCTGTAATCCGCTTCAAACAGGGG
>CAXZAJ010000227.1:0-6806 GCA_964293355.1 uncultured bacterium
AGCGGCCGTTGCTCCGGCGCAGGCTGCCGCTTCCGGCGTCTCGCCGCGCGCGCGTGAACTGGCCTTCCATGAGGCGGTGAATCCGGCGGGCCTGTCCGGGTCAGGCCCGGGCGGCCGGGTGCTGGAACGTGACGTGAGGGCAGCGGTGGAGGCGCGCGGGCCGCTCTCGGCTGCCGCCCGGGCCGCGGCGGCCGGCGGCGCTCCCGTGCCGCAGGCCGGGTCCGGTCCCGGCGGCCGCATCCTGCTGGCCGACATGGAAGCCGCCGCCAGGGTTGCGGCTTCTGGCACAGTTTCTACGGCAAATTCTGCCACAACACAGAATGTTGGCGGCGGCGCGGCAGCGAGCAGCGCAGTAGCAACTGGACGGTCCGCGGCTGCCGGGCTGGCGTTCCCCGGCGCGTTCACCGAGACGCAGATACGGAGCATACGCAAGGTTATAGCCGACCGGATGCGGGAGTCCCTTGCCACCACGGCGCAGTTCACGCTGCACGCGTCTGCGCCGGCGGAGAGGCTGCAGAATCTGCGCGCCCGTATGAAGGCGTCTACGGCTTCGCTGGGGCTCGGCGGGGTGACCGTGGGTGACCTCGTCCTGTACGTCACCTCCAGGGTGCTTAAAAGCCATCCGCTCTGCAACTCGCTCAAGGTGGGCGATGCGGTAAAGACCTTCGAGCGGGTGCACCTCGGGCTGGCGGTGGATACGCCGCGCGGCCTGATGGTGCCGGTGATCCGCAACGCCGACCTGTTGTCGCTGGAGCAGATATCGGCGGAAGCCAAACGGCTCGCGGCGGCCTGCATAGCGGGCAAGGCCGGGCCTGACGAGCTGTCGGGGTCGACCTTTACGGTATCGAACCTCGGCGCTCTGGGCGTGGACTACTTTACCCCGGTAATAAACGCGCCTGAAGTCTGCGTGCTCGGCGTGGGAGCCATTTTGCCCAAGCCGTTTACCGCGGCGGACGGTTCGTACGCGCTGGCCCCGGCCATCGGGCTGTCGTTAACTTCCGATCACCAGGTAGTCGACGGCGCCCCCGCGGCCCGACTGCTCAAGGATTTGTGCGCGGCCCTCGCGGACGCTGACCTGTGGATTGCAAAGTAATCTGGCTGGACAGGAGACTACCATGTACGACGTTATAATCATTGGCGGCGGACCCGCCGGTTACCGGGCAGCCGAGCATTTCGGCGGCTCAGGCAAGTCGGTCCTGCTCGTGGAGAAAGGCTTCATCGGCGGCACCTGCCTGAACGTGGGTTGCGTGCCGACCAAGACGCTGCTCAATTCGGCAAAGCATTATGTGCACGCGCTTGAAGGCGAGAAATTCGGCGTTACGGCCGAGAACGTTCGCTTTGATCTGGGCACGATGATGGCCTGGAAGCAGGAAGTCATAGAGAAGATGCGCGCTGGCATCCTGGGTTCCATGAAAAAAGCCAAAGTAACGGTGGTTGACGGCGAGGCCCGCATCGCAGGCCCTGGCAAGGTCATCGTCACCGAGACCGCCGGCGCTACCCGTACCGAGGACGCCAGGGCAATACTGGTATGCACGGGCTCTTTACCGGTCATCCCGCCCATACCCGGGCTGCGCGACAATCCCAGGGTGCTGGACTCCACGGGCATCCTGGAAATAACCGAGGTTCCCAAGCGGCTCTGCGTCATCGGCGGCGGCGTCATCGGCGTGGAGTTTGCCAGCCTCTTTTCGAGCTTGGGTTCCGAAGTCTCCATAGTAGAAATGCTCGACGAGATCGTGCCGTTCATGGACGCCGACCAGGCGCCGGTGCTGCGCCGCGCGATGAACAAGGTCTCCTGGAAGCTCGGCTGCAAGGTCACCTCGGTGACCGGCGCCACGGTCAACTACACCACCAAGGACGGCGTCGCGGAAGCGGTGGAAGCCGACCTGGTGCTGGCCGCTATAGGCCGCAAGGCCAACGTCGACGGCTGGGGCGCTGAAACGGTGAGCCTGGACAAGAGCCCCAAGGGAGTCACGGTGGACGACAGGATGCGCACGAGCGCTCCGGGCGTCTGGGCCGCGGGCGACGTGACCGGCAGGAGCCTCCTGGCGCACTCGGCCTACCGCATGGGCGAGGTGGCGGTAGCTGACATCACCGCGGTACTCGACGGCAAGGCCGAAGGCGCGGAGCGGATGCGCTGGGACGCCATTCCGTGGGCCGTCTATTCAATTCCTGAAGCTGCCGGCGTCGGGATGACCGAGAAGGATGCCAAGGCGCGCGGCTTCGAGCCGGCCTGCGTCAAGATTCCGCTGCGGGCCTCGGGGCGCTTCGTGGCGGAGAACGGCTTCCTGGCCCACGGGTCGGTCAAGCTGGTCACGGACAAGGCGACCGGGCGCATCCTGGGGCTGCACGGCGTGGGCGCTTACGCCGCGGAGACGATATGGGGCGGCGCGGTGCTGATAGAGCAGGAGATGCGCGCGTCGGACCTGCGGGAGCTCATCCTTCCCCACCCGACGGTGTGGGAACTGTTCCGCGACGCGGCCTGGCAACTACACGGCTAGTTTATATTTTATACTAATTCGGGGACGAACCCCTAAGGAGACGAACACATGCCCAAATCGATAACGGTAGAGCCCGGCAAGGTACGCGGCGCCGGCACGCTCAAGATAAATGATATTCCGCTCAACGCCTACAAGGCCGATTTCGCCAAGGAAAAGGTCCGCTGGGGCCAGGACCGGCTGGTCAAGGCCTGGTACGACATGGCCACGATCCGCGAGTTCGAGCTGATGCTCAACTCGTTCAAGACGCAGGGCGCGTGGAGCGGCATCGAATACAACCACAAGGGCCCCGCCCACCTCTCCATCGGGCAGGAATCGGCCGCCGTGGGCCAGAGCCTGGCGCCCGGCGTTGACGACTACCTGTTCGGCTCGCACCGGAGCCACGGCGAGATTCTGGCCAAGTGCTATTCGGCGGTAACGACGCTGGATGAGGCGCGGCTCGAAGGCATCATGAAGGGCTTCCTGGGCGGAGAGACGCTCAGCCTGGCCGAGAAGATCCCCTACAAGAACCTGAAGGATCTGGCGGAGAACTTCGTGCTCTTCGGCACGCTGGCCGAGATTTTCGCCCGCAAGGCCGGCGTCAACCGGGGCCTCGGAGGCTCGATGCACGCGTTCTTCACGCCGTTCGGCTCGATGCCCAACAACGCCATCGTGGGCGGCTCGGCGGACATCGCGGTGGGCTCGGCGCTGTTCAAGCGCATCAACCGCAAGCCCGGCATCGTCATCGCCAACATCGGCGACGCGTCCATGGGTTGCGGTCCGGTGTGGGAGGCGATGTGCCTCGCGTCCATGGACCAGTACCGGGAACTGTGGCCGGAGTCGGTGGGCGGGGCGCCTCCCATCATGTTCAACGTGTTCAACAACTTCTACGGCATGGGCGGCCAGACCAACGGCGAGACGATGGGTTACAAGATCCTCGCCCGCATCGGCGCCGGCATCAACCCGGACAATATGCACGCCGAGCGCGTGGACGGCTACAACCCGCTCGCGGTGGCGGACGCGGTGGCCCGCAAGCGTGAAATCCTCGCAGCGGGCAAGGGTCCCGTACTGATGGACACGATAACGTACCGCGTGTCGGGGCACTCCCCCTCGGACGCTTCCAGCTACCGCACGCCCGAGGAGATAAAGATGTGGCAGGACGCCGACGCCATAGAGGATTACGGCCGCTACCTGGTGGCCAACAAGATAGCCACGGCTGATAGCCTGGCGACCGCGAGGGCCGGCATCGTGGAGAAGCTGACGGCCGTAGTCAAGCTCGCGGTCAACGACGAGTTGTGCCCCCGCACGGGCGGCGCTTTCATCGAGTCGGTGATGCTGTCCAACGGCAAGGTCGAGCGCTTCGACACCGATACCGAAGCCGGCAAGGCCCGCGCTCCCGAACTGCTGCAGCCGCTGTCCGAGAACGCCAGGGTCAAGGCGATGGCCGGCAAGCTGCGCTACGCCTTCGACGCCGAGGGCAAGCCCGTCTCCAAGAACAAGATGTACCAGTACCGCGACGCGCTGTTCGAGGCGATGGCCCACCGCTTCGCGATAGACCCGACGATGGCCGCCTGGGGCGAAGAGAACCGCGACTGGGGCGGCGCCTTCGCGGTGTACCGCGGCTTGACCGAGCTGCTGCCGTACAACCGGCTGTTCAACAGCTCCATCTCCGAAGCCGCGATCATCGGCGCCGGCGTGGGCTACGCGCTGTCCGGCGGCCGCGCGGTCGTAGAATTGATGTACTGCGACTTCATGGGCCGCGCCGGCGACGAGATATTCAACCAGGCCAGCAAGTGGCAGTCGATGTCGGCGGGGCTCCTCAAGATGCCGCTCGTGATGCGCGTCTCCGTGGGCAACAAGTACGGCGCCCAGCACTCGCAGGACTGGGCGGCCCTCGTCGCCCATGTTCCCGGCCTCAAGGCCTACTTCCCCGCCACGCCGTACGACGCCAAGGGCATGCTCAACCTGGCCCTGCGCGGCACCGACCCGGTGGTCTTCTTCGAGAGCCAGCTCCTGTACGACATGGGCGAGCAGTTCGAGAAGTCGGGCGTTCCCGAAGGCTACTACGAAGTGCCCGAGGGCCGGAGCGCCGTACGCCGCCAGGGCAAGGACCTGACGATAGCCACGCTCGGCGCCACGCTCTACCGGGCGATGGACGCGGCGAAGATACTCGAAGAAAAGTACGGCGTTTCCACCGAGGTCATCGACCTGCGCTTCATTGCTCCGCTGGACTACACGGTGCTCCTGGACTCGGTGGCCAAGACCGGGCGGCTCCTCTTGGCGAGCGACGCCGCGGAGCGCGGTTCGTTCCTGCACACGGTAGCCTCCAACGTGCAGACGATGCCCTTCGACAAGCTGGACGCGCCGGTCGCCGTGGTCGGCAGCCGCAACTGGATAACGCCCGCCGCCGAGATGGAGGAGCTGTACTTTCCGCAGAAGGACTGGATCATCGACGCGGTGCACGAGCGCATCCTGCCGCTGGCCGGCCGCGCGCCCGCGACCAACCAGAGTACGCTCGAGCTGGCCCGCCGCACCAGGCTGGGTGTCTGAGCCGGGTCATGGCCAATACTTCGACGCCGCCCGCCGCGGCAGCTTCATCGCTCGCCGCTGTCATACCGGCGGGCACGGCCCCGGCCGCCCTGCCCTATCTGGCCATTGCAGGCGATCCCGCCGCCACCCGCGCGCAGCGCCTCGAAGCGCTCCGCGCGATGGTCAGGGAACTGCCCGCCGAAGCTCCCGGCGGGGCCAACGTGCCAAAACCGACGGGCGAGATAAACAATCACGTCCACACGATCTATTCATTCAGCCCGTACACGCCGTCAATGGCGGCGTGGCGGGCGCGGGCATCGGCCCTCGCGGTGGCCGGTTCTGTTGACCACGACTCGGTAGGGGCCGCCGCGGAGATGCTGGACGCCTGCGCCATCCTGGGCATAGGCAGCACCGTGGGCTTCGAGCTCAGGGTGGTCTGCCCTGACTCGCCGTTCCAGAACCGCAAGCTGAACAACCCCGACTCCATCGGCATAGCCTACATGACCATCCAGGGCATCCCGCGGCGAAACCTGGAACAGGCAGCCGCGTTCCTCGCGCCCATCGGCATAGCCCGCGGCGCGCGCAACCGCAAGACGGTGGCAGCCGCTTCGGCGATACTCGCAGGCGCGGGCTACGGGGAGCTGGACTACGACCGCGACGTCGTGCCGCTGTCAAAGGCGGCCGAGGGTGGCAGCGTCACCGAGCGGCACATACTGTCCGCCGTGGCCGGGGCTATCCTCAAGCGGCATGGTGCCGGACCTGCGCTGGTAGCAGGACTCGCGGCCAACCTGGGCCTGCAGGCTCCACCCAAGGTCGCCGCCCTGCTGTCAGATCCGGGCAACCCGCACCTGATCTATGATCTCCTGGGGTTCCTCAAGTCCGGCTTCCTGGACAGGGTCTTCGTGCAGCCGGGGCCGGAAGAGTGCATTCCAGTACGTACCGTCACTGCGTTCGCGCGGAGCATCGGCGCCATACCGGCGTACGCATACCTCGGAGACGTTGCCGACTCCCCGACGGGCGACAAGAAGGCGGAGAAGTTCGAGGATGAGTTTCTGGACGAACTCGTGCCCTGGCTCGTCGATGTTGGATTCCAGGCGGTGACGTACATGCCGCCGCGGAATACCCAGGCCCAGCTGGCGCGCGTGCGCGCCCTGTGCGAGCGGCACGGGCTCATGGAGATCTCGGGGGTGGACATCAACTCGTCACGTCAGAGCTTCAGCTGCCCCGAAGTGCTTGCTCCCTCCATGTCGCGCCTGATCGGCACCACCTGGGCCCTCGTGGCCCATGAAAAACTGTCCGGCATGGATCCTGCCCTCGGGCTCTTCTCGCCCGCCAGCCCTCTGGCAGCCCTTCCCCTGGCAGAACGCATGGACCGCTATGCGGAAATCGGCCGGAACCTCGATTGCAGGAACCCAGAAAACCCAGAAACCCTTGCCCGGCTCGTCCGGAACTGGAGACCATAATGGAACTTACCATAGCCGCGCCCTTCCTCCGCGGCCTCGCGCTGCAGGAAGCCAGCCCCGCCGGAAACGGCCGCGCCGTCGTAGCGACCGCACCTCTGACTGGCACATCGAATGCAGCGGCACTTTCTGGCGCCATCGTCGTCAACCTGCCCGAAGGGGCAGACGAACAGACGCTCCAGACTGCCCTGAGAAACGCCGTAGCCAGCTCAAAAGGGGCACTGGGCAAACTATTTGCAATGAGGCAAGGTGGCACGCGCATCATGCTTGCCGCGGCCGCCAACATCCACGAGGCGAAGGCTGTCCTGTCTGGCAGGCTTACGGCTGCCAAGGCGGCCGCGAC
>CAXZAJ010000228.1:0-6772 GCA_964293355.1 uncultured bacterium
GGTGGGCCGCGCGCGGGCGCCCGGGCGGGGGGGGGGTTGCGGCGCCGCTCGCCCCCCCCCGCCGCCCGCGCCCCGCTGCCCGGGGCCGGTCCGCCACGACGAAATCGAGGGCTCCGTCGTCGTCGATATTCAGTACCCCGGTGGCTACGCAGAATTCCGCCGCGGCCGCCCTGGCTGCCGCCTCGATCGCCCGCCCGAACAGCGGCTTCACCGACGACTCGACGGTCACTGTCAGCGCGCCGCTGCCCGGCGAGTACGCCACGGTACAATCAGATTTCCGTCTCGTCACGGCTCTTCCACCTCGAACCACCCGTACAGCGCGCGCGCGGCTCCGGTCGTGCCGCAGCCAACCATGCCGGTCTTGTGGGTGCCGTCGCGTGTCTCGAGGATGATTTTTCCGTCCAGCGAGAGTGTCAGCTTATCTCCAATGGCCTCGAAGCCTATGCGGTAGTCGCGGCCCGCTTCCCACGCGAAGTCAGTCGTTGCCAGGCGCGTGAATCCGAAGTTGTTCTTGAGTATCGAAACCTTGCCGGCGCCGTCGAAGCCGGCAAAGTAGCCGCGCATGGCCCCGCCCGCCCGCGCCGCAAGGAGGTGGCTGGTTCCCGCGAGCGGCCTCACTGCGGCGCTGACCCTCTGGTCGGCAACGGCGTGGCCGCCCGTGTACGAGGCGCAGGCTTCATGGGTCATCAGGCGCAACGCGCTGCCTTCGATGCCCCAGTTTCCGCCCGCGTGCGAGAACGGCGTTACGCAGCCGAACTCCACGGCCTGCTTTGAGATGTCTATGGAATATTTAGCTTTGCCGGATATTTCGAACAGGTCGACGAGCAGGCGCCCCGAGTCGCGCTTGCCGGCGCCGGTCCATCCGGTGAGCTTGAGGCCCACTTCGTCGACCTGCGATCCGCCCACTTCGGGGATGACGAATTCTATGACGTGCTCCTCGCCGGGTTCAGGGAAGATCGGCGCGGTAGTCTCGATGTCGGCGCCGGTGCTGGTGTTGCGGACATAGCCACAGACGCCGATTTTCTGGCCTTCCCACTTCTCGGTCCTGAACCGCAGTTTCACCGTCTGGCCGGGCCTGGCGGTCGGCGCGAAGGTGGGGCTGTAACGCTCGTCGTCGAAGTCTGCGCGGCGGTAGAAGGGCTTGTAGAACAGCTTGCCCGACTGGTCGCGGAGCACGCGCTCGAAGCGGAACTCTAAAGCTGAACGGCCGTCCGGGAGGACGCCGGCCCGGTGGACGGCGGAGAACATCACCGGGTCAGACACGCGCATGCAGTGGGTCGAACCGGGCAGCGAAAAATCGAAGAAGAAGCCATGCTCGCCGTCGCCCTTGGCCAAGGCGTCGCTTATCGCCTGGGGAACAGGGAGACCCGACAGCATGTAGCCGATAGACGCCAGGGTTCTGGAGAACGTGGGAATGTCGAGGATGTTGAGCGAGCCGGGCAGGCCGGACAGCACGATGCCGTCGTTGATGGGGTTGCGGTAATGCGCTGGTATCGCGTCGATGCCGCAGAGCACGCCCAGTATGGTACCCACATTGCCGGCGTTGCAGTCGGTATCCCAGCCGCACATGGTCGCTATTTCTACGGTACGGCTGAAGTCGCCCTTGCCGTACAGCAGGGCCAGCGCGCAGACGCCGGCGTTGGGTATCATGTGGCAGAGGCCGGCGTAGCGGTCGTAGCCCCACTCGGCGATCAGGTACTCCTGACAGGGGCGCCAGTCCTCCGGATGCGCGTCATGGAAGAGCGCGACCGCCTGCACGACCTTGGCGTAGAGCGAGCCCGCGGGCACGCGCGCCAGACCGGCCTCGAATACGGCACGGAGCCGGGCTTCGGGTGCCCCGTCGGGTGCGTCAAAAGCCGCTGCTATGCAGGCCGCGATGAAGCGGGCGCCGTTGATGCCGTCGCCGTCATGGGAGACGCTGGCGGCGGTCGCGGCGTACTGGGCGGCCATGTCTGGATTGCCGGGCCACACGAGGCCCCAGGTGTCTATGAATATCTGGCCGCCAATCTGTTCGGCGACCGTCGCTCCGTTCCTTGCTATCGAACCCGATTCGGGCGCCGGGATGCCCGCCTTCAGATTCAGGTACGCGGTATGTTCGGTGCTGATGCCGTAGCCGCCCCACCAGAACATGCCCTTGCCTTCGCGGGCGTAATCCAGCCAGGCCTTGCCCACGGCCCCGGGCGTCAGGGGCACAGTCGGGTCGCCGTCGATGAGCGGCCGGACGAAAAAGACCGGCCCGTTGGCGTCGTCGTCAGCGGCAAAATTCCTGAACGGCTTTACATACGCGCGTATGTCTCCGTAGATCTCGCGTATGCGCTCGTAGGTCCAGATGGCCGGCTCCACCGGCGCCCCGAGCCTGATGCCCACGTTCTTGCCGATGAACCCCGCGTATACCCGCTCCAGATAGTCCCCAACCATACCCATGTTCACTCCGATAAAACTCTAGATAAAAAAGATCCGGAAATTTGGGCACAGAGCCACAGAGAAGATGAGAAGAATGAAAAAGACGGAAGTAGACGAAGAATTTGGCACAGAGACACAGAGAAGATGAGGAAGAAGTAAAATAGAAAAAGGAATAAGTCAAAGTATAGGAAAGGAGTTTTAAACCAGGTTCCTATACTTCATCTCCCCTTGTTTCTTTTCTCTTCCGAAACTCTTTTTTCCCCTCATCTTCTCTGTGTCTCTGTGCTAATAATTCCTATCTTTCCCCTTTCCCTTCCCCATTTGCCTCATCTTCTCTGTGGCTCTGTGCTAAAAAAGTATTACAAGTTCTTATTTCAATATGGTGTTGGCGTACTTGGTGACGTCGGTGCCGCCGGCTTTGTTCCACTTGGCCACGAAGTCGTCGAAGGCTGATATGGGCTGCTTGCCGGTCACGATGTCGGCCACGTACTCCTTGTACAGGTTGGTCATGGCGTCCCAGTTGGTGATGTACTGCTCGGGTATCAGGATGGTCTTGTCCGGCATCATGTACTTCTTGGCAAGGTCGCCTGCAGCAGTGGCGGCAGGGGTGACGATGGGCCTGGACAGGGGCTTGTCGGCCTTGAAGCCATTGAACGAGTCGCCGAACCAGCCGTTGTACCACTCGGAGTACTTGTCGGTCAGCACGTACTGCTTGCCGTCATCCACATAGTGCAGGCCAGGCATGCCCAGCTTGGCAATCTTGAGGCCGGCGGGGCTCCAGATGAAGTCCAGCACCGCGAACGCGCCCGCCTTGACCTTGGAGGTGGATGCGATGGCGAAGCCGCGGCCTTCCTTGGTCACGTCCACGAAGGGGGTCAGGCCCTGGGCCTTGCCCTTGGCTGGCGGCAGGGCCACGAGGTCGGTGCCCTGGGCCTTGATCATCTTGTTCACGTACACGTCGACGCTGCCGGGGGCTACGCCAGGTATGATGCCGGCCTTGCCTTCATAGAAGACCTGCTCCTTGGAGTCCCACTTCTTGGTCAGGTACTCGGGGTCGAGGAGGCCTTCCTTGTAGAGCTTGGCGTAGAACTCGAGCTTCGTCTTTTCCGACGGGGTTACGCGGGAGTAGACCCACTGGCCATCTGAACCCTTCATCCAGGTGGAGGTGATGCCGAAGCATGCGTCGAAGATGGCGTCCAGTTCCTCGACTCCGTTGGTGGCGCCGGTGATGCTGATGCCGTACTTGGCACCCTTCTGCGCGACGAGGTCCTTGAACAGGGCGTAATACGTGTCGACCGACGGGTTGGCGGTAACGGCCTTGGCCGGCGGCAGCGAATCGTACCAGTCGCGGCGGATCATCGGCGTCCTGACCCGGGGTGGGGCTATCCACGCGAGGTAGGGATAACTCTCAAGGCGTTGTACCGAGTGCGCGTCCATGAGGGCCTTGAAGTACTTTGACTTGTTGACGTAGGGCCTGAGGTCTTCAAGTATGCCCTGGGCCGCGAGCTTGTCGTCGCCGCCCTGGAAGTAGATCAGGTCGGGCACGTCGCCGGACATGATCATCAGGGACAGTTTCTCGGCATAGTTGCCGGCCGGAATCTTGACGATCTCGATGTCGACGTTCATGCCGGCCTCGGCCATGCCTTTTTCTATGAGGTCGATGAACTGGGCCGCGTTGGGGTCGGTGTCCAGGTCCTTGAGGACCAGCCGGACTGTAGCCGGGCCTGTCGGAGCGCTGGGTGCCGCTTCCTTTGTTCCCGTTGCCCCGACGCTCTGAACGCCGATGGCGACGATGGCCGCGAGCGCGATGATGGTAGCGATGCTCTTCTTCATGAGTTCCTCCTATTCCTTGACTCCACCCTCCATGACCCCTTTCGTGTAGTACTTGAGGATCAGAGGGTAGATGATGAGAACCGGTAGCATGGCGACGATGATGGTGCTGGCCTTGAGCGCGCCGTAGTCGAGCCGCGCAGCCTCGTCATAGCTGAACAGCGCGCCGGAGCCGATGAGCGAGGCGGTGTCGTCCAGGACGACGAACTGCCTGAGTATCAGCTGCAGCGGATATTTGTCGGGGTCGGAAAGGTAGATGCTGGCCCTGAAGTATTCGTTCCAGTGGAACACGCCGTAGAACAGGCCCAGGGTCGCTATGGCCGGCTTGGCGAGCGGCAGCATGATCTTCATGAAGATGGTGCCGTAACCGGCGCCGTCGATGCGCGCCGCCTCGATCAGCGAGGCTGGCACTTCTTCGAAGAAGCGCATCAGGATTATCAGGTAGTAGACGTTGACGGTCTTGTAGAGGATGACCGACCAGAGGCTGTTCATGAGGCCCAGCTTCTTTATGACGAGGTATTCGGGTATGAGGCCCGGCTCGAACACCATGATCACGATGACCAGCAGCATGAAGAAGCGCCGCCCCGGCAGGCGTTCCCTGGTCAGCGCGAACGCCGCCATGGAGGTGACCAGGAGGTTGATCGCGGTGCCGACCACGGTGATGATGATAGCGTTGATGATGCTCCTGACGAACAGCGGATTGGCCGCCAGCACGCGGTAATTGACCGTGGAGAAGCCCTTGGGCAGTATCGTCAGTCCCGTCACCTCTCCCACCCGTCCTGGATCGGAGAGCGACAGGGCCAGCAGGTTGAGCATCGGTACCAGCACGACGAGGGAAACGGCCAAAAGGGCAAGTCCTATGGCCGCCCTGAACAGCGTGTCGGCGAGCGACGACGGTTTGCCCTTGAGTCGGATTTTACCCATCACCACAGCCCCTTTCCGGTGACGCGCTTGGCCGCCGAGTGGGTTCCCAGGATGAGGACCAGGCCTATAGCGCCCTTGAACAGGTTGGCCGCAGTGGAGAACGAATACTGCATGTTAAGGAGGCCTATGCGATAGATGTAGGTGTCCAGGATGTCCACAGCGCTTATCACCGAGTCGTTCATCATGTTGAACACCTGGTCAAAGCCGGCGCTCATGAAGAAGCCCAGGTTGAGTATCAGTACGGTTATCATCGTAGGAGCCAGCTCCGGAATCGTTATGTACCAGGCCTTCTGCAGGGCGCCCGCGCCGTCCATGTCCGCGGACTCGTAGAGGTTGGGATTGATGCGCATGAGGGCGGCCAGGTAGATGATGGAATCCCAGCCCAGGCTCCTCCAGGTTTCAGACGCGAACAGTACCCAGCGTATCGCTGACTTGCTGGTCATGTAGTCCACCGGCGGCAGCCCGACGAGGCCGCGCGCCTGGTTCGCTCCTCCGGTTGACGGCGACAGGAACGAGATCCAGACGCCTGCTATCACCACCCAGGACAGGAAGTGGGGCAGGTAGGCGGTGGCCTGGACGAACTTGCGCAGCAGCGCCGAACGCAGCTCGTTGACCATCAGCGCGAACAGCAGCGGCAGGGGAAAGAACAATATGATCTTCATGGAGCTGATGATCAGGGTGTTCTTGAGCACGTCGAAGAAGGCCGGCGAGCTGAAGAGCATCCTGAAGTGCTTGAGCCCGACGAATTTGCTCGGCCCCACGATGCGGAAATCCTGGAACGCCAGGGTCATGCCGGCCATGGGCACGAGGTGGTACACGGAGAAGTAGACGAGGGCCGGCACGAGGAGGACAAGCAGGAAGCCTTCCTGCCTGAACCGCGTCCGGAGCGTCCGGGGCTTAAGCATTGCGCTTTTCATATGAAAGGGCGACCAGCCGCTTGCCCAGATCTATCATGTCGTGTTCCGCCGCGAACTCCAGGCATACGCCGGAGGGCTTGCGCACCGCGGCTGTCCAGGCGGCCGGGAAGGCGTCCAGGCCGTGGAGCGCTCCCGCCAGGGAGCACACGAGGCCGCTGATCGTGTCGGCGTCCCGCCCGAAGTTGGCGCTCCAGAGCAATCCGCGCCGGGGATCGCCTTTGGTAAGGCGGAAAATGGCGTACACCTGCGGAATCGCCTCGGGCGAGGAGGCGTGCTCCGGGTTCCACAGCGAGGTGTGCAGCTCTTCGTAAGCTATCTCGATATCTGGTTTGGCGTCGCAGATGGCCATGGCCCGGTCCATCGCGGCGCGGAGCCAGGATCCGGCCGGCATCAGTGGCCAGCCGGCCTGCACGATTTCCTCGGCCAGGCGCTGGCGCTCGGCTCGCCCTGCAGCTATGACAGCTTCCTGCTCCTCGATGTACGCCTTAACGTTGCCGTGCTCTTTGGCAATCAAAGCCAGTCGCTGCGCCTCTTCACGAATGATGGACAAGGTCAGGCCGGCATCCCGACTGCCAGCCTTGTAGTTACCTATCGGGTACTTCAACCGCCTTCCGTCACACATGTAGCGATAGACGGCCGTCACCACGCCAGACTGCAGACGCTCGAATAGGACCGCACCATTACCGCGCCCGGGCACA
>CAXZAJ010000229.1:0-6770 GCA_964293355.1 uncultured bacterium
GTAGGTATCGACATACGGCTCGTTCCATGCCGCGGCGAGCAGCAGCACACGCTGGAATCCCCTGGATTTCATGTCCGCGGCGAGATGGAGGATATCATCGTCGGAGCTCATGATGGTCCTGAAGAAGGCATCCGGCTTGCCTGTCAGAGCGCCGGAAGTGGCCGCGGGGCTGATGAGTGGCACATCCGAGGCTTCATGCACTGACAAGGCCGCTACGGCGGCGGCGCTGGTATAGTAGCCGACGATGAGAGCTGCTCCAGAATCCATGAGCTCTTTGGTAACGGGAACGACGTTCGCATCGTCGCTCCTGAAGTCACGGACTACAAGTTCGAGCCTTCTGCCGGCAACTCCGCCGGCGGCATTGATTCTCTTGATGAACAGTTCCGCCGCATTTCGGCCTTCTACGCCGAGCATATAATCCTTGCCGGAAAGGCTTGCGGCAAATCCTATGATGACGGGTGGCTTTTCAGAGCAGGCTGCCAAAGAAACGACGATCGACAGTACAGTGCCGATCGCCGCAAATGACACGATTCGTGGGAACTTCAAGCGATGCATCCGCTTCATGGGGATAGTATTGCCTGAAACCTGCCTCCCGGCAAGTACCAACAGAATGGTCAGGTTTTCATGGTTGGTTCCATATCAGCCAGCCTGCGCCTGGCCGTCGAAAGGAAGGGCAACACCAGGACGAGGTTGAACGTCGCCGCGTACAGCATGGTCAGTATCGCAATGGCAAGATTTGGCCCCAGTTTTGTGCGGTCAGTGAGGTTGCGGAGCACTTCAACCAAGCCGGTAGCTGAGCCAAGGAGACCGAACAGCCAGAACGCCTTGCCGAGATCCTTGAAAAACGCGGCGGAGGAGCGGAGTTCCTGCATGGTCGCCAGACTGGAACCCGGCGCCCTGAAGGCCGCACCTAGTCCTGGAAATCCGTACAGGAATCCCATGTACAGTAGAGGAATCACAGGTACGACGATGAACGATGGCACGTCGACATGGACCCAGGCGGATGCCCCCATGAGGCCGATCAGGCTGGCATACGTCGCGATGACGACGAGGATGGGCAGGACGAGACGCTTGGTCATAAAAACCTCCAGAGTGCAAATATGGATATATCAACGATCCGCAGAGCGGAAGTAATCACCGGTGGCCGCCATGAGAACGATGAAATTTTCTCCGGCATCAGCAGGGATAGTCCTCGTCAGTTCGGAGGCAAGGGGCCGGGGCAATCCTGCCCCCGGCAGTCCTGAGACGACCGCGACGAAGCAGGCTGCGGCCAGTACCGCCACAGGCAAAGAATCATGAAAAAAGCGACGGAGCGGGTTTCTTCTTCGATCTGTACAAGCAACCACGGCCCGCGCGATTTCATCGGGGCCAGGAGACCTGCCCTGAACATGGAGGACATCGTTTTTGAAAACCTGCCGCAGCGCACCATCACTGTTCATGGCGTATCTTCTCCTGTTGCGATCCGGATATTGGCACGAATGACGCCAATGCGCCACCGGATGGTCCCCGCGGGCATTCCGAGCGCGCGGCCAATGTCGACAGCGCTCAGATCTTCATAAAAACGGAGCATGGCTATGCGTCGATCCGATTCCGGTAATTCCGAGATGGCCTTGCGGCAGCGCTCGGCCAGGTCACGCTCCACAAACTCAATGGCATGGTTGCCCGGGGCCGACGGCTCGATGGTCCATGAGTCCAGAGATCCGATTCCGGAATTGTCCGTAGCTTCCGCGGGACCGAGAGCAGTCGTAGAAGTCCGCGCGGCGCGACGAGCGGCATCAGCGAAGCGATTGGCCGCGATGCGATACACCCATGCCGACAAGGGACGCCGCGGATCATAGGTCTTCAGCGCTACAAAAGCGGCAATGATGGCATCTGCCACGACATCATCACGCTCCGCAGCAGGCAGCCCCCGGTACGAAGCCGCGAATACCGACAGCCGACAGTAGTATGCCTCCCAGAGAGTCTGGAATGCCGTTCTTGCCGCTTCACTTCCGGACATCGCGTCTTGGCGAAGATCCGCACCGATAATTTCGTGCATATATAGATAGTACGGCGCAAAGGCGCAAGCGTTGGAAAATTTTTACTGGAAATTGCGTACTGATCAGGGCAGATATTTCATGTCTTGATATTTCTTGACACGATACCTGAGCCATAATAGTATATTAGTAATATACTCATCTAACAATGGACTGTTTTCATAATCTGTCCAAGGAGTGGTCAATGAATATCGTGTATTCTGTAGTCAACGTGGCAGTACTCGTGCTGTGCCTGGGAATCCTTTCCCGGATGCAATCAAAGAAAGCCTCGTTTGCCAAGCGAGTACTCGTCTCGCTGGGGCTCGGCACTGCCCTCGGACTGATCCTGCAACTTGTCTTTGGAAACAAGCCAGAGGTACTCGCAAGCACCTTGCCGTGGTACGGACTCGTAGGCAATGGCTATGTAGGCCTCTTGCGGATGATCATCATTCCGCTCGTGATGGTTTCCATCATATCTGCCATTCTCAAGCTCAAGGATGCCAAGAACCTTGGCAAAATGAGCCTTTCAGTAATACTGACGCTCGTGCTCACCGCTGGCATGGCGGCCGTGGTCGGAGAGGTATCGGCACTGGCCTTTGGCCTCGATGCGCGGGAACTGACGCAGGGAACGGCGGAAACTCAGCGTGCCTTGGCGCTCGAACGCAGCACGACCCAGGCAAACACTCCGCTGGCGGATAAAATTCTTGATATCATTCCAACCAACCCCTTCAAGGATATGACTGGTGCCAGAAGCACTTCCACGCTGGCTGTCGTTGTATTCTCCGGCTTCATTGGCCTTGCCGCGCTCGGGATACGGAAAAAATATGCCGCGGAAGCCGAATTTGTACAAAAAATGGTCGATGCCGCTTACGCGGTAACCATGCGGCTCGTCAGCATGATACTCAGGCTCACACCCTACGGCGTGCTCGCGCTCATGGCCTCGACGCTGGCCAGTACCGATTACGCAGCGATCCTTAACCTGATGAAATTCGTCATCGCATCATACGTGGCCATTATCATCATGTTCATCATCCACTTGTTCATTCTGTCGCTCTTCAACTACAACCCGTGGACCTTTACGAAAAAAGCCTGGCCAACGCTCACGTTCGCCTTCATGTCCAGAACCAGCATGGGAACCATCCCGCTGACCGTCGAGACACAGACGAAGAAAATGGGCATATCTGATGCCATCGCCAATTTCTCGGCCACCTTTGGTACAGCCATCGGCCAGAACGGCTGCGCGGGTATCTATCCGGCGATGCTGGCAGTAATGATAGCGCCGTCGGTAGGCATCGATCCCTTCAACATCGGCTTTCTGGCTACCGTAGCGGTAGTTACCGCGATCAGCTCGTTTGGCGTAGCGGGAGTCGGCGGTGGGGCTACATTCGCGGCGCTGATCGTGCTGTCATCGCTGAACCTCCCGGTCGCGCTGGCCGGATTGCTCATATCGATAGAACCCCTGATCGACATGGGCCGGACCGCCCTCAACGTATCCGACGCTTTTGTGGCCGGCGCGGTTACCGGTAAACTCCTCGGCGAGGTGGATATGGCCGTCTACAATGACCCAAAAGCCGGGGCAGATTCGGCTCAGGCAGTCTGATGAAACTGGTCGTCGTGGGAGGCGTTGCCGCCGGCATGAGCGCCGCGGCGAGAGCCCGCAGGAACCTCAAAGACGCCGAAATAGTCGTATTCGAACAAGGCGGCATCGTTTCATTCGGAGCCTGCGGGTTGCCATATTATGCGGGCGGCTGGTTTGACGATGCAGGATTCATGCTTGCCAGAACGCCGGAACAACTGCGCGAATCTGGCATCGACGTGCGGCTGTTCCATCGGGTCATCGCCATCAATCATGCGGCCAAAACGGTCAGGGTCCTGGATATCGGAAGCGGGGTCGAACACGACGAGCGCTTCGATCGTCTGATGATTGCGACCGGGGCCAGCCCCATCCGGCCGCCGTTTCCCGGTTCTGAACTCGCCAATATCCAGCCCCTCACCAAGCTCGCGGACGGTGAAAAGCTGAAACTAGCCCTCGGAGACGCCTCGTGCCGCAACGTGGTCATCATCGGAGCCGGATTCATAGGGCTTGAAACGGTTGAAGCCTGCCTGCACCAGAAAAAATCCGTACGGGTCATACAGCTCGACGAACGCGTCCTGGTAGACGCGTTCGACAAGGAAATTACCGATCTGCTGGAAAAGGAACTTGTATCCAAGGGCGTCAACCTGCACGTCGCAGAAAAGGTTACTGCCTTTGAAGGTCAGGACGGCAAGGTGTCCACGGTAATCACGGACAAGGGCCGGTATCCCGCCGACCTCGTCGTCGTGGCCGTGGGAGTCCGCCCCGATACGGCGTTCCTCAAGGGTAGCGGCATGAACACCCTGCCCAACGGCGCGATCATCGTGGACCATGAAGGAAAAACCAGCTTGTCCGATGTTTTTGCCGCCGGCGATTGCGCCACGGTGCCGTCGGCCTTCGACGGCAACCCGTTGTACGTGCCATTGGCAACTGGCGCAAACAAGCTGGGCCGCGTGGTCGGGGACACGATCTGCGGCAAGCCGGCGCGATATCCCGGCAGCCTCTCGTCAGCCTGCATCAAGCTACTCGGAATTGAGGCGGGTCGGACCGGCCTCTCGGAGCGTGATGCCGCAAAGAAAGGCATAGCCTTCAAGACTGTTTTCATCCAGGACAAGGATCATGCAAATTATTGGCCCGGGCAGTCTGACATTGCCGTAAAGCTTGTCTATGATCCCGAGACAAAAAAACTGCTCGGGGGGCAGGTCGCGGGTGGCCAAGGTGCTGTGCTCAGAACCGATGCGCTCGCCGCCGCCATTACCGGAGGCCTTACCGTCGATCAGCTTGGCATGCTGGACCTGTGTTACGCCCCACCCTTCGCCAGAACCTGGGACGCCCTCAACGTCGCCGGCAACGTGGCAAAATAAACCGATACAAGGAGTTTTGAACCATGAACAGACATTCAATCGTACTGGCCGTTTTACTCGTGGCGATAGGAACCGGTATGTTCGCCCTGGTAAAAGTGCAACATGACCAAGCATCCATCCCCATGGGAACAAGCAACGTCACGGGCGGACTCATCATCAACGCACCGTCACCCGGTTCCAGTTCCCAGCCTGCGGCAACGACGCCCCCCCCCGCGGCTGTCATGGAACTACCCGCGACCGGCGCGGCCCCTTGCCCCTGGAATCGGGCATCCCGCACGTTACGACAAACCAGAGCATACGACAGGAAAGGGAGAAACCGGAATGAACATGAAGAGGACGAACGGGATCGCCCGCGCGGCGATCATGATGCTGTGTTTGCTGGTCTTCGGGGCCACTGCCATGGCACAGAGCGCACCCAATGCCACGTACCAGTTCTTCAACAGCACTGAGTACCCGCACCTGACTGTCCCGGCCCCGGTCTACAGGACCGTATCGTACGACCAGCTGCTCAGGCTGTTCGAGAGCGATGGCACCTACATGGTACTGTTCGGCGGCTCCTGGTGCGGCAACACCCAGGCGGGCATCGGCCAGATCAATGATGTGGCCAAGGAATACGGCGTCAAGGAAATTTATAACTTTGACTGGAGAGTGGACGGCGCCAAGGTGCACCTGCGCGATACCAAGAATCCATTCGCCAACCTCTATGTTGATGTGGTCAACAAGTACCTGCCCAACATCGTAACCATCTACGAAAAATCAACCAATGGTGTCAGCTATACCGCGGCTGATGGTAGCACGGTAACAGCCAACAAGCTCCAGGTTCCCTTCCTCTTCATCTACAACAAGAACAACCTCGTCAACGGCAAGCCTGCCCCGATCGTGGCTTCCTTCGAGAAGATGCTGGTCTGGGACAAGGACTTCCAGACAAACGGCAAGGACGATCCGGTCAAGATCGAGGCGTACAAGAAGGAAATCAGGCCCCTCTTCGAGTATGTATCCAAAAAAACCGGGCTCCTGGGACTGGGCAAGAAAGTTGCCCAGCTGGATACCTTTACCGATTTTGAGTACTACTCCACCGCCTTCAACGCCAGGTCCGGAAAGACCATCCTGGACGCCAAGGACGAGCCGTGGGTTCTGCAGACCGTCTCGTACATAGAACTGACCAGGATCCTGGACAGCAAGGGCACCTACGTATTCATGCTCGGCGGCCCCTGGTGCGGCAACACCCAGGCGGTCATCAAGTATGTCAACGAGTACGCCAAGAAGTATGGCATAACCAAGGTGTACACGTTTGACAACAAGCTCGATTCAAACGTCATGCACATCCGGGACAGCAAGAATCCCTTTGCATACATGTACGTTGACCTCGTGAACAAGTACTTCCCCGGGATTGTCACCGAGTACGGCGACAGGCGCGACCGCGACATCACGTACACCGACGCTGCCGGCGTGGTAAAGGCAGCCCCGAGGCTACAGGTTCCCTATGTCTTCGTGTACAACAAGGACAACAAGGACGCCGCGGGCATGCCCGATCCCATACTGGGACAGATCGAGCTGATGTACACGTGGGACAACATCCAGCCGGGCTTCAAGAATGAGGCCGGTGCCGTGGGTGCGAACTACAAGACGTATACCGCAGCACTGGACGCCCTGTTTGGCCAGTTGAAGAGCGCCGGCAAGTAAGTCACGGGCATTCCCCGATCGGGGAATGCTGCTTCATAAAGCAGCGCCGCTTCCTCCCCCCCCCCGCCCGGGACGGGGGCTTTGTTCTAACTCCCCTCCACGCGGGGCAGGAGGCGGGGGGCGGGGGCTCGCGGC
>CAXZAJ010000230.1:0-6761 GCA_964293355.1 uncultured bacterium
GCCTGCAGGCATGGCGCCGCCGGGCACTGGCCTCGTGTTCTACGACGGGGGCGAATGCCTGCGCAACCTGGACGAGCACGCCAAGGCCACGAAGCGACCCCGCGGCTACTCCTGCGAGGAACTGGGAGGCCTCGGCTACTATGTCGACAATGACCCCACGAGCTTCCAGCGCATCTCGGGCATCTTTCCTGAATTCATCAGCCCCGACGGCACCGGCTGCCTGCGCTATGTGGACGTCATCGCTACGGACGACGGCTACGTGGCGACCTGGCAGCAATCGCGGCCGGACGGCTCCCAGCCGCTGATGATCAACCGGGTAGCGCGCAGGTAATAAAACCGCCATCAGTCAGGCGCTTACTCCTTCAGCGGAGGGTTCCAGCCTCGGAGGAACTCCGCAAGCACACCGTGGGCAGCCTTGGGCTTCTGGAAGGCCTGCACAGCTTCCCAGCCTGCCAACGGCACGCGGAACGACCGGTCCCTGGCAGGCATGAATGACTCCGGGATACCAGCCGCGGACACGGTGTAGCTCCAGATACCGATGTCGTCTATCACGGCCGTACCAAGCGCATCGTGGGCCAGAACGGACCGCGAGTCGCGGATGCCATCCAGCAGTATGCGCCGTTCCGAAGGGTCGGAGACATTGAGCCGCGACCAGGGCAGCCGGAACAGGATGGTTCCATCAGGCAGGGATTCGGCAAGGCCTCCAGCGCCCACAGGCAGCACGCTACCGTCCTCCCAGGCTGACGGGAACGTGCGCCCGTCCGGGGTAACGGTCCGTGCGTTGACCAGGTTGAGGATGCGGGTAAAGCCTCCGGCCTCAGAATACCGGGGATAGAGTTTGCCGCCGCCGCGGTTGTAGTCGGCTTGCGCAAGAAGCGTCGCCTCGACCAGCCGGCCACCGGACAAGTCCGCCTTAACCAGAAACTCGGATCCCTGCGGCCCAAGCGGACCGCCTGCCGAAAGCCTGTATTCCCCGGTTCTACCGGGCACTACATCGAGCCCCAGCCGCACGGTAGCGCTCTCCGCCGCGCGTGACGATGCTGGCACGGACACCTGAACGTAGAGGAACGACGGGTCTGTCCAGGCGGTCAGCCCGGCATCGGAGGCTGGCGGAGTAACAGGATCAGAGTGCCAGGCCATGATGCCATAGTTCTGCTCGGGGTCTATGGCATTGTGCCAGAGCGGATTTCGGTCATAGGGTATCATGTAGGTCTCGGTGGTCCACGTCTTCTTGGCCCACTCGTCGGCCCACTGGAACACCACGCCGCCCGTAGCTCCACTTTCAGCCATGGCCTTATACAGACCGACGAGCCCCGCCGCCTGGTCTGCCTCGCTGAGTCCGCCGTGATCCAGCCCTTCAGGATGTTTGTGCGCGATACCAAAACCGGTTGCCAGACCGAACTCGGCCACCAGCAGCGGCACGCCATCGAGAGCCGCCGTCAATGCGTCCACATAGGCCGCATAACGCCGGTACCCGCGCTCAGCCTCGGAGAGGCCTGCGGCGGCAGCTCCGGAAACCTCGTATTCAGCAGTACGGAACATGAAGTCAGGATAGTTTGGATAGATATGGAAGGCCGCGAAGAATCCGGCTTCGTTGCGGGCGGTTTTCCTGATGGAGGAAAAATCAACGGATGCGCGGTCATGGTATGGCGCGGCAGCCTTGCCGCCGGCCGTGCCGGCAACGTCGAGCTTCCACTCGGCCGGGTGGTACAGGGTGTCGAGCGTGGGCCAGGACACGAAGCCTATGGGCACCTGCCTGGCACCTGCTTCCGTGATGCGGACCGCCGCGCGCTCGGCCATGCCGGCAAGCACGCTCTCCACGGGATGCCCCGGGCCAACCGCAAACCAGTCACCGCTGAACTGCTCGTCCGGCCGTGCGGCGGCCGTGGCGAGCACCTCCTCCGGCAGCAGTTCGCGCCCTACCAGCACCGCAGCCAGCCACGGGCTCACGTCGGCCCGATACCTTCCCCAGGCCCGGTATTTACGCTCCGCGATGTCGGCACGCCCATACAGAGCGTCTATCGTCAGATCAGATTCATGAAAATACGAAGCGAGATATTCCGTGCCGCCAAGGTCGCCACCGGGAACTTCCTCTTCCGGCCATATTTCCTGAATCAGGTACAGTGGCTGCCTGGATGCGGAGTTCCAGGCAGCAAAGGCCCGGTAGAAGGCTGGCGGCAACAGGGTATACACCCGTACCGAATCAAAACCGGCCGCGGCCATTCCGTCGAACCAGGACAGGTAGGTGCCTTCGTCCGTTGGCGGATCACCGAACCAGTGGCCAGGCGTGGCTGGTCCCAGGTTTACGCCCTTGACGAACCAGCGCTGCCAGACACCGTCAGGATCGCGCTTTTCAAGATACCGGTTGCCTGAACGGAACTCCGGCACTCCTGGTTCTGCCAGGGCCGTGTTGTTGGCCGTGCCGGTTCTGTCAGCCAGTACCGCAAGGTTGAAGGCGCGCCAGAGCGGCACGGTTACCCTGCTGAACCTCGCATGGGCATCACCCGGTTCATCAAGCGTACGCAGCGCGTTCAGACGCGGAGCCGGATACAGCGATAAGCCAGATCGCACTGACGCAGGCTCGAACGCGTCCAGTGCAAGCGCCCAGATACGGCCTTCCCCGTAGCGCCGTTCGGTCAGCAGGGGGAATGTTTCAGGAATGCCGTAGCGCTCCAGAGCCAACCGGCCGGCTGGTTTCAGCCCGAACTGCCCGGTCAGCAAGGTTGAGGTCCGGGCAGTGTCCGAACCGGCCGTGGGCCCAGGGCTTATAAGGAACCGTGAACCCACCGTCGAGCGGACCTGAATTCCGGCAAGTTCGCCCCGGACGGTCAGGTAGGCATCATCCAGCTCGACCCCGCGCCTCAGCACCAGGACGCTGTTGTCCACCGTCGACCGCAACAGCAGGCCCGGCCCTGCCAGATCCCAGGCGCGGCCTTCCAGCGATTCCCAGGCTGCCCGCGCATCCGCTGGCACGTCTTCAGACGACAGATCATCCACCAGGGAGCCAACCCATGCGGCAGGTTCAAGCCCCGTCCACACGGCCAGTTCGTCAAGCAGGCGCGGGTTCTCCGTGCCGCTCAGGCACCTGAATCCAATGACGGTTGAGAGCCCACTGATGGACCTGTTCCGCAGGTCGTCGAGTGACGGATCGAACGGCCCCGCGGGCGCTTGCCCACTGCCCAAGACGCCGGCATAGCTTGCGACGATGGGTTTGTCAAAAACCAGCAGATCGGCAGTGTCCGCGTCGCCCGCGAACCATGCAGCCACCCCGGCACTTTGTGTAAGCCTCGGCAGGAACCCCGCTTCCAGCGCGGGCGCATCGGCCTCGACCCGGAGCACCGGCAGTTCGCCGCGGATGAGGACCGCAACCATTTGCACGATGAGCACGGCGAGAGCCAGGAACAGTACGGCAAAGTATTTCAAGTACTTTTTCATGCCGCACCGCCCTTCCTGACAAAACCCTTGCGGGCAAACTTCTGCCAGCCCTTGGACCGGTAGAAGAACTGGATGAAGGCCCACACCCGGGACATGCTCATGATCTGCCTGAAACCAAAATTCTCCACGAAGGCGAGCATGAGCAGGCCAAAGAAATCCTTCGGCTTGAAGTACAGTACCTGCCGTTCCGCCAGAAGTATCGAGCAGAGTGAAATCATGATCCCAAACGCCACCGCTATGCCAAAGACGACCAGACTCACAAAGGGGTCTATCAGCGCGAACGCCAGCGACGCGGCGAGGACGACGTAACCTGAAAGTTCCAGCCAAGGCCCAATCAGCTCAAACATGTAGAAGTATGGAATGGAGAGTGCTCCGCTCATGCCGTACCGGGGCCTGAAGGCCATCCTGCGATGGTGGAGCAGCACCTCGATAAGACCGCGGTGCCAGCGGTCACGCTGACGCATCAGGGTCTTGCCTTCTTCCGGCACCTCGGTCCAGCAGTTGGCGTTGTAGCAATAATCGACCATGCCGTCACGGCCGCCCTCTCGTTCGTGCCGCACCAGCCTCACCACCAGTTCCATGTCCTCGCCCACGGTATCCTTGCGGTAAGCGCCCCTGCCGGTCATGTAACCGCCGACTTCCAGAAAGCGGTCCTTGCGGAAAATGCCGAAGGCGCCGGAGATGATGAGGAGGCCATCGAGCAGAACCCAGCCCAGACGCCCCGACACGAACGAGCGCAGGTATTCCATGGTCTGGAAGGCCGCGAGCGGATCACCGGGCAGGCCGATGCGCTGCAGATGCCCATGCTCCACCTCGCTGCCGTTGACGGGAAAAATGTTACCGCCTATCGCAATGACGGTGCGCCTGCTCGCTATGGTCTGGAGCATCGCCCTGAGCAGCGACTGCGGATCGAGGAGCGAGTCCGCGTCGATGCTGCACAGGTACTCGCCGGTGGCAAAATTCGAACCAGCGTTCAGCGCATCCGCCTTGCCGCCGTTCGTCTTGTCCACTACCACCAGGTTGGGAATCGTCGTGGAACGGTAGACGGTTTTTACCGGCATGCACGGCAGGGTGCCTTCAATCCCGGGCGAAGCCGGCACCAGATTGAAGCCCTTGATCAGCTGCCCTATCGTATCGTCCTTTGAACCGTCGTTGACCACCACCACCTGGTAGTGGGGGTACGCGAGCGCGAGCAGGCTCTCCACAGAATCGACTATGGTGCTCTCTTCATTGTACGCCGGTGCGATGACCGTGATCGGAGGCAGTAGCCCGCTCGAGAACAGAAAGTGCTTGAACCCGGTTTCCCACAGTACCGACTGGGCTTGCAGCTTGAGCGCTGACAGCGCGAGCAGGGCCAGGTAGAATGAGTTGACCGCGAGCGTGTACCAGGCGAACAGGAAATGGAATTCGAAGATGAACCGGTACAGAAGCTCGGAACCGGTCAGGAACGTCAGGGCCTGGCCCCAGCGCAACATGAAGGCGGCTGGAAAGACCGCGAGCGCCAGTATGACCAGCACCCCCAGGAATACCTTGTCCAGTCGCTTTACCGGGATGCGGGGGCGGTCCTCTTCCAGCGGCGGCGGCGGCAGTTCCAGGCTAGCGCGCAGCTGCTGCCCCGCATTCCTGGAAAAGAAGTCGCGCTGCCGCGTCTGCGTGGCCAACTCATCCCGCAACTGGCTGAGCATCTCATCGCGGACCTCATCGGGCAAGGGCGACTCGAGCGTGGAGAGTATGGCTCCGCTCCGGTCCCGTGCCAGCAGGCAGGATATCATGCGCCTGAAGCCATCACGGAGCGGCGTGCCCGCATGATACGCTATGAAGCGCAGGCGGTATTCAAGGGCGAGGCTGATGCCCGTAGCCCGTTCGGCGGAGCCGGTTTCTATCGCGTGCAGCAAGGCGGCGACGCCTTCCGGATTGCGCATGTCAATTTCACGCACCGCCGCGACACCGGCATCCAGAAGCGACGCATCTTCGAACCACGGGTCAAGCCTGCCTACGTCTACAGGCGCAAGCTGGCCGCCGAGGAGCCTGGCCGTCGGCACCATGAACCGTCGCTCGCTCCGCGTGCTGAAGGCACCCAGAAACCAGGAAGGCGGAAACGCTGAAGCCAGTAACCCGGCGGCCAAAACCCCCAGCTCATCCTCGCGGGATTCAGCTATAGAGACGGCCCTGTCCCAGCCTGCCTGCGTCGGATGCACCCTGATTCCCATGAGGAACAGTCGCAACCCCACATCGCCCGATGCCTGCCCGCCGTCCTCGAAGTAAGTGGCAAAACGTGGAGCAAGCGGAGCGAGAACGGAATAGCCGCGCTCATCGAGCGGCGGATCGAGCAGGGAGAGCCTGGCAGCAAGCTCGCCTACATCAAAACCCGCGCTTGAATTGGCCAGTTGCCGGATCAGAACCAGCCGTCCGAAATGATCCCGCTCAAGCGCCAGACCGTCCAGCAAGGCCCTGGAATCTTCTGTATAGGTGCCGAGCCCCAGAATCAGGTAGGCCCGCAACCGCCGGTACCTGAACGGCGAGCGGCAATCCCGCTTGGCCATGGCAAACACGCCGCCCGCCTCGAACGCGTCCCTGACGAGCCGCAACGACGAGTTGCCATCAGAGCAGGCTTCCAGGGCCAACCGTGCCGCTACCGCGAAATCGGCGGGATGCCGCCGGGCCAGCACCTTCAGGGCTTCGCCATCCTTGCCCAACAAGGCTTCCCTGAGCGCCTTGTTGCGTGCGGTCCGCCGCGCGAAGGCTCTTCTGCGTCCATGCTTTACGAGCAGCACGACGACGACCACGAGGACGTCCAGCGTCAGGAGCACCAACAGCGCCTGGATCAGCACCAACAGGCTAGTCGACATCGACGCCATGCCCTACCAGATAGCGCACCACACCGAGCAGCTCAAGCAGCGGAACGGGTTTTTCAAAGACATGGAAGATCTTGAGCGTGTGAGCCCGCTCCACCAGCTCTTCGGTTTTTGACTCCACGATGAGCACGAACGGGACCCGGTGCAGGTCTGCCGAGGCCAGCATGCGGGCCCGTATCTGGAACGCATCGAACTGCGGCAGGTAGGCATCGGCAATGACGACCTCAGGCTTGTACTGCTCCATCAACTCGAGCGCCTCGCCTCCACGGGCGGTACCGATGGCCGAAAATTCGCGGCGGTTGAGGAATTCAACCAGGTAATCCGTGCTGATGGAATCGCCGTCCATCACCAGAGCCATCGTCGTCTCCCGGAGGTCCGCGTCACGCAGCACGGAGCCGCTCTGATACAGCACCTCGTTGCCCCCGCGCCGCTCCAGCAACTTGAGCCGCGCGCGCGCAAACGACTGCAGGC
>CAXZAJ010000231.1:0-6743 GCA_964293355.1 uncultured bacterium
AGGCAAGGTTGTCGGCAACACCACCTACTGCAACTTTCCCGCGGCGGCGCTCTCGGTAACCAAGGTGGGCGGCTTCTCCGCCAAGACCATCAGCATCGAAGCCATCGTGGCGCTCAGGCCGGACCTGATAGTCGGCAGCCTCTCGGCCCACGGCCAGCTCGCCGTGCAGTTCGAGCGCGCCGGCCTGCGCTTCGCCGCCCTGCCCTCCACTGACTTCAATTCAGTCTATTCGACGCTGGAGCTGGTGGGTCGCATCGCCGGCGACGAAGCCACCGCTAACGCCGTCGTTGCCTCCATGAAAGCACGAATTGCCGCCATTCAGGCTAAAACTTCCGCAATAGCCGCAGACAAGCGCCCGATCGTGTTCTGGGAGACCTGGGACGAACCACTGATGAGCGCCGGCCCGAACACGTTTCCCGGCCAGATCATCGTGGCAGCCGGCGGTCGCAACTGCTTTGCAGACTCCAAGGCGGACTGGCCGGTGGTCAGCTTCGAGGCGGTGCTCGCGCGCAATCCCGACTACATCATGGCGGCCGGCAGCCACGGCGAAGCTCTGACCCCGGAGCGGCTCGCGAGGCGCACCGGCTGGGCTTCGCTCAAGGCCGTGCAGGCAAATCGTGTCGTTTTTCTGGACGGCGACATCGTCTCGAGGGCCGGCCCGCGCTTCGTCGAGGCGGCTGAGCTGATGGCAAAAGTCCTGTACCCCGAGCTGTTCAGGTGAACGAACAAGGCGACCGCACACGCGCCGCTCTGGCCTACGGTGGCCTCGCCGCGGCCCTCTTCGCCGCGCTGGCGATGGCGCTTGCGCTCGGCGCCGTGCGGCTGTCCCCCGCCGAGGCGGTCGCGGCGCTGTTTACGGCCGCTGGCGCGGAACCGTCGACGGCAGCCGTCATCGTGCGGCTCCGCTTCGCGCGCGCCTGCCTGGCCGCCGCCGTCGGAGCGTCGCTGGCCGCATCAGGCGCCGTGTTCCAGGGCCTGTTCCGCAACCCGCTCGCCGACCCGTATGTCATCGGTAGTTCAGGCGGCGCCGCGTTCGGAGCCGTTCTGGCAATAGCCTTTGGCTCGGGAGCCGGCGCGATGGGCTTCTCCGGCATAGGCC
Organism: uncultured bacterium; assembly: GCA_964293355.1. Taxonomy (GTDB): domain Bacteria; phylum Spirochaetota; class Spirochaetia; order Treponematales; family UBA12059; genus SZUA-370. Next base: position 1,100 of record CAXZAJ010000231.1, read on the forward strand.
TCGCCGCGTTTGCCGGCGGCCTGGCCTCTACCCTCGTCGTCTACCTGGTCGCCGGCGCGACACGGCTACGATCCGACGCCTCCAGCCTGCTCCTGGCCGGCACAGCCCTCGGGTCGCTTTTTTCAGCGCTCGTTTCCATAGTATTGGCGCTCAAGGACAAGGATCTGCACCAGGCCTGGTTCTGGCTTCTCGGCGGATTTTCCGGCCGCGGCCTGCCTGAGCTCGCGGCCGCCGCACCATCCATGCTCGCGGGCTTCCTCGCCGCCCTCGCCTCGTCGCGCTCGCTCGACCTCATGTCGGTCGGCGATGAGGAGGCCACGAGCCTTGGCATGCGGCCAGTCCTGACGCGCTTCATCGTAGGCGGCTTCGCGGCCTTGTCGGTTTCAGCGGCCGTAGCCCTGTCCGGTGCCATAGGCTTCGTGGGCCTCGTCTCGCCGCACCTGGCGCGCCGGCTGGTCGGCCCCCGGCACCTCCGCCTGATTCCCGCGGCAGCCCTCTCCGGCGCCATACTGCTCGTGGTGGCCGATACCGTATCCCGTACCGTGTTTGCCCCCGTCGAGATGCCCGTAGGCGCCATGACCGCCCTCATCGGAGCGCCTTTCTTCATATACAAGATCGCGCGCCGCGGCCTGGAGGGAACCCGATGAGCCCCGTTTCAGGCGCCACGCTGCTTGAAGCGCGCGGACTGTCCGCAGGATATGGCGAGCGCGTCGTCGTCGGCTCGGCATCCTTTTCAGTAGGCCCCGGAAAACTGCTCGTCGTGCTGGGCCCCAACGGCTGCGGCAAGACCACCATCCTGAAGACCTGCATGGGCCTCATACCCGCACTCTCCGGAGAGGCGCTGTTCGGCGGCCAGCCAGTCGCGGCCATGAAACCCCGCGCCCGCGCCAGGCTCGCAGCCTGGGTGCCGCAGATCGCGGAGGCAGCCTGGTCGTACCGCGCCCGTGACATCATCGCCCAGGGCCGCTACGCCATCCGTGGCGCCTTCAAGCCGTATGACCAGGCCGACGCCGCGGCCATAGAATCCGCCATCGACGCGATGGACGCAAGGGAGCTCGCCGACCGCCGCTTCTCGTCGCTGTCAGGCGGCGAGGCCCGGCGCGTGATGATAGCCCGCGCGCTCGCGCAGGAAACGCCGCTCCTCGTGCTGGACGAACCTGCCGCCCACCTGGACCCGGGCCGGCAGATGGAACTGATGGAACTCCTGGCCGGCCTCGCCCGCTCCGGCAAGGCCGTGGCGGTCAGCGTCCACGACGTCAACGCCGCCCGACGCTACGCCGACCTGTGCCTCCTCGTCGGCCGCGACGGCTCGTCAGTCTTTGGCCTGCCAGACGAAATACTTTCACACGAGCGCCTCGAAGAGGCCTACGACACCAACTTCATCCACGGCGACCACGCGACGTACGGAAAATTCGTATTGCCTGTCTCCCGCAAACAAAGAAAGGCAGATTGACCATGAACAACGATGAAATACGCACCGCCATCCAGGCCCGGCTCGACGACCTGACCAAGCCCAAGGGCAGTCTCGGCAAGCTCGAGGACTATGCCGAGAAACTTGCGCTCATCCAGGGCCGCGTGCCGCCGGTCATCCGGCGCAAGGCCGCGTTCGTGCTAGCCGGCGACCACGGCGTCGTGGCCCAGGGCGTGTCGCTCTACCCCAAGGAAGTAACAGCCCAGATGTTCCACAACATCATGGCCGGCGGCGCGGGCATCAACGTGCTGTCAAAAGCCTGCGGCTTCGACGTGTACGCCGTAGATACCGGCGTCGACGCGGACCTGCCCGTCTGGCCGCGCAAGGGTGCCGATGGCGCTCCCGGCTACTTTGCCATGAAAACAGTCCGCGGAACAAAGGACTTCTCCGTCGAGCCGGCCTTCACCGAGGGCGAGTTCGAAGCCTGCCTCCAGAACGGCATGCAACTGGCCAATTTCGCCGTAGCAGAAGGCTACGACCTGCTCGCGCTCGGCGACATGGGCATAGGCAACACCACGAGCGCAGCAGCCGTCCTGGTCGCCTACGGCTTTGACCCCGAGCTCATCATTGACCGCGGCACCGGCATAGACGACGCCGCCCTGGCAAAAAAATACCGCACCATCGTCGATGCGGTTGCCGCCCGCGGCCCTTACCTGACGCCAGAATCGGTAGCCATCGCGCTCGCCGGACCAGAAATCGCGACCGCCGCGGGCATCATCCTCGGGCTCAAGGGCTCGGGTGTCGCCTGCATGATAGACGGCTTCCCGATAACCGCAGCCGCCGCCATAGCCTGGAAGATAGACCCCAGCGTCACCGACTACCTGTTCGCCGGCCACCAGTCCCGCGTCAAGGGACACAGGCCCGTGCTGGCCGCGATGGGCCTGGACCCCGTCGTCTCACTGGACATGCGCCTTGGCGAAGGCACCGGCGCCGTCATCGGCGGCTTCATCGTCGAACTGGGGGCCAAGATTGCCGGCGAGGTGGGCCGCTTCTCGCAGGTGGCCGTCTCAACAGCCACTGCTGACCAGGAGGATTTCTGGCGACCATGGCCGGCGGAACCACCCTACCGGGGATAGAGCCCAGCAGCCTGGTACACGGCGGTGATTTCGTCGGCCTAGCCGCTGCTTCGGGCCTGCCCGAAGCTTCCATCATTGACGCCAGCGCCAACCTGAACCCACTCGGCCCGCCCGACTGGCTGGACGCCGCCTTTGCAGAAGGCAGGCGCAACAGCGGCCGCTACCCCGACCCGGCGTACCGCCAGTTGCGGGCCGCCGCATCCGACCACCTCGGCGTGCCGCCCGAGTGCCTCGTGTTCGGCAACGGTGCCGACGAACTGATGTACGCCCTCGCCCGCGCGCTGTTCCGCCAGGGCCAAGCGCCGCAAGCCTGCGCCATCGTCGAAGCGCCATCGTACGCCTCGTACCGCGCCGCCTCATCAGACGCGGGCTTTATCGTCCGGTCCATTCCGGCGCGCCTACCTGAGCCTGCGCGCTACACGGAACCAGTGCGCTGCGCGATTCCGGTCAGCCCCGAAGCCATCTGGCCCGACGACGAGACGCGCTATGCCTCAGCACTCGCTGCCACGCTCCCCGGTTCTGTCCTTTGGATCGGCGCACCCAACAACCCCACGGGCTTCATGCCCACCGGCTACCCTGGTTGCGCCATCCGCCTCGCCGAACGTTTCCCTGAACACCGCATCGTATGCGACGAAGCCTTCATCGAGTTCGCAGAAGGCGCCGATCCCGCAGGCGCTTCCATGGCCGCCGTCCGTTTCCCTAACCTGGTCGTGCTCAGGTCGATGACCAAGTTCTGGGCCGTGCCTGGCCTCCGCGCCGGGTACGCCATATGTAACCCAGCAACAGCTGCAGCGCTCCGCGCGGCCCTGCCCAACTGGCCGCTCAACTCGGTCGCCGAATCCTTCGCCCGCCGCGCATTTCTGGATCCCAGCCACAGCGCCGCTCGCCGCGAGTACACGCGGTCCTTCGTGTCCGCCGAACGCGCTCGCATGGCCACGCTGCTGGGTTGTCTGCCGAGCCTCACCGTACTGGACTCGCAGACGAACTACTACCTCGTCAGGGTATCAATACCGGGAACTGCCGCCGCGCCGGATGCCGGCTCGTCTGAAAGCTGCCCCTCCCCGATGGACGGCGACGGGCTCGCGGACGCTCTTGCCGTAAAAGGCATTGGCGTACGCACATGCCGAAACTTTGAGGGCCTCGGCCCTGACTACATCCGCATCGCCGTCCGCACACGCGCTGAAAACGACGCTATAGCGGCTGCCATCAGTGAAGTAATAGAGGAATATCAACTTTCAGTATCATCAAAATTTTACAATCATGTACTTCAGAGTCCGAGCGCGACTCGGAGCCCGAGTACGGTTCCGGCACCGCGAACGCGACAACACGCCCCGCACCGCGCCAGGGCCCTGATGATTCAGGGCTGCAGTTCCGGCGCGGGCAAGAGCCTCATCGCCGCCGCGTTCTGCAGGATATTCCGCGACGAAGGTATCGACGTGGTGCCGTACAAGGCGCAGAACATGTCGCTCAATTCCGCCGTCACCAGAGACGGCCTGGAAATCGGCCGCGCCCAGGCGGTGCAGGCCGCCGCCTGCGGACTCGAGCCGGACGCGCGCATGAATCCCGTGCTCCTCAAACCGGAGAGCGACCGCGGCTCGCAGATCGTGCTGATGGGCAAACCCCACGCTCGCTACCAGGCGCAGGAATACTACAAGCGGCACGAACTCATGCGCGACACCGCCCGTGCCGCCTATGACAGCCTCGCGGCGGAACGTGATTTAATTATTCTTGAAGGCGCTGGTAGCCCGGCTGAGATAAATTTAAAGAAACATGATTTCGTCAACATGGGAGCGGCCCGGCACGCAGGCGCGCGCGTCCTTCTCGTGGGCGACATAGACCGCGGCGGCGTATTCGCATCGTTCATCGGCCACGTTGCCACCTTCGCGCCCGACGAACTCGCGATGTTCTCAGGCTTCGTCGTCAATAAATTCCGCGGCGACCCCGCCCTCCTCGGCGACGCCTTTGCCATGACGCGCGACCGCACGGGCTACCCTGTCCTCGGCTGCGTGCCCATGGTCCCCGGCCTGGACATTCCCGACGAAGACGAACCCGTCGTCAAGGCCAACGCCCGCGACCGTGCCGCCCTCCGCATCGCCGTGCCGCGCCTGCGCCGCGTTTCCAACTTTACCGACCTCGACGCCTTTGCAATCGAGAGCGATGTAGAAGTTGTCGCTGTTTCAAAAGGGGATGAAATCGACGACGGCCGTTTTGATGCAGTGATAATTCCGGGTACCAAGTCGACCGTTGCCGACCTCGGCTGGCTCCGAGCGTCGGGCCTGGCTGACGCCACCCTGCGCTTCGCCGCGTCTGGCGGAACAGTAGCCGGCATCTGCGGCGGCTACCAGATGCTCGGCCGCGCCTTGCTCGACCCCGACGGCGTGGAGTCCACCGAGTGCGAAACCGCCGGCCTCGGGCTCCTCCCCGTAGTCACCTCGTTCGCCTCAGGCAAGACCCTCGCGCGCACCCGCGCCCGCTGGATCGCCGCCTCCGGTGGAGCGCCCGAAGAAATACTGGAAGGTTACGAAATCCACCATGGCACCACGCACCTCTCAGCAACTCCAACCGGGAGCGCCCCGGAATCAAGCTCCGTTCGCCCCGTGGTCATCACCGAATCAGGCGAGGTCATCGGCTACGGAACCGACGCCGTCTGGGGCAGCTACCTGCACGGCATCTTCGACGCCGACCAGTTCCGCCGCTCGTTCCTCAACCGCCTGAGGCTGAGGCGTGGTCTGTCCCCGCTCCCGCCCACCGCGCGACCAAGCCTGGATTCGGAACTCTCCCGCCTCGCCGAGGTCGTACGCGCCAATGTCGACCTCGCAGCGATTCGTTCGGAGCTCGGCCTGTGATAGCCACGGACGCAGTCGGCCGCACCCTCATCGCCCTGGTCGGCGGTCTGACCCTCGACGCCTTCATCGGCGACCCCGCCGGACGCTGGCACCCCGTCCCGCTCCTCCGCCCCCTCCCCGCCCCCCCAGGCGGACTGGGGGTAGACCAGCATCACCCCCCGGGTTTCCGCCGCCACGCCAGCCAGCGCGATGAAGCCCCCCGCCCCCCCCACCGACAGGTTGTAGTCCAGCAGCCACATCAGCCACACGCC
>CAXZAJ010000232.1:0-6724 GCA_964293355.1 uncultured bacterium
GGGTACCGAAATAAAAAGTCATCAATAACCGGATTTTCTGTCGGAAGGCCATATAGTTGGGTTCTGGCCTCGCCAAGCATTGTTTCGGCCTTGTTGGACTTTTGAGCCAGCAAGCCATATTCCCATCCCGCGGCTGATGCGACTGCTGTAATCTGCAAACTCCTTGCTCTCTGTGAAGCTTCAGAAATGATGTTTGATAGCTTGGTTGAAGCGATCTGAGAATCAGGTGAACCGAATCCAGCGTCAGTCCAGGATTTTTGAGCTGAGATGATTTCATCAGCCTTTTCTGCCAGTTCTTCGATCCTCGTGCCCGCGTTCTGGAATACGGCGCGATGCTTTTCGTATGAAGGCAGTATGGTAGCTCTATCAGACTGATCAAGGGATTTTGGCTGATAACCATTCAGCTTGCTGGATTCATGTTCCATGTCAGCCTGAATTAATGCTACTGATGCACACAGCCGGGCCGTGCGAGCGGTGTGTAGTGCTGCCAGATATGCCATGCCTTTGAGCGCGAGTACCGTTTGACCCATGAGGGTGCTTCGCTCAAAGAGATCGGTTGCCACATAATGGCTCCAGAGCGATAACAAGGCTGACATTCTGAAAGCGTTTTGGGATAGGTTTATAAAGCCAGTAACTGCACCGTTCCAGTTGTTTGATTCATAGGCTAACCAGGCTTCTGTCTTTTCATTTTTAATGATTTCATCAAGAGCAGACTGTGCCTTGCCCATTGTGCTGATCCAGTACGCATCTATAGCGCCGACTATTCCTTCAAAACTATTGCCACCTTTTCTTCCAAGCACGAGCCTGAATGCGAATGGAAGGAAGGAGCTGTCTGTAACCGCCGGATCATGTGCGGCGATATCCACAAATGAAGCCTCCAAAGCGCGCCCGCTATTGACAATGTTTTTCCTGAGGGAAGCTAGTTCGGCAGACATAGATACCGCATTGTTCCAGGCTGCAACATATGCAGAATTGTCGTGGTTTTGAAATGTAGAACTGAGCGTGGTAAATGCATCATCCATCGCCAATGCAAAACCAGGGAACCTTTGAATTTCTTCTGAAACAAGAACTATTCGATTCAAGGCATCATCAACCACAGTTTTTTCAAAATCACCATTCTTGAATTCAGCCTTGTATAACGAGAATCCAGATTCATAGACTTTAATAGCCTCATGAAATCTCCTGTTGTCTATGAGGTAATGGGCTTGTTCCATAATTGAATCAAATTGAGCCTGGTTATAGGTAAAGAGCGCGAATTCCTTGGTTTTGGTTACAAATTCAAGTATTGCCTGATTTGGAACTCGCTCATAGCTTTCAAGTTCGGCTATGACCGCGAGCTTTCTTTCCTGGATGAGAGGACCATTTTTCAGAATGTCGATGAGCGACGAAGCTGAGGAATTGTATGCCGATCGGATAGCGTTTATTCGCTTCAGCCGCTTTTGAGCTGAATCAAAAAGAGCTGGATTGTTTTTTATGAAATCAGTAAGAAATATGATTGCTTCATCATACCGCTGATTCGTGATGAGGGTATCAACATAGTCCAGCGGCTTTTCATGGTAACCAAGGCACCACACCCGTACCGTTACGACGAAGAGGATAATGGCGGTATGCACTATGGTCTTCGTTGACTTTTTCATATATTGAAGTTTCGTACGGCAACCTTCTACAATGAAGTGTGAAGTATTGTTCAGAAGGCGTCAATCTTGTTGTGGAAATTTGAATTTATTTTAAATAGTACTAGACTTGAAACATAAAAACATATTTCTTAGATCGCTCGTAAAAACTCTAACTTAATTGTTTTAAAATATCCATTTCATCAAAATATCTTCCTCGAATTTAAAAATAATCACCGCATGTACCAGGAGGCAGCCATGAAAGAAATTGTAGCCAGAAACTGCAGGTTGATGATCGGTGTCCTCATCATCGCAACAGTTGTAACAGCATGCTCTGTTCCGTATTTTGAAATAGGCAAAGGAAAAGTGACCATACTAATGGCTGGGGATACCAGCGTGTCAGGTTCCAGATCCATAATACCATCCATACCGACAATTTCTAAATATACAGTCATTTTTACCGGGCCCGTGGCAGTAGATCCTGTTGAGAGTGTGAGCTCGAATATCAACCACATTCTTCCCATTGGAACTTGGGATATCCTGATACAAGCCAGGAATGGAACCGGGGCTGTCATCGCCGAAGGAACAGCTGAGGATGTCGTCATAACCACTGCGGGTACAACCGTAGTCAATATAACCCTGCATGCGGTAGGAGACGGATTTGGAACCATCGCTCTGACGCTTACCTGGCCCGTACCGTACAATTCTGTCTTCGCTGTTGATGCCTTCCTGAACGGAGTCGCGGTAGATCCGTCCAATCTCATGTTTGATCCCATAGCGAGGACGGTGCTTTTTAGTGAGATGGTACCTGTCGGCGTGTACAGGCTCTTGTTCCACCTTTACAGGCCAAATGAAGCAACCTGCATTTATGAAGCTGTTCATGTAGTAGGCAATCTGACAAGCCAGGCAGTGCTCACGCTCGTAGCCTCCGATTTTACCGATCCGCCCATAGCACCCTCGGGTTTGACGGTAACCGTGGGTGCTGATCGGCTCAACCTCAGTTGGGTGGATAATTCCATTATCGTGGAAGGGTACGATATTGAACGCAGTACCGATTCAGTTACCTGGACTCCTCTAGTCAGCAGCTTGCCACACTCAGAGACAGAATACGAAGATACGGCCGTCGTCATTGGCAATACGTATTACTATAGGGTTTTTGCATACAATAACATTGGCCGGTCGCCTGCAAGCGCCATAGCCTCAGGGTATTTTACCGCTCCCGGGGAATTAACCATTAACATTACGTTATCAAACCCGATTGACGAACCAATAACCTTTAGCCAGGGTTCCGATGTTATCGTTGCACGGACCGACAGTCTTGTTCTCAGTGTAATCCAGAGTTTTACTTCCTACGAATGGGTATTGGATGGCGTTACCGTTGGTACTTCCACCACCCTTACGCAACCTTGTGCCGGGCTTACACTTGGCGTGCATCATCTAGCACTGTTCGTAACAAAGAACGGGTTGCTGTATTCAAAACAGTTCAGGTTCATAGTAGGCAATTAGGCTTTCCAGCGGGCAACACGTCCGCACCGCTATGTTCAAGGAGGCTTCGCTCAAACGCTATTCTCAAATGTGCGCAGGGGCCCGCTTGGGAAAACAAGGGAGTCGCTTATCGCTCCCCCCATTGTTTTCCCAGCGCCCTGCGCGCCTTTTTGAAGCTGGCCTTATTGAAACCTTTTTTATGCGGTGTGGACGTGATTTTTATATATGCGAAGAGACGTAGGATTAGTTGGCTTGTGAGGCCGGTTGGGGTTTATATGTTGTCGGGGGTTATGCAATTGGGAAATGTTGATGGTGTTTTGAGAAAGTAAAGGCCCCCTCGGGGAGGGGGCCTTGGGCCCTTTGATGGATTATTAATTGCCGAGGGGGATGAAGGCTTGGACGGTGAATGATTCGAAGTTGAGCAAGTTGCCATTGAGGCGGGCATCGAAACGGACGCCGCCGTCGAAGGGGATGGTGATGCCGAGGTAGTGGTTCTCGGAGAAGGTCGTGTTGTAGATCGTAGTCTTGCTCGCGGGGCTTACGGCGGTCGAAGTAATGGTCGTGGAATTGGCGGTTGTTCCAGTGTAGTTGACCACAGTCGTTTGAGTGACGAGCGTAGAACTGGTATCGAAGCTCGTAGCCAAGGAAGCGCTTGGCGTAGCTCCGAGCATAAATCCAAACTTCCAGTCTTCTGGCAGGACGACTAGCCCCATGGGCAGGTCACAGCTTGCAGTCAGCGTGAAGCGCTTCCCAGGATCACCTGTAACGGTGTCGGTGGTATGGTTGTATGCCACGGTCGCATCGAGGGCTCCGGCTGCATCGAGCGTCTGCGTGTAGGAAGTGCGTCCCGTCAACCATGCTGCACCACTGTTGCTTGATGAAGATATACCGAGTCCTGCTTTTGGGCCTACCTTGAAAACGATGCCGGATGCCGGCTCAAACGCAAAGATGCGACTGCCACCGAGATTTGCAGTAATGCCAACGCTGTTAGCATATGTCTCATTCCATACCACATGGGTCCCGCCAGTGAGCGCTGTTTTTGTAGCAAGCACTGACAGATTATACGGTCGGTTGGTGCGATCAAACGTATATTCATTTCCGTCTAAGCCGAGACCGAGGTCGACCGTCGCGACCCATTCGTTGCCGGACGCATCGATCGGAAGGGTAAACTCATATGCCAGGTCAATGTCGGTCGAATTTGTTTTGGATGTCAGATTGAGTGTGATATCATCGACGCTTGCACCCCCCGCGGTGTTGGTATGAAGGGACTCGACGAGGCTGTATGCAGCGGATCCGTCACTGGATCCAAATGTAGCATCAAGATATGCAACGTGTTCAAGGTCTCCGGTTCGCATGGCGAAGGGAATCCCAAAGCGGAGGGTATCATCAAAAGTGTATTCACCCATGCCGCCCGCGCCAGGCAACGCGGTTGAATCTATATTGGTTGTCGATTTAGTGATGGTGTAGTTGAGGGTTGCGACTGGTATTTCCCCGCCTGCGGAAGCATTGTAATTGAAGGTATCGACGAGGGAACTGAAGAAACCATTAGCTGCACCGGTATCGGATGCGCTGTTGTCACCATCTGTGTATATGTAGAGGCCGAAGGTTGCCGGGCCTAGTTTCGACAATGCCTGGATGTCAAATGCATAGTCACTGAACATGACTGAATCGGTTGGCGAGAATGCTGAGCTCTGATTTATCCAGCGATGTTGGGTTGTCGTGGTGCCTGAAACTACATTGACAGTAGCCGTCGTGTTGGTCGTGTAGTCTCCAACGATAGTCCTTGTTGCAAGGTCTGTGTAGTCCATAGAAGTGTAAAGCGAAATCGGCAATGATCCTGCCATGAAGAAACCAAGCCGGAGAGGTGCTGTGCCAAGAGTACCCCATGTCGTGAGGCTGGTGAAATTGGGCACGCCAGAAACAGGATTCCCCAGCCCAGCGAACAGGAAATTCTGGTCGTAGAGGCCGAAATCGGGGTTGGCCTGGAATGCGAGGTCGATTTCATTCTCGAACAGGCCCATGGTGATGCCATTCTCCATTGACTCGGGCACATCCTGCCCGAATGCCGGACCCGCCAAGGCGGCTATAAGTAACAGTGCTACCAAAATACGTTTCATGTGTTTTCCTTCCTTCCAGAAAATATTCAGGATAGGCCCGGGCCAGGCCCGGGTGCAAAGTGCACGCATCAAGTGTAGTGCGTTGCGGAGGTGAGTACAATGGAAATAGGGGATTCAGGCGGGAAATTCGATTTTGACGAGGGTGCCGCCGTCGGGGGGCGTTTCGTAGCGGAGGGTGCCAGAGAGCTGGGCTACGAGGCCGACGACGAGTTGTTCGCCTATGCCCTTGCCGGTTGACACGGCGACCGCGTCATGGCGGCGGGCGGAGGTTTTGCGGCCGACGCCGTTATCGGCAACGGAGAGGTGCCAGGTATCGCCCTGGCGGATGAAGGCAACGGTGATGGTGCCAAGATTACGGCCGGCAAAGGCGTGCTTGAGGGCGTTGGTGACCAGTTCATTGACGATGAGGCCGCAGGGTATGGCCTTGTCCAGGGACAGGGCCGCCAGTTCGTCGGCTTGCACGTCTATGGTGGTGGAGCAGGCTCCGCGGTTGCGGCCCCAGCCGAGGGTCTCGCAGATCTGGTTGAGGTACGCGTACATGCCCAGCTCGATGAAGGAGCCTGTCCGGTAGACTTCTTCGTGCACGAGGGCCATGGCCTGTATGCGGTCCTGGCATTCCTCAAAAGCTGTCCTGGCGTTGTCGTCGTCCAGGGTGCCGGACTGTATTGACAGGATGCTGGAGACGATCTGCAGGTTGTTCTTGACGCGGTGGTGGACTTCCTTGAGGAGGACATCCTTTTCAGAGAGGCTGGATTCCAGGGCTCCAAAGCTTTCGTCGAGGCGCTGTTTCATGGCGACGAAGGAACGGGAAAGCCGGCCGAGTTCATTGTCGCGGGTGCTGAAGGTATCGAGTTCCGCGGGGATGGGCTTGCCGGGCAGGAGTATGTCTACGCAGTCAGCCATGCTCCGGATCGGTTTAGTTATGTAGCCGACGACGAACCAGCCTGCCAGAAGGGAAATGCCGAGGAATACCGCGAGCAGCAGGAAATTCCTGAAGTCGGCGGCCAGCAGTTTTTGCGAGTAGGAATTTTCAGTTACCGCGAGGACTATGTTCCAGTCGAGGTTTGATCCCGGTTTGAAGGTGACGGCCCTGCCGAGGTATTTTCTGCTGTCGATCGTGAACGAGAATCTGCCGGGATCGACGGGGCTGTCCCGCAGGAGGGCGGCGGATGCGGCGCGGGCGGCCAAGGCGACTCGGGGGTCTGAATGGGAGGCTGCCAGTGCCCGGTTGCCGTCCATGTCTGTCAGTGCCGCCGTGGAGATGGCTATCAGGCGGCCTTCGGCGTCAGCCACATACATGAATCCATTTTCAGCTTCCTTCATGTCCGCCAGATATCGTGAAAGGGTGCCCAGCGTGATGGTAGCGGTGCATACGCCGGCTAGTGTGCCGTTGACGTACATGGGCATGGTCGCGGCGACGGCCGGTTCCGCGTTGGAATAGAGCGTAACTGGGGCCCGCCACGTGGGGCCGTCATCGGGGATGGCCGCACGGGACCAAGGGCGCATGAC
>CAXZAJ010000233.1:0-6706 GCA_964293355.1 uncultured bacterium
ATGGAATTGTAGCCAGACTCTATGTGAAGATTGCCGAAGCTGGTGTACGCGTCCTCCACCGCCAGGCCCGCGCGGGTCATGGCGGAGCGGTAGCCTTCATATCGTTCTCGCGCCGTCATCACGTCCAGCCCCGCGCCGAGGAATCCTATGCGCCTGCAGCCGTCCGCTATCAGCGCCTCGGTCGCCTCGCGCGCGCCGCCTTCGTTGTCCACGAGTACGGCGTCCGCCGCGACGTTCAGCGCGAGCCGGTCTATGAACACCACCGGTATGCCCTTGGCCTGGATCTCACGCACGTGGGCGCTGTGGTCGCTCGTGGGTATCATGACGATGCCGTCCACGAGCCTGCCTGAGAGGAGCCTGAGCCGCTTGGCTTCTTCTTCGACGCTCTCGTTCGAGGAACAGACAATGAGGCTGTACCCGTGGGCCGAGAGTTCGCGCTCCATGCTCTCGGCTATGAGCATGAAAAATTCGCTGGCCAGCAAGGGAGCGACGACTCCGATGGTCCTGGTCGCCCGCGTCTTGAGGCTTCGCGCCACCTGGTTTGCCTTGTAGCCCAGCTTCTCTATGGCGGCCTTTACCCTGACGGTCGTATCGTCGAGTACGGGTCGGTCTCCGTTGACGACGCGGGAGACGCTGGCGGTTGAAACGCCGGCCTCTCTTGCCACGTCATGGATTGTTACGGCGCGGGGTCTCATGCCAGACCGTCCGCTCTGGCTGAATCCTGCTTTAAATGCTGTTCCGTAACCTTCATCGAACCGCGCCTCCCGAATCGTGCTGTATCCTGCGGCTCACCTCGACGAGGTGATCAGGCCCGCTGTGAGTACTTCCTTATATAAAAATAAACCGCCACGAGGATTATCGCTCCCTTGACCAGGAGCTGGTAATAGGAATCCACGCCCAGGTAGGTCATGCCGTAGTTGATGATGCCAAGCGTAAGGACGCCGATTATCATGCCGCCGACGGTACCCACGCCACCAGCCTGGGAGATGCCGCCGACCGTGACCGCCGCTATGGCATCCAGTTCCATGCCGTTGGCGGTAAGCGCGTTGGCAAGCCCCAGGCGCCCCGCGAGCAGGCTGCCGGCTATCCCGTAGAGGATGCCTGCGTAGGTATAGACGATGACCAGTTCTTTTTCAACGTTTATGCCGGATACGCGCGCCGCTATCGGGTTGCCGCCGATCGCGTAGAAATTGGTGCCGCGCTTGGTATGCCGGAGCAATACCCAGACGATGGCCGCCGCGACGACGACATAGAGTGCCAGATTCGGAATCGGCCCGACCGAGCCCTGCGCTATCGATTTGTACGCATCCTTGACGCTGCCGACGACGGCCGCCTTCGTGTAGATGAGCTGCGCGCCGCGGGCGATCGACATGGTGCCCAGAGTCGCTATGAACGCGGGCAGCTTGCCGTAGGCCACGAGTGCGCCGTTCATGAAGCCGAACAACGCGCCGGTCAGGATGCCCGCCACGAAGGGCAGCCAGATGGGAAAATCGACTCCCGGATACAGGGCTGAAGTATAGTCGGGCGTCTGCGCAAACGAGGCAGAGACGCTCGCGACGAGGCAGATGACGTACCCGATGGAGAGGTCTATGCCGCGGGTGATGATGATCATGCCCACGCCGAGCGCCGCGAAGGCGCGGACCGATTCGGCTATCATCAGGTTCCTCACCGAGGGCCAGGCAAACGACCTTCCCCTGGTCATGATGCCAAGGACAGTCGCAAGCAGTACAAAGGTCACGAGATTGGTATTCTTGCCCAGAAAGGCGCCGATGCCTTTTTTCTGGACGAGTGCGCCTACGGCGTTTGTGCTCATCGATGACTCCTTACACGAACTGCGTCGCGAGACGCATGATGGTTTCCTGGTTTGCGGCGCTCTTCTCGAGGGTGCCCGTGTGCCGCCCCGCGCAGAGCACCATGACGCGGTGGGACATGCCGAGCAACTCCGGCATCTCCGACGATACCATGATGATCGACTTTCCGTTCCTGGCCAGCTCGGCCATGATGGAATAAATTTCAAACTTCGCGCCAACGTCGATACCCCTCGTCGGCTCGTCCATGATGAGGATGTCGGGCAGGGTCATGAGCCAGCGGCTCACGAGCACCTTCTGCTGATTGCCGCCCGAGAGATTCTGGATCTGGGCCCACATGGAAGGCGTCTTTGTCCTGAGTTGCTCGTTGAGCTTCCGCGCTTCCGATTCGATGCGCTTGTGCTGGATGAACAGCCCGGCCTTGAGGTAGTTGCCGAGCGAGGCGACGGCGGTGTTCTCGGTGATCGAGAGCAGCGGAAAGATGCCGGAGCCGCGCCGGTCCTCGGTTATGAGGCCGATACCATGGCGTATCGCATCGCGGGGCGAGCGCACGGTGACGTGCTTTCCATTGACGAGCAGCTCGCCGGAACTGATCTTCCTGAGCCCGAAAATGGCCTCGACGAGCTCGGTGCGCTGAGCACCCACGAGGCCGCCTATGCCGAGTATCTCGCCTTGCCTGAGTTCAAAGGATACATCCTTGAACGAGCGGGTGTCCGCTGAACTGAGGCTGCGTACCTCCAGACGTATTTCACCAGGGCTGGAAGCCACAGGCGGAAAGCGGCTGGAATTGTCACGCCCCACCATCAGCTTGATCAGCTTGTCTTCGTCCAGTTCCGACGCGAGCCAGGTGCCGAGCATCTTGCCGTCCCGCATGACCGAGACATCCTGGGCAATCTGGAATATCTCGTTCATCTTGTGTGAAATATAGATGACGGCCACACCACGGGCCGTCAGGTCCCGGATGATGCGGAACAGGTGTTCGGTTTCAGTCTCCGTGAGCGAGGAACTCGGCTCGTCCATGACGACGACTGCGGCGTCATAGGAAACCGCTTTGGCTATCTCGCAGGCCTGCTGCTTTGAAATGGACAGGCCTCCCATACGGTCAGCCGGGTCTATGCTCATCTCCAGGTTGTTCATGAGCACCACGGTGTCCTGGTGCATCTTGCGGTGGTCGAGGAACGACAGGAATCCGATGCGGCGGAGCGGCTCGCGGCCCAGCCAGATGTTCTCCCGTACCGACCGCTCGGGCACGGTGGAAAGTTCCTGGTGAATCATGGAAACGCCGGCTTCCAGCGCGTCCTTGGCGTCGTGGAATTTTACGCGCTCGCCTTTGAGGATGATCTCGCCCGCGTCCTCGTGGTACATGCCGAAGAGGCACTTCATGAGCGTGGATTTACCCGCGCCGTTCTCGCCCATCAGCGCGTGTACCATGCCGGGCCGTACCCGGAGCGTAACGTCGTCGAGGGCCTGCACACCCGGGAATTTCTTTGAAATACCCCGCATCTCCAGGACGTATCCCCCATTGGTTTCAGTAGACATGTCCCCTCCGTATAGCTCGGTAAAGAGGAAGGCGCGGTTTCCCGCGCCTTCCGGTATCACACGTATGCGGCGATCACTTCACGAACGATTTGTAGTTCTCTTTGGTCACGGCCTTGAACGGAACCAGGTAGCACTGGCCGATGACGGAAGCGTCGTTGGCGGGAGCCTCGGCACCGGCCTTGGTCTCGGGCTTCAGGCCCCAGGAGACGAAACCGGGCTTGTAGGTTTTCTTCGCCATGGCGAGGGCAAGCTCGAACGCGGTAGAAGCCTGGCCTACGGCGTCCTGGAGGACGGTGGCGTACAGCTTGTTTTCTGCCATTGACTTGAGCGCGACCTGGGTGGCATCGACGCCGAGTACGGGAACCTTGAGCACGGTGCCGTCACCGTCCACGTCTCTGGTGAGGTTCTTGGGATCGTCGACGTACTTGGCGGTCAGCAGCGACTCGACGGCGCCGAGGGCCATGCCGTCGTTGTTGGTGATGACGATGTTGAACTTGCCGTTGTAGGCGGCTATCCAGGCATCCATCTTCTGCTGGGCCTCGTCCGGCTTCCAGTTGGCGGTGTCTTCAGCGATCACGTTGAGTTTGTAGCCCTTGGCGACCAGAGCCGACTTGACGGCCTCGGTGCGATATTTCTGGGCTGGGTGGCCGAGCTGGCCGAGCAGGAACAGCGCGTTGATCGATTTGCCGGCACCGAGCTTGGCTGGGAACTTCTTGAAGTACGCGTCGATGATGTCTGCCTGGATGAGGCCGGCTACAGATTCAGGTGATGATGCGAGGAAGAAGTTCTTGCTTACCTTGAGGGCGGCCACTGACGGCTGGATGTTGGAGAAGGCGGCTCCGCCTCCCTGTTCCTTGATCAGCTTTGCCATCTGCTCGGTAGCTTCGGTCTGGTTGGGAACGATGACGAAATACTTGACGCCCTGGGTGAGCAGGGTGTTGAGCTGGTCGAGCTGGGTGGCCTGGTCGGAGCGGGAGTCGAGGAGCTTGAGCTCCACGCCTGCCGCGGCGGCGAGGGACTTGAGGTTGGCCGCGTAATCTGCGACGAACTGCTCGTCGAGGTTGCGGATGAGGGCACCGATCACGATCTTGGGCTGGGCAAAGGCCGCGCCGGCGATGAGCGTGAGGGCGAGGACGAGAATGAACACTTTCTTCATGGACGCTCTCCTTACAAGGTAACACTCGGGTCGACGCCAGGCGCCGGCCTTTAAAAAGTCAAAGGCGGTTTCCGCGCCCTCAGGCGAGGGGTACCACTCCTTTTTTAAGGATCACATTGCCGTACTTGACGGTTTCTCCGGTCATCACCACAGCGAACGCCTTGCGGGCCCGCTCGTAGAACGCATAGCGCTCCACCCGCTCAACCGCCGGCGTTCCTGGCCAGTGCCGGTCTATGACAGCGCGGTACGATGATTCAACTGCGAGATCAAGCTCGTCGCCCGGCACCGGCGCCATCATCGCCACGGGCGATTCTGCGTACGCGTCGAGGTTCATGAGCGCGAGTATGCCGTCTAGGAGTTCCGGCATGCGAATGCCGTCGGCCCGGACGACGCGGGCGTTGCAGCTGTCTCCGGGGAAAAACGCGTCCGCCAACACGATCTCGTCGCCATGCCCCATACGGTCCAGGACCATGAGGAGCTCGGGACTTATGCACGGCGCGATTCCTATCAGCATTTTAGTCTCCGTCATCAAAACTCGGTAAACGTTTACCAATCGATAATTAGTAGACCACAAGGTGATCATCTAGTCTAAAACTGCTTGGTAAACGTTTTCCAACGACGAATGGATGATCAACCCGCTTTTAAAATCTGTCAAGAAAAAAGTTAGTACATCGAAGCTTGTGTTTTTTGGTTTTCGGCTACAATAGATGGTAGGGGGCGTTGACCGAAGCGTACTACGCGCGGTGGCTTTTTGGCCCGGACACAAGCTTCGATGTACTACGTTCAGAATCCCCGCAGATCCGTACTGGAACGGCGAGGCAGCCCGGGCTTGGGATCCCGCGACAGCACGACATACTCGATACCGTGCGCCTCGCAGAACCTGCGCTTCTCGTCCTTGTCGCCATCGGCGTTGACGATGTAGCGGTCCGGGTGGACGACGGCGATCTCCGGCTCCGCGTCAAGCCAGCCTGAGCCGCTAGAGACGAGCGCTTGAGAAACATAGCGGATGGAGGCGACCATGTAGCAGCGTTCGGCCTCGGCTACGAGCGGGTGCCCCTCCCCTTTCAGCAGCCTGATGTTGGCATCGTGGCCGACCCCGACCGTCAGTTCGCCCCAGCCGGCAGCCTCTTCGAAAAAACGCACATGGCCGGTATGAAGCCAGTCGAAGCTGCCCGTCGCGATGGCTTTTTTGGCTCCGGGGGCGCCCCTGTTCACACCCGATGGAGCTGCGGCCTGAAATCCAGCAAGCCCAGCGGTACCGAGCACAGCGTGCTCCAGGCCCTTGGCCCGACAGTACGCATTCTTGCCGGGCGAGGCGCGCTCCGCGGCTGGACAACCTGGCAATCCCGACACTTCGGGGTCGAGCATGGCCCAGAGTGCATCGGCCCTCGCGGCGGAAGCGCCACGGCTTAGCGCAGCTGATAGTGCAGACTCCGGCAGGGCATCGGGAGGACAATCCCGGCTGACCGGTTCTACGCGGTCTACCCAGCGGAGCGCTTCCACGAAATAGCGGCGCTCGCTGAAGGAAAACTTTGGCTGATGGCCAAGGAGACTTTGAGCGGCTTCGTCGTCCCGCAGGAACACCGTCACCGGGCCGAGCCTGCTCGCTTCTTCCAGAAACCGCACTGCGCCCGAACGGAGGTCGTCAAAGCAGCCGGAAACGTAGACGCGCTTCATCGCCGGCCTCCCGCGGAACCATCTGCGCTACGACCTGCGCTACGACCTGCGGCGCGGCCCATTCCGCGGCCCGAGGTGCGGCGCACACGAATGCCGAACGAACCGGGAACAGGCCGCTCGGTGGGCACGAACAAGTAGCCGCCGCCACAACCGGAATACAGCGCGCCGCCATATTCAGAGCGGTACGCGGCGATGATGCCCTCGAGGTCGGCGTCTATGCTGCGGTGCCGTACCGTGCCGGGGAGCATGGCGGTCCAGGCTTCCATCGTCTCGTTGAAGGAACCCGCGAGCCCGCCCAGATCACGGGAGACTATGGCGTCCCAGCAATCGCGGCCGGAGCGCCCGAGCCGGCGGACCCAGGATGCCTCAATCTTCCTGGTTTCCAGGGGATTGTAGTCGGCGGGCCGCTGTGCCACGGGCAGTATCCTGATGACGCGCTCGAGCCAAGCGGCGATGTCAGGGTCCTCGGTCGTCTCGACGCGGACCGGAAAGACGCCGCCGTCCACCGCCGCGTCGAAGTCCATGC
>CAXZAJ010000234.1:0-6701 GCA_964293355.1 uncultured bacterium
CTTGGGGAGCAGGCTCCAGTCGGTAAGGCTCCGGGCCATGGCGTACAGCATAGGGCCGAAGCGGACTCCTACGAAGAATATGAGCGGAATGACGAGGAAGACGTATGCCGTCATCGCCTTCTTCTTTGCAAGGGTCATCAAAGTCCTCCCGTTAAGACGGCCCCTCCAGCCGGCCCGGAAGCCAGACGGAGGGGCACAAGCGGGTATTTCTTCCAGAAATCGTCGAAAATCTTCTGTTCCTTGGCAGCTACCCGGGCGAGGACATCCTCGGCCTTGGCACCCTTGAGGTTGATCTCGTCGACCATGTCGACGAAGAGCGTGCGCTGGCCGGCCTCATCCACGAACGCCGTGGCGTGGGCGTAGGACAGGCCTTTCATGAATACGCTGACGATGGGGTCATCCTTGTGAGCCGCCGCGATCCTGGGATTGGCGGGGAGTTCGCCGACCTTGGCGAGCCACTGCTCCATCGCCTCCGGAGAGGTGATGAACTGCAGGAACTTGACGGAGGCGTCGAGCTGCTTGCCCTTGATGCCGGAGACGATGGAGTGCGTCCAGAACGAGGCGAAGTTGGACTGGATGCCGTTGTGCGACGGCAATTCAGCGATACCCCACTCGAGGTCGGTAACGGCCTTGAGCGTGGCGATACGGAACGAGCCGTCTATGGTCATGGCGGCCTTCTGGGCCTTGAACGCGGTTACGTCATCCGTGGTGAAGTTGGGATAGCCGACCTTGTCTGTCACGATCCTGTCCATGTACCACTTGACCGCCGCGACGCCCTTGGCGTTGTTGTAGGTAACCTTGCGGCCGGTGGAGTCGTACGGATCGACGCCGAACTGGCGGAACAGCACATCGCGGATCCAGTTGTGTCCCTGGCCGTTCGGCTGCATGGTCAGGCCGGCCTGGATAAGGTTGCCCTGTGCGTCGTACTTGGAGAGCTTCTTTGCAAAAGACGCGAGTTCGTCGAGGGTTCTCGGGGGCTTCTCGGGA
Source organism: uncultured bacterium (assembly GCA_964293355.1). Classification (GTDB taxonomy): domain Bacteria; phylum Spirochaetota; class Spirochaetia; order Treponematales; family UBA12059; genus SZUA-370. The sequence continues at coordinate 988 of CAXZAJ010000234.1, forward strand.
TCGAGGCCGGCTTCGCGGAACAGTTTCTTGTTCCAGATCAGGGCCAGGGTCCGTACGGCCGTAGGAGCCGAGTACAGCTGTCCGCCGAAGTTGATGGCATCGACGACGAAGGGATAGTAGCTGCCCTTCATGTAGCTGTCGGAGAACGACGATTTCGGCAGCGGCTGGATGTACTCGGCCTTGACGTACATGGGCAGCCAGCCCGAATACAGGTTGATGACGTCCGGGCCTTCGCCTGCCGGTATCGAGGTGGCCACCTTCTGGTCGTAGCTCTCGTAGGGGAAGGTTACCTGGTCGACCTTGATGTCGGGATTCTTTGCTTCGAACTGCTTTATCAGATCATTCATCAGGTCTACCTTGGACTGGTAGAAATACTGCCAGTAGGTGATGGTCACCGGCGCGGCCGAAACCGCCTGGGCCGCCAGGAGCATCGTCGCTACCAGCGTGATACCGAGTACCTTGAGTCTCTTCATGTGTCTCCCCCTTTTCTGGCGTGCGGCCTGTCACATCGAATCGCGGACGGCCCCGCTCGTGCTGTATTCCATACGGCGGGCAATCCGGACAGGCCGGTAGCCACCGCTTAAGAACAAAATGAAACAGTGCCGGGTTCAGCCAGCGCAGACCCCCTGAAGCCAGGCATCGAGGGCGAGGCCTGCGGCACCTGAAACACCGGGTTCCGCGGCTACCGAGAAGTCGCAGGCAACCTCAAAGAGGCAGAGCCGGTTTATCTCGGCCCTGAGGCAGGCCAGCAAGGCTGGTTCAAAACTCACATTGCCGGCACGGCCGAGCACGACGCTGCGGATATCGAGCGCGATGCACAGGTTGGCAAGTCCCAGCGCGAGCAGCTTGCCGACCCGCTCGATTGAAGCGCCCGAGGGCCTGCCATCCCGGTCCACTTCAGCCCAGAACGCCTCGAGGTCCATGGCCGACTCGAGCCAGCCCGGCCCCGCGGCGGCATGCCCGGTCCCGCGGTCATAGTTCATGTAGCCTATCTCTCCGGCGCTGAAACCCGGGCCTTCCCGGAGGCGGCCGTCGAGCACGAGTCCAGCGCCCACGCCCCGGCCCAATTCGACGAAAATCAGGTCGCCCCGGCGTCCGGTTCCGCGTACGGCAAGCTCGCCGAGCGCGGCGGCGTTGGCGTCGTTGGCCACGATGACCGGCAGGCCGAGCCGCTCCTCGAGTCTGGCCACGAGAGTGCCGAATTCCACTTTTTCCTTGACGCCGACGAGCGGCGCCTGGCTGATGTAGCGTTCGGCCGGATGGACGACGCCGGGCACGCCTACCCCAAGGCCTTTAACGTACGCAGCGGACAGCCCTGACTCCCGCACGAGTGCCTGGACCTCGTCGGCGAGCAGTTTTCCGAGCAGCAACCCGAGGTCGGGAGGTGCCGGCGACCGGCGCAGCGAGTGGATGCGCCCGGCGAGATCCACGAGGCCGACCCGCAGGTGCACGCCATCGTATTCCGCGCCAATCGCGTACGCGGACGTAGCCCTGAGGCTCAGCATCATCGGCCGCCGGCCGAGGGCAGCGAGCGCCTCGCCATCGTTGCCCATCAGGCCCAGCCCGATGAAGTATTCTATTATGGTAATGACCGTGGGAACGCTCAGGCCGAGGCGCTTGGCAATTTCAGTCTTTGATACGGAGCCCTCGGACCGGACGAGCTTGTACACGAGCATCCGGTTGAATTCCTTGAGGTCCGCCGCAACGCGCGCCTTCATGCTTTTTCCGCCTCGACTTAATTAACTAACCTATTTTAATAAATAGGTTAGAATCAAGGTTCTGTCAAGAAAAAACTAGTACATCGAACCTTGTGTTTTCCAAAATCGATACTCTGGAAAGTAGCGAATTCCAGAAAAGTGCCATGCAACCATACCATCGAAGGTGGTGCCAACCTCAAAACACAAGGTTCGATGTACTAGTGGCCTCTACAGGGATGCTCAGCCCCGTCCCGCCTCAAGTTCCCGGTGGCGGGCGGTAGCCTTGAGACCACACCCCTGGAGGCTGGCGGCGAGGGCTTCGGCTATCGCCACCGAGCGGTGCTTGCCGCCCGTGCAGCCGATGCGGACCTTGAGGGTGCTCCGGCCCTGGACGCTATAGGCCGGCGCCATGGCCCGCAGGAGCAGTGACAGTGACTCCACCGTATCCCTGGCGCTGTCGTGCCCCAGCACATACGCAGCGCAGGCGGCATCTTTGCCACAGAGCGGTCTCAGCGCAGCCACATAGTAGGGATTCGGTATGAAGCGTACGTCGACGACGATATCCCCCGAGGCTCCGCCGTGCTTGAAACCGAACGACATGATGTCAACGACCGTCTCTACCTTACCGCTGCGGCCTTCTGAAAGGGCGATGATGCGGTCTCGCTCCTCCAGGGGAGACATGTAGCTGCTGTCCAGGATCAGGTCAGCCCGTGCGCGGACCAGGCTCAGCGCTTCACGCTGTGCGGCTAGTTCATCAGGAGAGCTGGTGCCGGCAACTGTATCACTGGCCTCCATGCGCTCGAGCAGCGCCGAATCTCCGGCCTCCATGAAGACCAGCGCGAAACGCTGTCCAGCCTCGCCAAGGGCATCGAGCAACGCCAGCAGAGCGGCTGGCCCCCCAGAGCCTTCAGTATCAACCGCTATGGCTCCCCGGAAGGGTTTGCCCCGGCCTACACCTTTCCGGTGTCCCAGGTACCCGAGGACAAGACCGGGAGGCAGGTTGTCCACACAGGAATAACCCGAAAGTTCCAGCCGTTGCAGCACCAGGCTCCGTCCTGAATACCGGTACCCCGCCAGAAGCACCACAAGCCCCTCGTCGTGTTCATTCGTTGCCATATTCCGATCCATCCTTTTCAAAAACGCCGCATTGCTTTGCGGGCAAGGTCAGTGTAAACACCGACCCCTTGCCTACAGAGCTGGAAACGCTGACGCTTCCTCTGAACAGGGAAGCTATGTCCTTGACCAAGGCAAGGCCGAGGCCGCTGCCACCACTGCCTGATCCACGGGATTTCTCGATGCGGTAGAACCGCTCGAATATCCTGTCCTGTTCATCAAAAGGAATGCCGATGCCCGTGTCAGTCACCGTCAGGACGGCGTTACCTTCATGGAGGCTGGCATGGACGCTGATCATGCCACCTTCCTTGGTGTACTTGATGGCGTTGTCCACCAGGTTCTTGACGGCCAGATACAGGAAATTCTCGTTGCCGCAAACCATGAGTCCGGCGGCGCATGCATCGAACGAAAGCGTCTGCCTCTTCTTTTCAGCGAGCCGACCCATAGTCGCGGCAATCTCATCGAGCATGGTAGCTACAATGATCGTGCCTTCTACCTGATAGGGAAGCTCATTCTCTATTTCAGACAGGGTCAGCAACTCCGACACCAGCCTCTTCAGTCGCTCGGTTTCTATCTCCATGATCTCGAAGGCCCGTTTCCTGTCGGCAGCCGGTATGTTTTTGCTCAGCTTGAACATTTCAACGAACCCGGAAATCAGGGTCAGCGGCGTGCGGAACTCATGGGAAACATTGGCGACAAAATCTTTCCTGAGGCTCTCCAACCGCCTGAGCTCTGTTACGTCCTTGACCACGGCGAGGGATCCGAAATTGGTTTTGCCCTCGTATTTATCTACTATGGGGCTGACCCGCACATCCAGGAGGCGTGCTCCCTCAGCCTCCAGAGTCAGGAACTCCGGAGCTTTTCCTGCGGTTACCCTCCGGCATGCGGCCAGAACCGCAGCTACAGGTCCGGCTTTCGTGACAGCCTCGCCCAGATGGTCAAAAAACACTTCAGGACCCAGCGACAGAAGCTCCATGGCCTTGGGATTGTAGAGCACCACCCTGTTGCCCGAGTCAACCAGGATGAAGCCATCCTCTATCGAGGAAAATATCGAATTGATGTAGTTGTTGCGATCATTCGTCTTGAGGACCATCTCGTCGAGCTGGCTCCGGAGCTTGTTCGTGGCCTCAAGCCCGGAACCGGATTCTGGCTGGACCTGTGATCCAGACTTGCGGACGCTTCTGATGCTGGCTACAAAAATCCAGGCAAGCGCGGCGACCAGCAAGGGCACCAGGACGGCGATCATCGACGCCAGCTCCTGGATGATTGCAGAATCCACCTCGATCCGGCCACCGCGGGCGGCCGCATTGAACAGGTCGAGCAGTGCTGAAACCCTACGCATGCAGGCGGTAACCCACACCTCGTACCGTTTCTATGCGCGGTCCTGAAGCAGCGGGCTCGCCCGTATCACCGAGCTTCTTCCTGAGGTTCCGCATGTGCACGTCGAGGGAGCGCCCCGCAGGATCCATCAGCTCGACACGCCGTACCGTTTTGCCCCGGCTACGGGCCAAGGTTGCTAGCATGCCGAATTCAGTGGGAGAGAGGGAAAGCCTCCCCCCCTCCAGCAACGCCTCATGGGCGGCTTCATCTATGGTTAGCGGGCCAATGGCGATTGCGACGGCAGGGGCGAGGCCCGCGACGGGCTGGGTACGCCTGAGGGCCACCTCGATGCGCGCTATCAGCTCCCTCAGGCCAAAGGGCTTGGTGACGTAATCATCGGCTCCGATGCCCAGGCCTATCACCTTGTCGGTCTCCTCGCTCTTTGCCGTCAGCATGATGACGGGCACGGCTGCTGTACGGAGATCCGTTTTGAGGAGCCGGCATGCCTCCAGGCCGCTGATTCCCGGAAGCATGAGGTCCAGCAGTATCAGGTCCGGCTGGTCTGCGACAGCGCGTTCCATAACCTCCAGCCCGCTGGAAGCCGAGCAGGTCTCGAATCCGTGCTGTTTGAGGTTCATTGCCAGAAGTTCGACGATGTGCGCCTCGTCATCGACAATCAGGATCCTTCGTTTGCCTGCCATACGCAATGCTATAGTATCGTCAGCCGGCCGTACGCGAGGTTCATGCCGGTTTCCTTGTCAAAGATGATGCAATCGTCGCCCGCAAAGTCGAACAGGACCTCACCATCTATTCTGAAATCGATAGCCCCGAATACAACGGAAGTCAGTTGTTGATTGCCTACCTGGATCTTGACGACAGTCTCCATGCCTGATGGCAACGTTGAGTATACCCGTGCCTTTCCATGCCCCGATTCATGGATCGGTATGTACTCGGGCCGTATGCCCAGGATTATCGCCTGGTCGTCACGGAGCGTTATGCTGCCGGATACGGGCGTGAATATGAGGTTGAGACCACCAACAGCCAGCTTGATCTCGTCGAGGTTTACATTTTTGCCAAAGCCTTCAATGAAGTTCATCGTGGGGCTGCCCACGAAATCGGCTACGAAAATGTTCGCGGGGCTGTGGTACACCTCCAGAGGGGGAGCGTACTGCTGAAGCAGGCCTTCCTTCATGAGGCAGGTCTTCGTTGACAGGGTCATGGCCTCCAGCTGGTCATGCGTTACATACACGAAGGTGGAATCGGTCTCCATGTGGAGACGTTTCAGTTCCGCGCGCATCTCCGTGCGCAGCTTGGCATCCAGGTTTGAAAGCGGTTCATCCATGAACAGCACCTTGGGGCCGGTAGCCAGCGTGCGGGCTATGGCGACGCGCTGCTGCTGGCCTCCAGACAATTCACTGGGGTAGCGCTTGCCGAACTGCGATATTTTAAGCGTTGCCAGCAATTCATCGACGCGGGCGCGGATGCGCTGCTTGTCCCACTTCAGGTTCTCGAGGCCAAAGGAGATGTTCTGCTCCACCGTCATGTGCGGCCACAGGGCGTAGTTCTGGAACAGGAAACCGACAT
>CAXZAJ010000235.1:0-6657 GCA_964293355.1 uncultured bacterium
GTAAAATTCGGGTAGCAGCTTGTTGCTTGTACCAATAGGGAACACCGGAATGTGTTTTTGAAAGAGAAAAATGCAGAAATGATGAATATAGAAAATGTGCAGTAATGCACGTATCAAAGTGCAAGGAGTATGAAGATGAGAACTAAGCAACTATTCCCGATAATGGTAGCACTGACGGCCATCGTATTGCTGGGCTGTCCTAACCCAGCAACCCCAGCAACCCCAGCAACAGACACAGCAATCACCCTGGCTGCAATTCCTGGTGTTACCACGCCTTTACTCGGGAGCACCCCAGTGACGACGATCACGGAGACAACCCAGTACACGGGAACCGTTGCCTGGAACGGCTCACCTATGACCTTTGCGGCTTCCACAATGTACACCGCTACCATCACGCTGACGGCCAAAGCAGGGTATACGCTGAATGGCGTGGCAGCGGATTTCTTTACGGTTGCAGGGGCCACAAGCGACTCGAACCCAGTGAACTCTGGAGTAGTCACGGCTGTGTTCCCGGCTACGGGAGCGAGTCAAGATTCAGTGATCAATATTGCTGCCATCCTTGGCGTTCCCACACCTGTTCTTGGAGCAACACCGGTTACGACCATAACTGAGACTGCACAGTATGCAGGCACCGTTGCTTGGTCAGACGCGCCTGTAACCTTTACGGCTTCTACGGTCTACACCGCGACTATTACACTGACGGCCAGAGCAAGCTACACCTTGACAGGTGTGGCAGCAAATTTCTTTACTGTCGCAGGTGCCATAAGTGACACGAATGCGGTGAGCTCCGGGGTAGTCACGGCGGTGTTCCCGGCCACAGCAGCAATTGTCTCAGGAACTATTGGAAACATAATGGCAGTCACCGGTGGCAGTTTCAACAACGGCACTGCGAATATGACAGTCAGCAGTTTCCGCATTAGCCAGCATGAGATTACGGGAGAACAATACGCCGCGGTGATGAGTGTTATCGACCCTAGCAATCACGCTAGCGTAACCAGTAACCCCGTTGAGATGGTGACATGGTACGATGCCGTAGAGTTCTGCAACAAGCTGAGTACGAATGAAAGTTTAACTACGGTCTACACCATAACTGGTCGCACACCAGTTACTGGGTATCCTATTACTTCAGCGACGGTTACCGCCAACTGGAGTGCCAATGGCTATCGCTTACCTACGGAAGCGGAGTGGCAATTTTCGGCGCGGGGAGGAAATAGCAGCAAAAACTTAACGTATGCTGGGTCGAACACACTAGGTGATGTAGCCTGGAATCATGTTAACTCAGGCAGTACTACACATACCGTAGGCACCAAAGCGCCTAATGAACTGGGCCTCTATGACATGAGTGGCAATGTTCGGGAATGGTGTTGGGACCTGAATGGTGACTACCCGACTACTGCCCAGACTGACTACCGGGGAGCCACTTCGGGCAGCACGTACCGCATCAGGCGCGGTGGCAGTTACCTCGGCGGTGATTCTGACTGTACCGTCGCTACCCGGGGCAGCCACGCTCCGTACTACCAGAGCTCTACTTACGGGTTCCGAGTTGTCCGCCCCTAAGCTCTGCACTTTGCGCTTTAGCAATGCTCAACCTGCGAATTGGTGTAAACCAAGGATACCTTAAAATGAGAATGACAATGAAGAAAATGACACAAGTTTTTTTATCTGTAGCGATCCTGGGCATTCTGGTAATAGGTTGTCCCAATCCCACAACATCAGAATCGGATCCAGACTTGGAATTAACTCCCTCTACTATTGTATTTACCGATGGAGCAAGCGTAACCAGGCAAATTGGCAGCGGCAATTATACCAACACGGTGAGTGGCGTTGGCGATGGAACCATAATCTTCTCAAGTAGCGCCGAAGCCACTGCGATTGTTAACACCAGTACTGGGGAAGTTACCTTGGTAGCAGTGGGCACTACTGTAATCACCGCAAGTAAAACAGCAACGAAGACCCATGCAGCAGTGAGTGCCAGCTATGATCTCATTATTTCCGCAATTACATCGGACGGGCAGTCGCTGACCTTTATCACGGTACCCGCGGGTAGTTTCCAGCGCGACACAACTTCAACGAACATCAGTATAATCAGCCACTCTTTCCGTATGAGCCAGCATGAGATCACCCGGGAACAGTTCCAAACGATAATTGGTACCGATCCTGTGGTTATCGAGAACCAGACAGCCTATTCTTCTGGTACTACCGATCCGGTAACGTACATCAACTCTTACCACACCATCGCGTTTTGTAACAAGCTTAGCCTGGCCGAGGGGCTGACTCCGGTGTACAGCGTGAATGGAGTAGACTTCAGTACTTTGACCTATGCGAGCATTCCAACGACTGACAATGCCGATTGGAATGCAGCGACGGTAACCTGGACCAACAACGGCTATAGACTTCCGACAGAGATGGAATGGTTATGGGCGGCCATGGGAGCCACGAGTGACAGGAGCTATGGTTATACCGGCAGTGGGGTAAACACCACCGGGTATACCAAGGCCTTCGCGGGAAGCACGGGGAGCAATTCTATCGGCGACTATGTTTGGTATAACACGAACAGCAGTAGCAAGACCCATCCGGTGGGAAGTAAAGTCGCAAACGAGCTTGGCTTGTACGATATGAGCGGGAACGTGCTTGAATGGTGCTGGGATTGGCATGGAGCGTTTCCAACCGGAATTCTGACGGATTATAGAGGTGCCGCTTCGCGCGTTTATAAAGTCTTGCGCGGAGGAAGCAGGATCAGCGACCGGGATAGCTTACCCTTTATTTACCGGGGCAGTGGCCTTCCTTACTCCAGATCCTCCACCAGTTACGGATTCCGGGTTGTCCTCCCCTGAGTTCCTCAGAGTAGATCAATACTACGCGGCTCTATGTTACCTTTGCCGTCAGGCTACAGGTAAAAGAGAGTGTCGTAGTACTGATTGCCGAAAGTGAAAGGCGGTGAACTTATAGTTATTTTTGTCATGCTGGAATGTAATTTTTTGATGACATCAAACAACTGTTTCAACTTGACTCGGTTCTGACATGATTTATCTTGTTTCAACGCCCGGCTCAAGCGACGCAACTTATGATTTATATTTAAATATATTTATATATCATACATTCTAAAAACACCGGATTCTCACCTCTCGTACAGCCCCAGCAGAACGCTGCGCGACTCAAGGGCCGCCGCGCCATCGCATACGTCGGCCACCTCGAAAGCTAGGTGCCGGATGCCCAGGGCTTCCGGCTTGTCCGGACGGGGCGGCCGGTCTCCGAACCAGAACAGCTCCAGCACGAAGCGGCCGGCCAGCGACAGATCCAGCTTCCACGACCCGGACTCCGGCCGCCAGGTTTCCACGACGCACAGTCCGAGCGTCCCGGTGTAGAACCGCTTGGACACTGCGTAATCGGAGCAGATGGCGGCCACGTGGTGGACGGCCAGCAAGCCGACGGCTCCGGCCGCGTCGGCCGGCCCGGCGGACGCGGGGCGGTCGCTCATTTCCGGCTGGCGACGAAACGCTCGACGACGGCGCGGTAGGCGGGGTCTGCCCACGCGTATTCCAGGATGGCTTCCAGGTAACCGTTGGGCTCGCCGGTGTCAAGGCGCTGGCCCTCGATGCCCTTCCAGGAGACCTTGCCGGCGGCGATCATCCTGTCCAAGGCATAGATGTGGTAGTACTCGCCGCCCGAGTGCTTCTTCCAGCCCTCAGCGAGGAGGTCGAAGAACTCCGGGGTATACAGGTAGCGGCCGATTGATATCTCGTGGCTGGGTTCGCGGCCCTTCGGCGGCTTCTCGATGAAGCCCCTGACGCCCGTGCCGTCCGGAGCGGGGTCGATGACGCCGTAGCGCGATACGTCGCCCGGGTCGTGGACTGCCGCGAGCACGCAGTGGCCGGTCTTTTCGTACACGTCGATGAGCTGGCGGGCCAGCGGCCGCTCGCCGAAATGCAGGTCGTCGGGATACGCAACGACGCAGGGTTCGCCGCCGAGGAACGGCGCGGCCTGCAAGAGGGCGTGGCCCGTGCCGCGCATCTCGGTCTGGCGCACGAACGAGATATGCGCCTTGGGCGGAGCTATGAGCGCGGCCTTGTCGGCCTTGCCTTCGCGCGCGAAGACGGCTTCCAGCTCGGCCTCGTGGTCGAAGTAGTCGTCGAGCGCCTTCTTGCGGCGGCTCGTGATGATGATGATGTCTTCGATGCCCGACGCGACGAATTCGTCGACGACGAAGGCGATTGAAGGCTTGTTGATGAGGGGGAGCATTTCCTTGGGCACGGTCTTGGTGACCGGAAGGAAGCGGGTGCCGTAACCGGCGGCGACTATGATGCCTCTCATGCGGTCGATGATACCCGCCCCAGCAATGATAGCGCAATACGGCGGCTACACCATCTGGTCGCCCTCCTGGCAGGCTCAGGGTTCGTACATGAGGCCTTGCTGTACGCCCTTGTTGAAATTGCCCTGATATATGAAGGGAGCAACGAATCCGCTGCCATAGCTTACGATCAAGTTGGCACCGCTCAACCAGAAGAGCATCCCGAGCGGTCCTATATCTTCATCATTTTCGAATGAGGAGGTCCAGGCTGCAGCTCCCAGGAATGCCGCGATCGAGCCAAGCTGGTACAAGCCATGAGCTGAGTTGCCCTGGTTGAAGCTGCCCAGACTCGGCAACAAATTCATACCGGCATACAGCAGGGCTGAATTCTTCTTGGCGGCGGTATAAATTTTGATCTTCTGATCATTATCCAGCTGCATGAGAAGCGTATCATCAAAGGTAAATGCCTTGAGCTCGCGAACTGTCCTGAGGCCCTGCAGGTCTTTAGTGAGCCTGGCGGCATACATTTTGGCTTCCTCTAGCTGGACGCCGCCGCTCAACTGCAGCTTCCTGGTTTCTTCAAGCAGGCGCCTGGCTTCCTCAAGGCTGGTTTGCACCTTGCTGGAATCCACCCCGAGTTGCGAGAGCCCCGCCGCCTCGGCTTTGGCTTGTTCGGCTTCACGGGTCAACGCTGCCAGTCTGGCCTGATCCTCCAGTCTGGCAGCTTCAGCTTGCTGCAGCTTGATCGCGGCTTCCTGTTGTTCTGCAAGCCGCGCGGCTTCTGACTGCTGCAGCTTCACGGCGTTCTGCTGCTGTTCAGCAAGCCGCGCGGCCTCAACGGCCCTGGCGAGATCCGCCGCCCTGGCCGCCTCGGCCTGCGCTGCCAGGGTAGCGGCAGAACGGGCAGCTTCTGCTTCACGCTGCTGCCTGATGCTGTCGGAGACCATGAACAGGTCGGCCGAAAGGCTGGCGTTGATCCAGGGCTTCTGGGCATCGCCCGTAGCCTTGCGGACATCGGCATTGACCAGCCGGAACAGGTCTTCCAGTTTGAGGCCCTTGTCGATATGACGCAGCAAGGCTGCCGTGAACACGCCGTTGCGGTCGGTACCATCCAGAGCAACGTCACCGGGGCTCGTGGAGAACAGTATGGCTGAGCCCTTGAGCCCCCCGGCGCTCTGGACCACGGTCAGACCGCGGGTACCGCCGAGCGACCGGGTCATGCTCTTAGCGAAGGGATTATCCCTGCAGGCGTCGAGGATCATGAGCGACACGACCGCGGAGCCGGCCTGTATCGCATCGGTAACCTGGGTTACCGGGATGGCATCAAGCTTAACATCGTCTACCGTATCGAACGCGGTATTGACCGGCAACAAATAATTGGTACCGTCAATCTGCATGGCGTGACCGGCATAAAAAAACATGGCGATGGTACCGGGATTGGCAATGAGCTCTTCACGGAAGGCCGTCAAAGCCCGCCCTATGGTCCGCCTGTCCGCATTGGCAACCGTACGAGTCTTCCAGCCGATGCTAGAAAGCACGGCAGCCATGTCTTCAACATCGTTGACCGGATTTTTTAGCGCGGCGCTGCCCTCATAGGCCGCATTTCCTATGAGAAGTGCCAGGCGGGGAGCCTCGGAAGCGGATTCCTGGGCGGTCATTGCCTGAGCAAATACAGCAAACAAAGCCAGAAGCAGGATCCGCTGGTAATACTTGGGTATCATACTTTTATTGCTCCACGAACAAAAAAAAACAGGCACTCCGGAAGCGCCTGCCACTGTCACCGGCAACGCCGGACTTTTTTAGAATATAGGCCATATTTACCCCCGTCAAGGCCAGATTTTCTTAAAATATTATTAGTACATCGAACCTTGTGTCCACACCGCAAGCGCCTGTGCTCGCTCCGGCGTAGCCATGGTGGAGGTACTTCATGGTTCCATCCTTCTGCCCCAACCCCGACTGCGGCCACCACTTCGACGAGTCCGAAGCCTACACCGGGCACTGGAAACACGTGGGTTCCTACCATACAAAAGTCGTTGGAAACGTGCATCGGTTCAAGTGCCTGGCCTGCGGCAAGGGCTTCTCCGAGCGCACCTTCTCCGTCGACTACTACACCAAGCGCCTCTTCGACCTGCGGGAAATCCACCGCGCGGCCAGCCAGGGCGAGAGTGTCAGCTCCATCGCACGGCACCTGACCGGCTCCATCGCGAGCATCCAAAACCGTGTCGAGCGCCTCTCGCGGAACTGCATTGCGATGCACGAGCACCTGCTTGCCGACCTGAAGCTCTCGGAAAACCTCGTCGCTGACGGCTTTGAAAGCTTCGACCGGACGCAGTACTTCCCGAACAACATCAACCTGCTCGTCGGGCAGG
>CAXZAJ010000236.1:0-6643 GCA_964293355.1 uncultured bacterium
TGCCACCGAGACGTTGAGCGAGTCAACATGGCCGAACTGGGGTATGGACAGTGCCCCGTCACAGCGCTCCTTGAGCAATCTGGAGACGCCCGAACCTTCAGCACCCAGTACGATGGCGACACGGCCTGCCAGATCGGCCTCGGGCAGGTTCTGTCCGCCCATGTCGGCCGCGTAGGTCCAGAAGCCTGCTTCCTTGAGCTGCTCCACGGCGCGGGCCAGGTTGGCCACCGTCGCCAGCGGTACGTAGGCCACTGCGCCGGCGGATGCGCGTGCCACGGTGTCGGTTTCCTTGGCTGCCCGCCGCTCGGGCATTATCACGAGGTCAGCGGCGAATACGTCGGCTGAGCGCAGGATAGCGCCGAGGTTGTGCGGGTCTTCAATATGGTCCAGGATGACGACCATGGCCCGCTCGGGAACGCCGCGCGCCAGCCACGATTCCAGATCAAGCTCAACGCTGCCTGGTGCCTCTTCTACGAGTATGGCCGCGCCTCGGTTGTCGGGGGCGGCCGAATCCAGTTCGCGGGCGGATACGGTTTTGGGGTGCAGGCCGGATTTCTCCGCCTGCTCGATTATCTTCTTGATGCGCGGCCCCGCGGTAGAGACCAGCAGCGTGGCGCCCTTGGCCTTGCCCGAGCGCACCAGCTCCTCCATCGCATGAAACCCTGTAATGTACGTCATCCCCCCATACTACCCCAACCCCGCCCTGGTATAAAAGCCTGTACGATGAATACATACCACAGAGGCACAGAGACACAGAGGAAGACGAGGAATAAAGATTAGGAAATTTGGCAAAGAGACACAGAGAAGATGAGATAGGACGAGAAGTATAGGGCTGAAGAAAGACTAAGAATTTCGCACAGAGACACAGAGAAGATGAGGGAAAAGTGAAGGATTAAGAAGAAAAAGGGGTTTTAATTTCCCTCGCTTTCTTCTTTCTCCCTCTTCCTCATCTTCTCTGTGGCTCTGTGCCCAATTTTCCTATCTTTTCTTGCCTAAATTCTTTCCTACCTCGTCTTCTCTGTGTCTCTGTGCTAAAAATTCCTATCTTCTCCTTCTTCTTTGTGCTTTTCTATGGCATGACGGCGAATTCCTGGACTATCTGGATGGCATTCTCGACGACTTCGATGCCGGGTACGGCCTTGGCGGCTGCTGTAGCTGCATCTATGGCGCTCTGTGTATTGGCCACGCCGTGCAGCGTCACCTTGGTGCCTTTTACGTCGGCTTCCACGAAGTGCACCGGTATGCGGCGCGTATATACGATTTCTGTTATTATGGCTTGGCCGAGTTTGAGGTCGACCATCTTTGCCATGCAGGCTTTCTCATTTTCCGCGGTGATGACCAGAGTACGGAGCTGGTCGATAATGCGCGCTACGGTGGCAGGATGCTCCTTGCCGGTATTTATGGTGAGGTCGAAAAAAACGGGGTCTTCCCAGTTTACGCCGAAGAAGTAGTCGTGAAAACCGCGCCTGTCGTGGTCATTCTGCCTGAGCAGTTGTTCGGCGCGCTTGTCGTCGCACTGGAATCTGGCGCGGATGCGCTCAAGCCGTTTTTCACGCGGTGCAACGAGCTTTATGCACAGCACCCCGGGAACACCAGCGAATATGGCAAATCCGCCGCGGCCTGAGATGATGCAGTCTCCCTGTGCCGCTTCCTCGAAGAGCACCGTCTTCAGGAAGTGCAGATAGTCGTCCCTGTCCTGGGAAAGCGAAGCCCAGAAGCCCGGCTTTTTCTCGTCATACTTTGCGCGTACCTCGGGCGAGATGCCCCGTTCAGTCATCTTGGCCTCGATGTACTCCTTGTCTATTGGTTTGTACCCCGACATCCTGGCCAGTTCATGAACCGTCTCGTCGCCAAGGGCCGCAAACTCGCGTGCTACGCATATGACTGCCATGTGTTCCCCCTCAATTAAAAACATAGGTTCAGGGATACGAATTGTCAAATGCTGGCAGGTGCTTCCCATGGGCTCCCGCCGCGTATATAGTCGTGCCACCATGCAAAGAATCGGTGAAATAGCGGCATTCGGCACGGCCATCTGCTGGACGGCCTCGGCCATTTACTTTGAAAAGGCTACCAAGCGTATCGGCGTGCTCGCCGTCAATTTTTATAAGGTTGTTTTTGCGTTCGGCCTGCTCGCGGCCTTCGGGGCTATCTTCCGTGGCATGCCCTTGCCCCTGGATGCGCCACGGGAAGCCTGGATTTTCCTGTCGCTCTCCGGGCTCATCGGCTTCGTCATTTCCGACATATTCCTGTTTACCGCCTACAAGACGATAGGTTCGCGGATAACGTTGCTGTTCCTGGCGCTCTCGCCGCCCGTTACGGCTGGCCTTGGCTTTCTGTTCCTGGGTGAAGACCTGGGGTCTCGGGGACTCATGGGCATGACGCTGGTCGTCATCGGCATCACCATCGCGGTGCTCGGACGACGCGATGCAAAAAGCACTGGCGCGATGAGCAGGGAGGACAAGCGGGGCTACCTGTTCGCGCTACTGGCTTCGATCGGCCAGTCTGTAGGCATGATATTCACCAAGAAGGGTATCGGCAGTTACGATCCGATATCAGGCACCCAGATTCGAGTCATGGTGGCCATTGTCGGCTTTGGCGTCGCATCGCTTCTGTTCGAAAAGGGAAAGAACCTGAAGGCTGCCCTCAAGGATGCGGAAGGGCTCAAGCCAACCTTCTATGGAGCCATTTTCGGGCCATTTCTTGGCGTCACCCTGTCGTTGTTCGCTGCCCAGCGTACCCAGGCAGGCATCGTCAGCACGCTCATAGGCCTGTCGCCCATCATGATCATTTTTCCCGCGATTTTCGTCTTCAAGCAGAAGGTCAAGCTCATGGAAATAACCGGTGCCGTGCTCGCGGTGGCGGGATCGGCCGTGTTTTTCATGTAAAAGCTTGCCGGGAGGCAGGAATCGGCCTATCCTGTCCGCATGGCAATTACCTTGTATTCAGAGGGCGCCGCACGCGAAGTGACGGGCTCAAAACATGTCCTGGACATCGACGGTACCAGGTACCTCGTCGATTGCGGCGCTTTTCAGGGCAAGCGCGACGAGTGTGACAGGAAGAACAGGGCGCTGGTGCGCGACCCCGAGTCCATCGATGCGGTCATCCTGACCCACGCGCACTTCGACCATTGTGGCCTCCTTCCGCTCCTCGTAAAGCGCGGTTTCAAGGGCAACATCTATTCCACTCCCGCAACCAGGGACCTGGCCAACCTCATCATGATGGATTCGGCCCGCATCCAGTCCAGGGACGCGGAATACCTGGGCAAACAGGCCGCGAAGAAGGGTGCAACCTTCAACTGGAAGCCTATGTACAACGAGCAGGATGCCGTGGAAGCTACGAGCCAGTTCGTTACGGTGTCCTACGAGCGGCCCATCCAGGTCAGCAGGGACGTCAGGCTGAAGTTCCGCGATGCCGGGCACATACTCGGTTCCGCTACCGCCCATGTGACAGCCACCGATGCCGATGGCCGCACGGTACGGATAGGCTTCTCGGGTGATCTCGGGCGGCCTGACAAGCCCATCATCCGCGACCCGGAACTCATGGATCCGGTGGACTACCTGATCGTCGAGAGCACCTATGGAGACCGCCGCCACGAGACCACGGTAGACGCCATGGAGCGTCTTGCCCAGGTAGTCAACGACACGGTCAAGCGTGGTGGCAAGATCATCATCCCCGCGTTCGCCATTGAGCGGACCCAGGAGCTGATCTACTACTTCCATATGCTGGTGGATATGGGGCGCATACCCAAGATACCCATCTGGGTGGATTCTCCCATGGCGGTCAATGCGACGAGCATCTTCATGGTGCATCCCGAGTGCTTTGACAACGAGACCAACGAGGCGTTCATAAAGCACCACGACAATCCCTTTGGCTTCAACGAGCTGCATTTTTCCACGAGCGTCGATGACTCAAAGATGCTCAACAGACTGGATACGCCAGCGGTCATCATGTCGGCGGACGGCATGTGTGAGGCTGGCCGTATACAGCACCACCTTATCCACAACATCTCTGACCCGCGGAATACCATACTCGTCGTGGGCTACATGGCGGCTGACACGCTGGGCAGACGCATCCGCGATGGCCAGAAAGAAGTGCGCATCCATGGCGACCTGTTCAAGGTCAAGGCCAAGGTTGAGGAAATAAAGGCCTTCAGCGCTCACTCCGATTATCAGGAGACCTGGGACTGGATGAGCCGGATGAACCTTTCGTCGCTCAAGACCGTATTCCTGGTCCATGGTGAAGACGAATCAGCTACGGCCCAGAAAAAATTCCTGGAAAGCAAGGGACTCAAGGACGTGCGGATAGTGCAATATGGAGAACGGTACGAACTGTAGGTTCTGATGCAGGTGCGCTACGGGACTATTGCTTGCCCGTATCGTGCCTGTCTTCAAGCAGCTTCGTGGTAAATGATATCTCGCCTTCCAGTCTGGCCAGCTTGGCGTCCCGCTCGCTGGCTTCGCGCTCCAGTGCGGATATCCTGTCCTTGAGTTCGCGGATCGCGGAAGGGTCTGCCGACTGTTTTGACTTGGTAAGGTTGTCCCCGACCACTGCAATAAGTGTCACGATCACGATTCCGCCCACGATGATCAAGGTAATGCTCATACAGCCTCCCGGGTAACGATGCTTCACAGTATATCCTGTTCGGATTGCGTATGCCAACGAACGGGGCGGTATCGAAAGCGGAGTATTTCCTCTATACTATGGAGCTATTCCAAAGGAGCTTCACCCATGCTGTTCGAGCACGAAATATTTCATTCCGCGAACCTGAACCTGTCGGGTCGCGCCTTTATCCGCATCGCCGCGCGGGCAATCATCCTGGACGGGGATTCGATGCTCATGATCTACTCGCCTTCCTGCGATGAGTACAAGTTTCCAGGCGGCGGGGTGGAACGGAACGAATCGATGGAGGCGGGCCTGGTACGGGAAGTCCGCGAGGAAACCGGCTCCCTCGTAAACCGCATCGTGGCCAAGGTGGGCCAGGTCATCGAGTACGATCGCCCCAAGGAACGACAACTGGAACTGTTCACGATGCGCTCGTCGTATTACCTCGTAACGGTTTCGGCCGAGCGGCTGGAACAGCAGCTGGATACGTATGAATCGAAACTGGGGTTCACGCCACGTTGGGTCGATGTCGATGAAGCCATCAGGCTCAACGAGGCTACCATGGCCAAGGGCAATGCCCAGATGACGAGGTGGATAACCCGCGATACCTGGGCTCTGAGGCAAGTCGCGCAGCATCATTCGAGCCTGCTCCAAATGGTCAGCTCCGATTTTCCCGTAGAGGTATTGCAGTGAGCGGCTACGTACTCCTGCTCCGTAGCGGGGAATCGCTCACGACGCAGGGTAATCTTCCGGTAACGGCGGAAGGCTTGCGCAGGATCCTGTCCTATATCGGCCACAGGAACATCAGGATTGATCCTGAAACTGGCGATGCGGCATTCGAGGCGGTAGACAATAACCGCAGGAAGATGGAAGCGGAGATCGGTTATGAGCTCAAGCACGCTTTCAGGAGCGACCGGGGGTTGGTACTCCTGACTCAGGAGGAGTTCCGCGCCATGGTCGACGCGCATCCCCTGGCTGACCGGGGAGATGAGGACAAGCTCTTCGTTACGATCCTGACCCACGAACCCGCCCGCGAGGACGTCGCCATGCTGATGGAGACCATGAACGGTGTCGACGAACATGCAGTAATCGGCAAGGCCGTGTATTCATACTACGGTTCGGGATACGAGTCCTCCCGCCGCTCGACGGAATTCATAGAGAAGGTCATGAAGCTGCAGGCGACGACCAGGACCTGGAAGGCGATGAAGAAGCTGTTTGCATTGCTGTCCAGCGAGTCCAACCAGCGTTTTATTCCGACCCTGCAGGATTTGCAATGAGGTTCTCAATGAATCACAGCGAGCGGCACGCCCGCTTGTTCGACCGAATATCGATACCCTACGCATGGTTTTTCGCGGGGCAGACCCGATCGTATGCAACGTGCTTTGAACGTGGCCGGTTCGCACTGCCAGATCCCGCGGGAAAACTGGCACTGGACATCGGTTGCGGTACCGGAGCCTTTACCAATGCACTCAGGGCCGATGGCTGGCAGGTCCAGGGCGTCGACGTGGCGAATGGCATGGTTGCCCAGGCCAGACGCAGGGGCGTACCCTGCGCGGTAGCCAATGTACTGGAGGGGCTTTCTTACGCTGACCATAGTTTCGACCTTGTCAGTGCGGCATATGTAGCCCACGGTCTCAAGGCAGAAGCCCGGCTTGCCTTGTTCCATGAGGCCAAGCGCCTGTCCCGCGGGGTGGTGCTTTTTCATGACTACACGGCTGACAGGCGGCTTCTGACCAGCATCATCGAGTATGCCGAAGGTGGGGACTATTTCAACTTCATTCAGACTGTGCAGGACGAACTGCGGTCAGTGTTCAAAGAGTTGAACGTTGTCAGGGTAGGCCCATACGCTGCCTGGTATGTGTGTACGCCCTGACAGATGGCTGATCGGCTATGGTCCGGTGCCGCGCAGGCTTCCAGTCCGAAAAAAAAAGCGAAAGTGGGGGGACTCACCCCGGCGGCACCTTGTGGGGACCAGAGGGTATACTTCTTGTTTGTTGGAGGTGTGTCCGGGGGCCTTGGGGGCCTGCCGGTGGAGGCGGGA
>CAXZAJ010000237.1:0-6580 GCA_964293355.1 uncultured bacterium
GATAATCCATAGCCTATCGTTATTACCCTGAACTGTCCCATGTCGACTTTTTTTACATATTCGAGCAGTCTGTGTCGCGGTGTATACGTTGGCGAATAGTACTCGCTCTCTTTGGGGGCTTCCTGTCGCTCGTCGGTGAGGAGCAGGATGTACTTTGGGCGATCGGGTTTTCCGCGTTCCGCAAGCAGTGTTTCCATTGAATCGAGCGCCGAGCCGATGTCGGTATATCTGCCATCAGCCTTCAGGTCATTGAGGCTTCTCACCATCGCTGCAATATCGTCCTGACTCGTAACATCGCCCTGCCAGACAACCTCGGATTTTCCATAAAACCGCATGATGGAAACCCAGTCGCCAGGCTCGACAAGCCTGCCGATCACTTCACCGGCTGCGTATTTTCTGGCATCCGCGATGCAATCCGCCATCGACAGGGAAGTATCGACGAGCAACATGAAATCAACGTTTGCCGACCGGGATTCCGCATGGAGCCCCGCAAGTGCTGTTACGAGTATGAATACTTGTATGGCCCGTCTCGTCATATTGCCTTCTATCGTTAACTTATTACCAGAAAACAGCATTGCCCATTTTTAACCTATTTGCAAGTCAAAACTGGTATCGCGATGAAATCTTCTATATAAATGTAAAAATCTCGAGGTAAAAAATGGTCTTGAGGCTTTACATTTTTCTATATAAGGGTAGTATAGCAAGGTATCAGATTCCGCGATACCTAAGGAGAACTACCATGGGCGCTATAGACCTTCCCAAGAGTCCTAATGTCTACCATCCCGAGAAGCCGAGTGCTGTAGGCTCACGCAATTCTCTGGCGCAGGAAAACCGCGACCAGCAGAAGGAAGTGGACCAGCTTCTCCACGAGGAGACCAACAAGGTCATCCACCACATCAACTCCAGGCTTCCCAAAGAGGTGCTCGAGCGCCTCGACGTCATGGGCGGCCTCAAGGAGAAGGTGTACAACTACTTCAACCAGAACTACCAGAATATGTTCAACCGCTATATCGTCACCACAGAAGACGAAATGGTGAAGAAGGTCCGTAACTTCATAGACAAGGAAGAAATGAAGAGCCTGGCCCGGTATACCCCCAAGGAGATCTCCGAGCTCCTTGATCAGGTAGGCGGTGCAGACAAGTTCAATACGGGCGAGATTGAAAAATCCATGGTCAACATGTTTGGCCACCTTCAGGGCCACATTCAGCGCGGCGTCAACGAGCTGGAAAACCTGACCAACTCGCTGCTCAGGCAGAAAACCGATGTCGGCGCGTTCATCCGCGGCGAGAACGCCTACTCTGTCGTCAAGTGCGCCTTCAAGGACAACACCTACAAGCCCAAGACGGTTGCAGACGTCAAGCTTTCAGTCAACATCCTCGATTCCGAGCTCATCAGCCCGATCTTCCACTATCAGGTAACGGTTGAGTATGTCATCAAGGACCTGATCTCCAAGCACATCATCGATACGATCGACAAGGATATCGAACTCCTCAAGGACCAGATGGTCGACGAGGGCAAGGAAGAACTCAACGATACCGAGATCATTTTCGAGAGGATGAAGAAGGTAAAGGATCACACCGACGACGACGCCGAGAACATCAAATCAAAGCGATTCTCAGTAATCGCCAAGGACTTGATGGACAGGCTCAGCGATCTTCGTGCAGAGATTGATCCGACTACCTTTGTCCAGCTCAATGTCCGCGAAAACCTCAAGAAGATAATCGATATCGAGAATATCCGTAACCGCGGCTTCAACACCGCCGTCAACTCGATAACCTCGATCCTCGATACCTCCAAGATGGGTTACCAGTACATAGAAAACCTCAAGAACGCCCGCCTGCTCTATATCCGTGAGTACGAAGACACCGACACCGCCCACCTCCCGGACGAGCGGTACCAGATTCGCCTCCAGTACTACGACAACGCACAACTCATTGAAGAGCGTAAGGCTTATGATGTGCAGATCACCAGTTTCGAGACTGAGGTTCAGCACCTCTGGGACGTGCTCGACATGATGTACGAGGACTCCAAGTTCCTCAAGCGCATTTCTGACTACAATGATCTGGCCAAGATCATGAAGAGCAAGATACGCAAGCGCATCAAGGAACGCTCAGGCGAGCCGCTCTATGAAGACATCGCGAAGGTCTGGGACGAGATTTCCTTCGTCAAGCCTGCAGAGACCGATGTCGAGAGCCTCAACTGCACCTACATCTATGAGAAGGACAAGGTAAAGAACCGACTCATCCTCATGCGCGACAAGCTCAAGAGCATGTACTCGTACCAGTACCCGATTCAGCGCCGCGTGCTTGAAGACAGACTCTCCTTCCTCGAGAAGGAATTCCAGCGCTTTGACTACATGATCAACCCTTACCACATCCAGCCGGGCCTTCTCCTCGATGTTGATATCTGCTCCATCAAGCGCAAGAAGGCTACCCTCGACGGCATGGCCAACGTGCTCAACGAGTTCCTGCACGGCGTGTCCAAGGGCTTCCAGGACGCTGCGTTCGCTTCGTTCAGCCGCAGGCGCTCCACGGTACGAGAAGACATCGCACAGAGTTTTGCGCCTCCGTCGATGGAAGACGCCGCGGAACCGGCCGCAGCCGGATATCTGGCTATGCTCAATGCAGAACCATCGGCTCCGGCCCTTCCGGAATCGACAGCCGAAGAGGCTCCCCGCAAGAAGAGCAGCGGCAGGCCCAAGGGAGTGGTAGACGCGGCTCCCAAGAAAGCCGTAGGGAAGCGCGGACCAAAACCGCGATCCAGGGATGAGGGCGGCATCCGCGAACTCTAACAGAGACCAGCGATTGCGCCCCCCGGATTTCGGGGGGCGCTTTTTTTACAACAGGAAGGGGAAAGCATGATTGCCTCAAGTTGCAAGTACGAATCCTTGGCTTCAAAGGATTCGTTCAACGCTTCTGTACGCCACGTCAAGGCGACGGTTGGATTGGCTGGGAGCATTTCGGATGGCGATAACCTGGCAGACGCACTCAATGCCTTGATAGACGACAAGACTCTGAACAGTGACGAGATTCTTCCATTCGTCTCAATGCTTCTCATAGACAAGTTTGGATATTACACGGCTTCCAGGAATATGGACTGCACCATCTCCGCACTGGAACAAGTCCAGCAGACCGTCAAGGGCTGGAACGCATTCGACATCGTTGTCGTGTACAACCATCCGGATCTGGGCGTCATCGCGGTCAATCCAAAAAATCCTCTGCATACAACCAGAATAGACAGGATCAACAAGTCTGAATTGCTCGTAGCCTATCTGGGTTGCTACGGCAAGCCCTTCGATACTGTACTTGCCTCAAAAGCAGCCGATTCTCTGCTGGCCCTGTACGGTGGTGGCAAGGTCAAGGATATTCCTGCCTTACAGAAGGGGCCTTGTTCCTACAAACTTGCTAAAGAGGCCAAGCCAGCCAAAGCGGAAAAAGCCGCTCCGGTAAAGGTTGCTCCAATAGCTAAAGCACCCGCTGGAAAAAAGGCTGGAGCCCAGGCTGTCGCCCCGGCAGTAGTGGCTGCAGCTCCAGTAGCAGTCGCTCCAAAGCATGCCGCAGGACCAAAGCCCGGCGCCAGAATGACGCCGATGTACGGTGTCACCGTAGCGAATGAACTTTTTCATAATGGCAATGTGGAAGCATGGAAGCGCATCATAGACAGCTACAGGACCAAGCATCCCGAGCTTGATGTGCTGGTCTATTACGATGGTGAACGCATCCTGAACCTGAACGCGTTGTTCAAATGGGGAAAAGTCAAGCATGGCAGTGTCATCCAGTTCGCCGTAGCCGGAGAAAACATCTGCGATGTAGCAAAACTTCAGCGGTACCTGGCTCAAGGCGCAAGCTCCATGTTCGAAGCCTTCCTCCGCGGGCCGGTCAACGGCGTGCTGGCCCTCTTTTGAGTAAGGAGAGAACGTAATGAAAGCCAATGTACATTTCTTCAGCCAGAAAGATTCGATAGCCAAAGGTGTAGACAAGGAAACGCTCGGACAGCGCGGGCGCCAGGCCAACGAGTTTTCCGAACTCGGGTTTCCGATACTGCCTGGCTTCATCATAGATTCGGTCGTAGCGTCAAAGCTCGCCAAGCAGGATGTACTGGACGCGGTAAAACCCTACATGAAAAAGGTTTCCGCCATCGTTGCCAAGACCTATGGTGATGCCAAGGAACCCCTGCTGCTTAAAATCGTCATATCTCCGAACCTGACCATATCCAATTATCCGACCCTCCATAATTTCGGGCTCGTCCGCTCCACCGTAAACGGCTTCAACAAGAACGTGGGAGAGAATTTTGGTACTCACGAAGTGGCCTTTCTTGCTCGCGGTATACTCAAGATAGAGGAACGCATTGCCGAACTTGAAGGCCGTACAAAGGATGTAGCCAAGATCAAGGAACGCATCGTACTGGCCAGCAATACGCTTGATTCAGACAAGCCGGGAGCCAAGGCCGAAGCCCTGATGGCGGCTTATGAAGACCTGATCCCCAAGGGATTCTTTGATGATGCCTGGACCCAGCTCGAGATAGCCCTGAAGCGCATTTCCAGGCTGCTGGAGCTTGACGAGCAGGATGACGATGATACCGCCATCCTCATACAGCCCATGGTGTATGGCAATTACGGCAAGGGATCCTGTTCCGGATCATACTTTACCCGGAATGTCGTAAATGGCAGCAAAACGCTCCAGGGCGAATATTTTGAGGAACACTTTGACGAGATAGGCGCGGCCGGTAACGACATCAACAAGATTGCGCCGGCCCACCTGAAGGAATTGATCGCCATCGCCAACTCCCTCGAGGACCACCATAAGGAAATCCGGCAGATCAGGTTTACGATAGAAAAGAACAAGCTGTGGCTCATAGAGCAGCGCCAGGTTGTCGCCAAGAGCACTCAGGCTGATCTCAAGCTGGGCCTCGACCTGAATTCCCGCAAGGTGGTAGACGACGCATTCGTCATCAATTCCATCCAGCCTGGACGGCTGAACGAGATACTGCACCCCATCGTTGACATGACGACCGTAAAGAAACTTCCATCAACCAACGGGGGTATCACCGGTGCGCCCGGCGCTGCCATAGGCCGTGTTTACTTTTCTACTGAAACACTGCTTGAGGCGTTTAGACTCGCGCAGCAGAAGGGTGAGGACAAGCGCCTGATACTGTGCATGACCTCGACATTCGCGGAAGACGTTAAAGCCATAGAAGTGGCTTCCGGCGTCCTGTCCTGTGAAGGCGGCTACTCGGCGCATGCCTCTGTCGTTGCCCGCCAGTACGGCAAGGTGTCGCTGGTCAAGCCGGAAATGAAGATACGCGGCAAGAAGGCAACGATAGGTCAGATCGTTGTCAATGAAGGTGACTACATAACCATCAATGTGCCGTATTACGGCGTGCCCATGATCTGGCTTGGCAAGGCTTCTCTGATTGAGCCAGATCCCAAAGAATCCGGCCTCTTTGAGTTCATTGCCATCGTAAAGAAGCATATGAAGAGCTTCCATGTACGGGCCAATGCCGACAGCCCACGCGATGCGGCGCTTGCCTTGTCGTTTGGCGCAGAAGGCATAGGACTGTGCCGTACCGAACACATGTTCTTCAACGAAAAGCGTATCAACGTATTCCGCGAGATGATTCTTGCCGATTCCCTTGAGACCCGTGAAAAAGCGCTGGCTAAGCTCGAGGTGATGCAGCGCGATGACTTCTACAGCCTGTTCAAGATCATGGCCGGCAAGGAAGTGACCATACGCCTGCTCGACGCACCGCTCCATGAGTTCATGCCGCACAACGACGCCGAGTTCGAAGGCTTCATGGCCTACCTCGGCTCTGGCAAGAAATCTGTAAAGACGCCATCAAAGTCGGAGATCCGCGCCCGCATCGAGACGCTCTCGGAATTCAACCCGATGCTCGGCCATCGCGGCTGCCGCATCGCGGTGAGCTATCCTGAGATTTATGCGATGCAGACGCGCGCCGTCTTCCAGGCCGCCTACAAGCTGCAAGCCGAGAAGGTGGATGTCAGGATGGAATTGATGATTCCGATCGTGATGAACGCCTCTGAGCTCAAGCTGATAATCTATGGCAAGAAGATAGAGGGCAAGTCATACAAGGGCATCGTGGATATCGAGGAAGACGTGCGCAAGAGTCTGGGCGTCAAGCCGATCGCATACAAGGTAGGCTCCATGATAGAGTTGCCGGCGGCTGCGCTGGTGGCAGGCGAGATAGCCAAGTACAGCGAGTTCTTCAGCTTTGGCACCAACGACCTCACCCAGACGACCCTGGGCATAAGCCGTGATGATTTTAATGCATTCATGCCGGATTATTCACTCTATGACCTGATAGAAGGTAATCCGTTCTCCAATCTCGTAACGCCGGTCAAGGAACTTGTCGCGATGGCTACGAGGCGCGGGCGCATGACCAGACCCACGCTCAAGGTAGGCCTCTGCGGCGAGCATGGCGCCAATCCGGATAACGTGCGTTTCTGCATGGAAGCCGGGCTGGATTACGTCTCCTGCTCACCGTACTCGGTGCCGATAGCCTGCCTGGGCGTGGCCCAGGCCGAACTCGAGAAGACAAGCTGACAGCGTAACGCGACCAGAAA
>CAXZAJ010000238.1:0-6572 GCA_964293355.1 uncultured bacterium
CAGTAATTGCCCCACTTTTTCCCTGTAGCTGCCTCGCTCTGGGCAATCTCGTTGGTGTGATGTACCGGAATATGGTCTATCCCGCCGGCATGGATGTCAAAGCTCTCGCCAAGATACTTCATGCTCATCGCGGAGCACTCGACGTGCCAGCCGGGATAGCCTCGACGACAGGGACTGTCCCATATCAGGGCCTGGTTCTCGAACTTGCTCTTGGTGAACCAGAGCACGAAATCCTGCGGATTGCGCTTGTTCGCATCGACCTCGATGCGGGAACCGGACTGCTGCTCTTCGAGCTTGAGCATGGCCAGATCGCCATAGCCAGGGAACTTTGACACGTCAAAGTAGAGGTTTCCGCCGGCCATGTAGGTAAAGCCCTTGGCTTCCAGGCGCTTGTTCAGCTCTATCATGTCGCCGACATGGTCCGTAGCCTTGCAGACAATACTCGGCCGGACGATGTTGAGCCTGTCGGTGTCTCCGAAGAACGCGTCGGTGTAGTACTGGGCTATCTCAAGGACGCTCTTGTTCCTCTGGGCGGCGGTCTTTACCATCTTGTCTTCGCCCGTGTCGTCGTCTCCGGTCAGATGGCCCACATCGGTGATGTTCATCACGTGCGTAACATCGTAGCCGAGGTAGCGGAGCGAGCGGGCGATGAGGTCATCGAACACGTAGGCGCGGAGATTGCCTATGTGGGCAAAGTTGTAGACGGTAGGGCCGCATCCGTAGAAGCCTACTTTTCCTGGTTGTATCGGTTCGAACGCCTGCAAGGAACGTCCGAGCGTGTTATAAAGTCGTAAACCCATGCGGTCCTCCTTTCAATATATACTCTGATTAAGATTAGGAATTCTAAGCACAGAGACACAGAGAAGATGAGGTAAAAAAGAAAAGAGTAAGAAAGAGAAAGGAAGTCTAAATTCCATTTTCCGGTCTTTCCCTTACCAAAATCTTCTCTTGCCTCATCTTCTCTGTGGCTCTGTGCAAAAATTCCTGGTTTTTCTTAATCTTCTCCAGTCCAAAATCTTTTCTTGCCTCGTCTTCTCCGTGTCTCTGTGCAAAAAATGTATACCAAGCTGTATTCGACTTAACACGGGGCGCAGGGTGGGATACCATGCGTACAGCATGACTACACTACGGAAATTCCTTGAAAATTGCAATATCGACGCGGATATCGCCTACGACGAGCCGATGGCCGGGCATACTACGTTCAGGATAGGCGGACCTGCCGACGCCTTTGTCAGGCCACGGAGTGCCGCTGCCTTTTCAGCGCTTCTCGGAGCGGCACGGAAGGCTGGAATACCGGTAGCCGTCATCGGAGGCGGAGCGAACCTGCTGGTAGCCGACCGGGGCGTCCGCGGCATCGTGGCGTCAACAGAAGCATTGAGAGAAACCCGGCTTTCAGAAAGCGGCGAACTGTACGCGGATGCGGGAGTGCCAGTCGTCGAACTGGTGCGGTTGGCCATGAACAACAGCCTCTCCGGGCTTGAGTTTGCCGCTGGACTTCCAGGTTCAGTCGGGGGGGCGGTGTACATGAATGCCCGCTGCTATGAGCGCGAGTTCGCGGATGTTCTGGTACAGGTGGATTATCTCGAACCTGCGGGTTTTTCTTCCACCTCGACCATAATCGACCGGAGTGGCTGGGCCTACAAACGCACGCCCTTCATGGCTGGCGGAACGCTTGCTGGCGCGGTGGTCACCGGGGCAACGTTCCGCTTGAGCGAGGGCGATCGCCCGGTCATTGCTGCGAGGATGGCTGAACTCGAAGCCGACCGGGCCGCCAAAGGGCACTTTGACTTTCCAAGCGCCGGCAGTCTCTTTAAAAACAACCGCGCCTTTGGAAAACCCACCGGTATAATTCTTGATGAGCTGGGTTTTCGAAGCAGGCGAATCGGGGATGCCATGGTAAGCCCCAAACATGCCAATATCTTCATCAATGCTGGACATGCACGTGCCACGGACATGGCAGCGCTCATTGAAGAAGCCCAGGCTGCAGCCAGAAAAGCGTTTGGCGTAGAACTGGAACCGGAAGTCGTACGGCTGGGAGACTTCTGATACCCGAATAAACTTGCGTACCTCGTATTCGTCGCCTATTTTTATACCACGACCATGTTTGCTGATTTCGAATATGCATCACTTATATTGCCTCTCCTGGCGTACCTCGTTGCACGCGCGGTAGCTGTAGCCGGTGCAAAACGCCTGCCCGGCAGCGCTCCCGCAGTCTTGGTAACGCTAGGCATCATCGCAGCCGCAACGGGGCTCGGTTCAGCGGCATGGGCACCCGGAGGGTCATACTGGATCGTCGCGGATGCAGCCTGTGCAGTTGCATTGTTTGCAGCAGGTTCCGATGCAGGACGGATGCAGCCCAGGTTGAAGGAAGAACTGTCGCAGAATGGCAAGCGACTCCGGCGTTCCATTGCATTCTGGATTCCCCTCGCTGTCGGACTCGTGCTGGCCATAGGATTTGGCTCCGTACGCGACTCCGGTGCGAGTCCGGTCATCCGGACGGCCTTTGCGCTGGCGGCCGCGCTCTGGCTTTCCAGTCACTCTTCCGGGCCGAGCCTGTTTGCCGCTGCCATCGCGCTTGCCTTGATGTCCATGCCAACCTCTGGCTCTCTGAGAGCCGGAGCCGTGGCAGCAGGGATGGTGGTAGCGCTCGCTACCGCGGGAGGCATCGCAAAAAACGATGGGAGCATGGGCAAGGCGATCAGGGGCATCGTTCCCGCTCTGACACTCGGGCTGGCGTGGACCTTGCGCGCCGCAGGTCTGCCCTGGCCCGCCGCGGGGCTGATTTCAGGTTTTGCATCGGCACTCGAGAGACGACTGGTGGAGGGCAGGAACTCTAGTCTTGCGGTCCACCGGCCGGCTGGCTCGCTCTCCAGGCGGGCGGCTACAGAATCGGCCCACGTGCTGGCTTTCATCGCGGGATTCAGCAGTACTACTGATAAACTTGATGCGGCGGTACCGGCGATCATCATCATCGCAGGTGCGGTACTCGCTTCCGCCGCTCTCAGAACCATCATTTCTGGGACCAGGACACCGTACCTGCCTGCCGAGGCGGCAGCATTTGCAGCCCTGATAGCCGCCAAACGGGCTGGACTGGTAAGCGATGCAGCGACTGCAGGCATGGCCGTCGCCTTCCTGGCCGCCTTGCCACTCTCGAGATTGGGAATACGGTCAATCGTGGACGCTTCTACGCAGCCTGCGATCAAGGCCATAGTTGGCGTTTCAACCAAAGGGGCCACGTTTGGCGCTCTCTCGTTTGCCGCAGCCATTGGAACACCAGGAGAAGCCATCCGGGCAGCATGCGTCGCAGCTGCCGAGGGGTCGGCTGGGTTGAGCCCTAGCGACGCCGAGGAAGCGCTCGTCCGTTGCGTTGCGACCGGTGCAACAGCGGAGATACGGGTGTTGCCATCAGTAGTTGTATCCGCAAGCATCCCGGATGGCCTGATACGGGCAGCTCTGGAACGCCGGGCCGATGCCATCATACTCGGACTCGGCGACCGGACCCGTTCTGCCGGAAAAAAGTACAGGACGGCTCTCGACGGACTACTCATGGCCTTTCCTGGCTCCGTCGTAGCGGTACGACGGGCAGAAGCCTTTTCTTCATCCAGACGACTTGTCCTCATCGCTGTATCAGGGGCGGAAACATCCCCTGGATTTCTGGTCGCGCTGACAGCGACGGCTCGGGTCTGGGGACGCCCCACGCGCTCAATGGAAGCGCTGATGATCGGCGCACCAGCCTCCACGCTCGTGGATACGGCTGAAGGGCTTCTGGACGAACGCAGCGCGGGCACGGTAGCCTCATGGCGGGATGTTCCTGCGGCACTCGCCGCACAGACCTCCCAGAACACGAGTTTCGTTGTTTTATCATCCCGCCCGGGAGAAAAGACCTGGAATCCCGGTTACGAACGGTTGCCGATACTTCTGGATGCGGCTTTTCCCGACTCGGCCGTAGCCTTGTGGTTCCTGCCGCGGCCACTCGTGGAGGCCCATGAGGCCGAACACACGGACCACCACTCGGAAAAGCTGTCCCCTGAAGGTGAAAAGACAAATCCAGCAACCGAAAATCACCCCTGGCCTCCCATCATCGCAACGGCCTGGGATGCCGGCAGGATCATGACCGACATGCATGAAGCCGCGCTGGTGGATGCCATAAGGCGGCTGACGGATGCCGTGTTCCCAAGTGACCGTGGCGCGTCTGGCAGGCTTGCTTCGGAATTTTCCGCAGTGGCCCGCAAGGAACCAATAGAACTCGCACCGGGAGTGCTGCTTTTACACGCCCACGCTCGTGGCATAGTGCTTCCAACCCTGGCAATCGGAGCAAGACCCTCTGGATGGCCCCTCGTCGCACTGCCAGCTTCCATAAAGATAGCCGTTGCGCTCGTTTCACCAGAAGAATCCGGCCCGGAAATACACCTGGAAGCCCTGACTCAGATTGCGGCCGCATTCAGGAATCTTGGCCTCGCCGAACAGCTGCTTTCGCCCGCCCCGCAGGATCGAACTACATAGAGAAACATTACGATCGCTTGAACAACAGCCACGGTGGAGGCATACTCCCCTCCATGAAAGACTACACCGCGATACTGGCCAGGCCCCATACGGCCGAGACGATTGAACGGCTCGTGCGCTATGCAAAGATTGAAACCACGAGCGACCGGCACGCTACCGTCATACCTTCCACTCCCACGCAATGGAACCTCGCAAGGCTCCTCGAGACCGAGCTCAGGGGTCTCGGCATCAACGACGTTTCGGTAGACGAACACTGCTTCGTCGTGGCCAGAGTGCCCGCAACGCCAGGTTATGAAAAAAAATCGACCATTGGCTTCATGGCCCACCTCGATACGTCCAGTGAAGTGTCAGGCGCAGACGTCAAGCCGCGCGTCGTCAAGAATTATGACGGCAAGGCGGTGCCGCTTTCCACGGGCTGGACCCTGGACCCGGCCGAGTTTGCCGAGCTCAAGGAATATGCCGGCGACACCCTCGTCGTCACCGACGGTACCACCCTTCTGGGAGCCGACGACAAGAGCGGCATCGCCATCATCATGACCGCTCTGGCCGCACTGCTCAAGGATCCTGCCATCGTCCACGGGCCGCTGTATATAATTTTCACGCCGGATGAAGAGACGGGCAAGGGCATGGACGGCTTCCCCATCAATAACGTAAAGATGGACGCGTGCTATACCTTCGACGGCGGCCACGGCGGCGAGATCGAATCGGAATGCTTTACCGCATACGAGGCCAAGCTGGCATTCGCCGGCAAGACCTCGCACCCCGGCTATGCCCGCGGCGTCATGACCAACGCGGTCGCGATGGCGGCCAGCTTCGTTTCGATGCTGCCGCGCAGCGAGAGCCCCGAAGCCACTGACGGCTGGTACGGCTACTACTACGCCCACGAGATCCACGGCGGTCTCGAAGCAGCCACCGTCGACGTGCTCCTGCGCGACTTTACCGACGAGGGCATGGCACGTCGCCAGGCAACCGTCAAGGCGCTCGCTGCAGCCGTGGAGGCACAGTTCCCCGGCGGCAAGGTCAGCGTCGACCTGCGCAAACAGTACCTGAACATGAAGAAGAAGCTGGACGCCAGCCCCAAGGTGCTCGACTTGCTCTACGAAGCCGCCCGCCTCGCCGGAGCGGAACCGTACTCAAAGCCGATCCGCGGCGGTACCGATGGCGCTCGCCTGACCGAGATGGGCGTACCCACGCCGAACATCTTTGCCGGCATGCACAACTTCCATGGCCGCCACGAATGGGCCAGCGCCGCCGAGATGGTCCTGGGAGTAGACACCACCCTGGAACTCGTCCAGCTCTGGGCCAAAGCCTGATATAAAAAGAATTTAGCACAGAGACACAGAGAAGATGAGAATACAAGACCTAGACAAAAGTAATAAAGATACGGATTTTTGAGCACAGAGCCACGGAGAAGAAGAGGGGAATAAGAAGGACTAAGAAAGAAGAAGGGATTTTACTTCCCTTCTTCTTCCTCTTTTCTTTCTGACTCATCTTCTCTGTGGCTCTGTGCCAATTTTTCCTGTCTTTTTCTAGTCTTAAATCTTTTCTTTCATCCAGCCGGTGGTGTTGTGGAAGTCGGAGACGGCGGTTCCTGGCGGTACCAACTGGTCCAGGGCGGCGGCAGTTTCCGCATCAAGGTGCATGTCGAGCACGGGCAAGGCCTCTTCGAGCTGGGCTTCCGTGCGGCTGCCCAGGATAGGCGCGCAGATGCCGGGCTGGTCCTTTACCCACAGCAAGGCCAGCTGTGACGAGGTGAGGCCCCGCGCAGCGGCAAGCCCCGCCAGACCACGGGCTGCTTCTATGCCCCGCTCTGAAATCCGCTCCTTTACATAACCGACACGTGCCGCCTTGGAGTCAGCTGGTAATTTTGATGCATCCGCATAGCGACCGGCAAGCTGCCCGGCAGCCAGGGGCGACCAGGTCAGCAACCCGACACCATGACGCAAAGCCAGTGGTACCAATTCGTTCTCTATACGGCGGTCCAGCAGGTTGTACGGTGGCTGCTCCGAGATGAAGCGCTCCAGCCCAAGACGTTCGCCCAGGCCCAGGGCCTCCATCACCATCCATGC
>CAXZAJ010000239.1:0-6571 GCA_964293355.1 uncultured bacterium
GGAAGCGGGCGAACCCACCGATCCCTACACTACGCTGTTTAAGGACTCTGCCATACTCCCCCGCTCCACGATAGGCGATACGCCGTCCGGCTCGGTGGAAATACTGACGATTCAGCTGGCCGGCCAGCGCCTGATCCTCATGTCGGGCGGCCCGTATTTCAAGTTCACGCCCGCGGCGTCGTTCCTGGTAGCATGCGACACCAGCGAGGAAGTTGACCGCCTGTATGCCGGACTGCGCGGCGGCCCCGACCTGATGCCGCTGGGCAGCTATCCCTTCAGCGAGCGCTATGCGTGGATACAAGACCGTTTCGGACTGAACTGGCAACTGATGCGCATGGGCGACATACCCTATGAACAAAAAATAACGCCCACGCTCATGTTCGCAGGCTCGGTATGCGGAAAAGCCGAGGAGGCGCTCAACCTGTATGCTGGCCTGTTTGCCGGTTCCCGCCTTGGTTCCATGACGCGCTATGGAGACGGTGAAGCGCCTGATACCCGCGGCACGGTGAAGCATGGATCGGTCACGCTCGCGGGTCAACAGTTATCCGCCATGGACAGTGCCTACGACCACGGCTTTACCTTCAATGAAGCGGTTTCCCTCATGGTGTACAGCGATGACCAGTCCGAGATTGACAGGTACTGGAACGCCTTGTCCGCTTACCCGGAAGCGGAACAATGCGGCTGGCTCAAGGACCGCTACGGGGTATCCTGGCAGATCGTGCCCACCGTCATGGACGCCATGATGGCCTCCGGAGACAGCGCCGCCATAGGCAGGGTTACACAGGCCTTCCTCAAGATGAAGAAGTTTGACATCGCGGAACTCACGCGCGCTTTCGAGCACGCATGATGGTATATGAACACAAGGAGTAACCATGCTTGATTTCCATGTTTCGATCGTACCGCTTATTGTCCTGTCACTTGCCAACTTTGTGCTGAGCTGGCTCTGGTACTCGCCCGTGCTGTTCGCCAAGCCCTGGATGAAGGCTCTGGGCATGGACGGCAACCACGAGATGACCGATGCCGAGAAGAAGGCCATGCCCTGGCTCTTCGTCAACGGCCTCGCGGCGTCGGTCATCGTCGTCTATGGCATGATGGTGATGGTCAACAGCCTTGGTGCGGCGGAGTTCATGCAAGGCGCACTCGTGGGTATCGTTATCTGGGCCGGCTTCGCCGTGACCCATAGTCTTAATACCCTATGGGAAGGCCGGAAGCTTATCGTGCTCGTCATCAATAACGGGCTGTTTCTGCTTAGCTACGTGCTGTATGGAGGAATACTGGCGGTCTGGAAGTAAGCTCAGGCGTTTCTGCCGGCGCTACCCGTTCGGGCCGGCAAGCCTGAGTATCTTGTCTATCGTCAGCGGAGCGGAACCCTCGTAGTGGTTGTTTACATTGAGGAACACTTTTCTGTCACTGGCCAGCTGACGGTGTACCGAGCCCATGGTTGCCGTTAATTCGTTGTCCTTGGGTCTTATGATGCGGCTCCAGTCCGCGCCCGTGCGCTCTTCCATGCCTTCGCGATCCTCGCCGTGCAGACGGATGCAGAGCGTGTTGCCCAGCTTGCTTTCGTGGGCGTCGATGGTACTGGCTATATCGTCCATCCAGTATCCCTGCAGCAGTACAGGCGCTACGCCGTACTCTTTGAGCAGATCAAACCAGCGGGCGTCGATCCACTTAGGGTTGCGTATCTCCACCGCGTAGGGCAGGTCGGCGGGCAGGCGATCGAGGAAGAGGCCCAGTTGGTCCATGAAGGCTTCCCGCGATTCTATTTTGTCGCGGTTGAGGTACTCGAACTGGAATATGAACAACCCGATCTTGGGCACCAGTGCCGCTACTGACTCCAGAAAGCTGTTGAAGAACCCCTCGTCCAGGAATCGCGGATTGGCCTGTAACGGTTCGCCTTTTTTGCCATACTGATGGGTAAGCGTGAGCGCGTTGGGGCACTTGACGGTAAACCTGAAATCCTGCGGCGTGGCCTGCTCATACTCGGCTACTGTCTCCCGCTTCGGCAGCGCGGCGCCTGACTTTCCCAGAGACCAGAACCACTGGTCCACTTCCACTGTGGAATACTTTGCAGCGTATTCACGCAGGTAGTTTTCAGGTTCGCGGCTCGTATACACGAGCCCCTGCCATGACGGGTACTTCCAGCTGCAGGTTCCGATGCGAAGGTTGTTCATGGGTTCAAGGTACTGAATTATGCTGGGAAAGGGCTATGGTCAGTATGCAGCTTGCCTTGTGCTTGCGGATACGCGTTGTATCGGTTATTATAAAAAATATGGAATCCGATAACTTAGTAACAATGAACAATACGCTGCTTCTCAGTATTGAAGGAAAGAAAAGGGAGCTTGATCGACATCGCCCCTTGCCTTCTGGCATCGTCGCCAAGCTTCGTGATCAGTTTACCCTTGAATGGACGTATAACAGCAATGCCATCGAGGGTAATACCCTGTCGCTGCAGGAAACCGAGTTGGTAATCAACCGAGGTTTGACCATAGGTAATAAAACTTTACAAGAACATTTTGAAGCAATAAATCATAGAAAAGGTATTGAGTTTGTAGAACGGTTTGTTGAAAAGAAACGTGATATCGATGAAGCATTCATAAGGGAGCTTCATGGAATCATTTTAAAAAACATTGATGATGTCAATGCGGGGGTATACAGATCGACCAGTGTCAGAATATTGGGCGCTGTCCATATCCCACCTTACCCAATAAAGATTCCAAAAATGATGCAGGAATTTATAGACTGGTATCACGAAAACAAGTATGTACTGCCAATTCCTCTGCTGTCCGCTTACGTGCACTATAAATTTGTTTGCATACATCCTTTTGTCGACGGAAATGGCAGGGCTTCCCGTCTTTTAATGAATCTGGTACTGATGCAGCATGGTTACCCCCCGGCTGTAATCCTGAACATGGATAGAAAGAAGTATTACCGTGTGTTACGGCAGGCTGACCTCGACAGACCCCAGGAATTCATTGATTTCATTGGCCGGGCAATAGAGCGTTCCCTTGTCATCTACTTGCAGAGCATACGCCCCGCGACTGAAGCTACGGAGCATCAAGGCTATATAAGCCTCAAGGAAGCCACAAGATACTGCACGTATTCCATGGAGTACTTATCTCTGTTGGCACGGCAAGGTAAATTGCCCGCGGTAAAGTTTGAAAGAAACTGGATGACTACGCGCGAGGCCATTGAAGGCTATGTTAATACCCAAAAATAGCGCAGTCATCCATCCTGTGAGATCGTCAGAGTCTGCTTCTGTTTCATCAATTTGCGGACGGCTGCCCCTGAGAGGGGGCCGAGAATTACCGCCATTGAAAGCATGGGCAGAAAATCCTTCGGGTTCACGGTATAGACCGTCAAGAGCACCAGAAGCATGAGCAGCACGGCCGACTACAAAAATTACGATTCCAGTCTTCAAAGAAATACTCTTCGGTTCATCGAATTCCAGCTACCATGAACTGAAGATACAAGATACTATAAGGGCTTCCTGTTATTCTACCTCGATCAAGCTACGTGCAAATTTTGCCTGAAATACAGGCCAGGGACATGAAAGATAGAGTTCATTACGTGGAGGGTTCAGATGGAACAGTATCACCCAAAGAGAAAAAGAAACGAGATCCTGAGCGAAGATGAAAAGCTTGCATTGCTCAAGACGTCAAATCACCTGACGGTGGCGTTGTGTGATAACGATATTCCTTATGTCGTCACCATGAGCTACGGGTTTGATGTTGATCGCGTCGCACTGTATTTCCATTGTGCGAACAAGGGAGACAAGCTGGACTTCATAAAAAAGAATTCCAGAGCATGCGCCACGGTAATCAAGGACAATGGCTACCTCGATACCAGATGTGATCATGATTACGAGACGCTGATCATCCGGGGTACCATGCTCGTCGTTGAAGATCTGGCCGAGAAAAAACATGCCCTGCAGATAATCCTGAATCATCTGGAAAAAGACCCGCGGCCGATCTTTGAAAGGAATATCAAGGACGACAAATCATATGATGGCGTTACGATACTCAGTATGCAAATCGAGTCGATCATCGGCAAGAAGTATGTGGGTTGAAGTCACGGTTTCATGCGTACCGGAACAATGGCGGAAACACTACCACGACTATGGCCGCCCAAGCGGCGTATACGGGCACGTACCGTGTCTGCCATTGTTCCATCCGCGTGAATGAACCGTGTCCGCGCAAGAAGTTGAGGTAGAGCACAGTCGACCACGACAGGTTTACCAGGAGCATAACGTTGACGCCCAGCGCGGCGATACGGTTTGGGCTTACGCCGAATTCCGATATACGGTCGGTTATGGCCCAGAGGGCGACCGCGTCGGCGACCAGAGCGCTGACGACGAGTACTACCTGGGCGATGTCGAAGATGCCGGGACGGGCCTGGGGATCACGGGCGGAAATGGAATACAGGAGCAATGCCAGCACCATGACGAGGAGCAGGTCAAAGGCTATGAGCACATTGCGTTCTATATCCAGTCCGCGCCCGGTCACGAGCATGACCGCCAGGAACGTCACCAGCATCAAGGCGAAGAGCGGCGTAAAGAGGCGCGTGAGCACCGGCGCCATGTTTTCCACGACGCTTTGTTTTGCCTCCACGAGCCATGACGCGATGACGATCGCGCCCATGGCGCCGCAGGGAAGCAGCCATGACTCGAAGAAGGGCTCCACGTCGATGCCGATGGCATTGAAGATCAGGGCCATGAATCCGAAGAGCACACCGCCGCCGAGGGCTATCAGCACGAAGTAGATGAACAGTTCACCGGAAAAGCGTATGAAGTCCATGCGTCCACCCGATTCGCGCCACCGGTTTCCTGCATAGGCTACGCCCACGACGAGCCAGAGCGCTATGGGTAGATGCAGCGCCATGAGTGCTTCCGTGCTGCCGCCCGGCGTTACCGGAACGGCATTGGCAACGATGGCGGCCGCTATGAAGGCTCCAGCCAGGTACAGGATGCTGCGGCTTGCCGTTTTACGCTTCCATACGAAATAGCCAGCGAGGAGGGGCAGTATGAAGAGGCTCAGGTTGCGCATGTAGAAGCCGGCTACGCCATCGTCGATGGGCATACCAAAGAGCGCAGGTATCTTGATGGCCAGGGCGGCGGCTGCCGCAAAGCAGAAGGCTACGAATGTTTCCTTGTGGACCTTGGGGCCTTGCTCCCCGGCATCTGCTGAAACCAGGACCAGTTGCTTCCATAAACGGTCCGAGTGTTCTCGCGCGAACTCTCTCGAGATGGCATCCAGGTTGCCCATGCGTTTGACAGCTACCAGGAATGCTTCATCCGCGGCGAGCCCCGCGTCCACCAATCCCGCAACCTGTTCGCGCAGGTGGTCTTCCAGTTCCGCGATGTCGACGGTGTGGATGGCCTGGCGCTTGCGCAGGAAACTCCGCCACTGGTCGATCTGCTGTTCGAGTGTCGTTGTCATAGTGGTTGTGTTCATCCTTCAGGCTCCTTGCAGTTGTGGAGGATCGAGAGCGAGCATCTGCCAGATACCGCGCAGCGTTGCGTCTATCGCCTGCCATTGTTCGCGTTCAATGACGAGCTGGGCTCGGCCCTGCGGCGTTATTCCATAATACTTGCGACGTCGTCCGCTCTCCGCTGTTTCCCACCGCGCTTCTATGTACCCAAGCCGCTCAAGTCTGTGGAGCACGGGGTACAGCATGCCGTCTGTCCACTCGAGGTGTCCGCCCGAAATTTGCTGTACGCGCTGGAGTATGGCATACCCGTAACTGTCAGCTTCAGCCAGTATCGCCAGGACGAGCGGCGTGGACGATGCGGCTATCAGATCCTTGTTGATGTCCATAGGTTCCAGCCTCCATGATGGCTAGAACTACTATACATAGCAGAACAATGTATGTCAATGCACAGTATTCTGGATCGAGGATCAGTGATGGCATCGTCCGTCGGTTGACGCTCGTGCCCTGGTTGTATACCATCCGCATGCGTCTCTGACACAGCAACCTCCACCATCAATCAAGGACACTTCGTGATAAACCTCGCAAAAGCAACGATGGGATACGGCGACCGCATCCTGTTCAGGGATGCCGATTTTCTCGTACGGCCCGGCGACAAGATAGGACTGGTCGGCCCGAACGGAGCAGGCAAGACAACGGTATTCAGGCTCATCGCCGGACAGGAGCATCCGGACTCTGGCGAGGTGTTGGTCGATCCTGGTGTCGTCATCGGGTACTTTTCGCAGGATGTGGGCGAGATGTCTGGCCGGACCGCGCTTGAGGAAGTGCTGTCGGGGGCTGGCAACGTGTTCGGCATCGGGCTGGAACTGCAGGCGCTGGAACACCGGATGTCCGACCCGGCGCTGGAACCTCTGAGCGATGCGGAGATGGACAGGTACGGTCACCTGCAGATGGAGTTCCAGCATCTGGACGGGTACGACCTGGAGAACCGGGCCGAGACTATCCTGTCCGGTCTGGGCATAGGGCGGGATCGCTGGGGCGAGCGGGTGGAGAACTTCTCCGGCGGCTGGAAGATGCGCATCGAGCTGGCCAAAATACTGCCCCTCAACCCACTGGCCCGGCTCATAGACGAACCTGCAAATCA
>CAXZAJ010000240.1:0-6571 GCA_964293355.1 uncultured bacterium
AAGGCCTCTCCTGCCTGTCGCTGAGGTTTAAACCCTACACCTGCCCACCATGGTCCAGACCTACTCCATCTCCCTGACGGTGCTGGCGTTGGTGATGTTGATGCAGGGCAGCCTGAGCGGATCCTCCGCCTTTATGGGCAGGACGTATTCTTCAGAGGTCCTGATAGCCGTGTAGCCTGCCTTGAGCGCCAGATCGGTTATCACCTTGTTGCCGGAGCCGGAGCCGAACGGAAGGGCGAGCACGTCGACCTTCTGGCCGGTTTCCCGCTCTATGGCAGCCTTGGATTCGGCTAGCGACGCGGCGATAGCGCTGGCGTCGAGCTTTTCAAGATACAGGTGGTTGGTACCGTGAGATCCCATGGTAAAGAGCGCAGAGCCGGCAGCGTCGCGGTATCCGGCAAGCTCACGGATCTGCGACCAGTTCATGTAGCCCACTTCACCAACGAAACCAGAAATAATGAAGAAAGTAGCCTTTATGCCGTATTCTTTGAGCAGTGGATACGCTATTGCGTACATGGACAGGTCGCCGTCGTCAAAGGTGATGATGGCAGCGTCTGACTCCAATTTCATGGCGCCGCTCTGGATGGCCTGGAGTTCGCTAAAGTCGATGATCCTGAAACGGCTCTTGATGAAGGCCATGTCATGCTCGAAGTTGTAGATGTCGCGGTTGTACTCGCTACCCGTCCTACCGTAGACCAGGTTGTGGTACATGATGATGACGAGCTTTGGATTGGACCGGAGCGGCACCTCAGCAACGGCAAGCTGGTCTTCGGTGACTGTCATGGCCGACTGCCGGAGTATGCTGGATGATGTTTTCCAGTATCGCGTTGCTGGAGCCGGCTGTGGATCCCTGACGGGAGCCGACGTGCAGGACGCGAGGGTTGCGAGCAGAAAGGCTACGAGCAGAATTCTCGGCATGAACGGGCACTCCTTGATACGGCAACTCTCATCGGCAGTTCAACCTAGTATAGCACTGGAAGCATTCTGTCGTGCACCGTTGACGCAGGCACGTCACGGGCATAGGATGATGCATGTACCATCACCTTGATAAGCAAAAGGAGCGTGCCATGAAAATACTGTACCTGGTCATCGTCCTGCTCGTGGCCATACTCGCCGTGATGTTCGCAGCCCAGAACAGCGCGACAGTCGCCATTACATTCTTTGCCTGGAGCAGTTCTGGTTCCCTGTCGCTCGTACTCGTGCTTACGCTCACGCTGGGCATAGTGATAGGCGTGCTGATCATGGC
This sequence comes from uncultured bacterium, assembly GCA_964293355.1. Taxonomy (GTDB): domain Bacteria; phylum Spirochaetota; class Spirochaetia; order Treponematales; family UBA12059; genus SZUA-370. The sequence goes on from CAXZAJ010000240.1 coordinate 1,247, forward strand.
GCCTTCAGTATTCAAGCGCTCCTTCCAGTCCTCAGGTCTCAAACGCCGCGTGCACCGACTGGAAAAGGAAAAGACCAACCTCAACGAGAAGATAGCCGCCACCGGCGAGAAGGCTGGAGAGGCGGGGAAACAATCCGACGCGCCGCCGGCAAAACCCGCACCGTAGTCCTGCCCTCGCCTGCCTTGGTGGCCGAGCGGACAAACAGCCGGTACTCGCCGCGATTCAGCCCAGCTGCTTACTCCGGCCAGATACGTTCGAATTTGCGGGCGGTCTTGCTTTCTACCCAGGATGAAGTCGTCTCTGAGTAGCGTTTGTAGTACGGCGTGTTGCGGTGCGTGTCGCTGAACGCCGCTTCGTCGGTATACGCTTCCACCAGCGTGAAACCGCAGGGATCGCCGGGTACCTGCAGCACCTCGAAGCGCTGGCAGTCCTCTTCATTGAGCATCGACGCCTCTGCCTGGGCAAGTATGGCCGTCCTGTATTGCTCCGCGAACTCTTTCTTGATGACCACATCGACGATGACCATGTACATTATCGGACCTCCCCATGATGTGCTGCAAGTCTAGTACACCCACACGAGTACCGCCAGTACCGCGAAGATGACTGTCTGGGCGGCCTTGGCCCCCGCGAGGTGCCTCTGGAAGTACGACCGGACTGACTCCTGCCTTATGCCTGCCAGCGCGAGCGCCAGTACCACAAGGAGCGGCGTGATGAAGGCCAGATTGTACAGGAGCAGGCTGCCGATACCCAGTGCCGACGTGTCGGTCTGCACCATGAAGGAAATGGCCGGAAAGTATACCTGCCCCGTGCACGCCAGTTCCAGCACCGACACCAGGATGCCCGTGCCGAACACGCCCGCAATGAAAGCTGTAGAGCCGAGTCCTGACCGGATTGCGGCATTGATCCTCAGCCGCAGGCTTTCAGGCAACGTGAGTGTCAGCTCGGCCTGCCTGCCCTGGCGCAACCTGATGATGTCCCGCACCGTAAGCGCGCAGAACACGGCCGTGATGGCGCTGACGGCGATGCGAAGCGCGAGCCTGAGCGACTGCAGTCTGCCGCCCAGCCTGAGCGCGTTGAACAGGCCAAAGCCGATGAACAGATAGGTCAGGAAGACACCCGCTGCGAAGGCCAGTCCGGCGGCGGCTATTCGCCTCCTGGAGCCGCCTCTCAGAGCCAAATAAGACATGAAGAACAACAGCGTGGTAAATGCGCAGGGGTTGATGCCATCAACGAGCCCGGCCAGGAACACGGGCAAGGCCGACCACTGCATCGCGGAAGACGGAGTCTGCGCGCCAAGTACCGGCGGCTCGCTCTGGCGTGGCCTGAACGTGCCGTGTTCGGCATAATACTGCAGCTCCGGCAACAGATTGGCCTCAATGGCGGTGTTGCCTTGATACACCGACTCGCCTATGACCAGCACGGGAAAGACCCTGAACGTATACCCGAGCCCCGCCAGCCGTTCTTCACATTGCCGGTACCCCTCCGCGGAGAGTATGTCCACGAGCACCAGCTCAACGTCCACGCCGCTCACCTGTTCGGCCTCCGGCAAATCCCTGGCAGCGAACGTGTCGCAATGCGCACAGCCTATTTCACCGTAGTATTCAGCGGTGATGGCCACATGCTGTGCCTGTGCCAGCGAGACAGAACCCAGGAAGATAGCAAGAAAGATACGTAACATACGGAACACCATACATCGACCATGCCGCATACGGCTATGTACGCCCGTACCCGATGCGGGGATCGAGCCAGGCATAGGCTATGTCGAGCAGCATGAACGACAGGCAGTAGACCGCGGTGACGAGAGCCAGGATACCGGTGTACAACGCGACGTCGTTGGATGTTATCGCGGAAAAAAGCGTGCAGCCCAGCCCCGGCCTGGACAGGGCCTTCTCTACGAGCATGTCACCCATGATGGACTGCGCGAATGCCTGAGCCGCCATCGTCGTCAATCCGGGAGCCGCAACGCGCAGGCCATGTCGCCTGAGTATCCGGCCTTCCGGTATGCCCCTGCCCCTGGCCGCCATCACGTAGTCTTCCTGCAGCGGCACCGTGACCATGGCCCGCGTCAGGTAGGCAAAGCTCCAGACCTTGACCAGCACGAGCGTCAGCAGCGGGAGTGCGAGGTACGACAGGTAGTCGAGGGCCTGCAGGAACGCTCCTGCTGGCGCTACCGGAGAGCGCAGCGCTCCTACCCTGAATACCGGAATCCAGAACACGAAGAACAGAATCATGAACGTGGCAACCCACCACGTCGGCGTACCGTAGAGCACCATGGCCGTCAGGCTCGAACTACGGTCCAACAGCCCTCCCGGCTTGCGCGCCATCGCGGTACCCAGCGCAATGCCCAAGACTATGCTTATGAGCGTGCTGGAAGTGAACAGGATGAGCGTGTGCGGCAGGCGCTGCAGCAGTATCTTACGCACCTCGCGGGACCGATCCGGATACTCCGTCCTGTCCGTCTGCGACATGCCCAGATCCAGCGTGATGATCCGGTACGTCTGGCCCAGAATACGCCACAGCCTCGGTTTGTGGAGGCCGTAGGACTCCTCCATGGCCGCGATCAGATCCCGTTTGAATTTCTGGATTTCATCTGCCGACTTGAGGTCTTTGTTGGCCATGACAGCGCCCTGCGCGGCTTCAGCGATCTGGCCCTTCACCGTAACCTCAAGTGCCGTGTTGACCAGGGCTGAAAGGCAGAACATCGCAATCACGAACGCGGGCACCGTCCTGGCTACCCGCCGCAGTATGAATCGAAGCCTTCCCGGAAGGCCGGAGCGGCGAAGGTGTCCATGAACCATGTCAGCGATAGTACAGCGCGGACACGGGTTGGAACAACGGTCTGGCATCACGTCTGAATCAGGCCGCAGGAACGGTTTCTTCTTTATAAATGCTATACATGAATTTTGCGTTGGGTCCCGAGGTCGTCACACAATCATTGCGCAAGAAATTCAGGTCTGCTCTATATCACGCCTGAATCAGGCCGTAGAAAGGGTATCTTCTTAATAAAGGCCATGTATGAATTTTGCGTTGGGGCCCGCCTGGCAAAACACCCGCCGCGCTAACGCGCGCGGCAGGCGTTTTGCCGGCGCCCAACGCAACCTTCCCGATAATGGCTTTTAAGTCACACCCCGGCCTGATTCAGGCGGGGATACGAGGCAGATCAGCCAGGTTTATAGCGCGAAGGTTGTATCCGTTAGCAGGAAGAGAATTACCTGGAACCATGCGCGCGGCAGGCGTTTTACCGGCGCCCAACGCAACATCCCTGATAATGGCCTTTAAGTCACACCCCGGCCTGATTCGGGCGGTATGCAAGGCAGATCAGCAAGGTTTATCGAGCGATGGTCGTATCCAAGCATACTGGAGGAGCCTCGAAGTCAGTTGCATCTCAGTTGGCTAATCCGAAGGCTCCGACAATGCAGAGAAAGCACGTCCAGACCGCTCGTCATCCATGACGCCGCGGAGCAAAGCTCCACGATCCACCCTGGATGCGCCATCCCTGGCGCATCAGAGCCGCAAAGTGGCACGGAAGCAATGAGCTATCAGCGAACTCGGTCGCCATGGATGGCGACCACCACTCATAAGCATGGAACGCGAAGCGTTCCGTACCGTCATGGATGACGCATCCCCTTGCATTCACGAGGCGGGCCCCCATGCAAATTCATACAAGGCCCTTCTGAAAAGCCTCCTTGAACCTGGCGGTCCGGACGTGTTGCCAATATTCCGGGTTGCTTATTTCTAAAATATCTCCATACTATGCAGGGTAGCCAGCCAAATATTCAAATGCTCCCGCCGAGGTACTGGATGAGCTTGACAAAGAAAACAATCCTGCTCGTTGAAGATGAAGCCATCATCGCGATGACTGAAAAATTCGCTCTCGAGAAATATGGGTATTCCGTGCTTCATGTAACGACCGGGGAAAAGGCGATCGACGCGGTCGTACACATACCTGAAATAGAGCTCATCCTCATGGACATAGACCTGGGCAATGGCATAGACGGCACACAGGCTGCCGAGGCGATCCTGGAAAGCCATGATATTCCTGTCGTATTCGTCTCGAGCCACAGCGAGCGTGAAGTAGTAGAAAAAACTGAAAAAATCACGTCGTACGGGTATGTTCTCAAAAGCTCGTCGATTACCGTACTCGACGCGTCGATAAAGATGGCCTTCAAACTGTTCGAAGCGCATCACCAAGTGCAGAAGCGTTCCGGCGAACTGTATGAACGAACCCAGTTACTGGAAAATGTCCTTGAACATTTCCCCGGAACGGTTTTCTGGAAAGATACTGAATCGGTCTACTTGGGATGCAATACCGGGTTCGCCAAGGCGGCAGGCCTTTGTCAAACCTCCGAAATCATCGGAAAATCCGACTTCGATCTGCCATGGAATTCAAGCGAAGCTCCATCGTACCGGGCCGATGACAGCCAGGTCATGTCCTCTATGCTGTCCAAGCTGCATATCGAAGAGACGCAGCACAATTCCGATGGCCAAGTCCGCTGGATCGACACCTCCAAAATTCCCTTGTTCGATTCAGAAAAACAAGTTATTGGCGTGCTGGGAGTCTCAACGGATACAACGGAGAAAAAACGGCAGGAGTCCCATCTCCGCAAATTACTGCTGGCCATAGAACAGAGTCCGACAACCATCGTCATCACTGACACCGATGGAACGATAGAATACGTCAACCCTAAATTTCTTGAACTTACCGGATATTCCAGAAATGAAGTCATGGGGAAGAATCCCAGAATTCTTAAAAGCGACTCGACTCCGGCGGGCATCTATCCAGAACTCTGGGATACCATTAAAGGCGGCGCATTATGGAAAGGTGTATTCAGGAACAGACGCAAGGACGGGTCGGAGTACATTGAAGCGACTCTGATCGCTCCCGTGACAGATGAAGACGGTAAGCAGATTGCCTATATCGCCGTCAAGGAAGACATCACGGAACGCGAGCGTATCCTGGGGGAACTGCACGAGAGTAATGAGCGGTACAAGCAGATGCTTGATTCGATACCGCTCATGATATGGGAATCCGGCGCGGACGGGAAGTGTTCCTATATGAACGTGTATCAGACGAAGTTCACCGGTCGCAGCGTGGAAACCCAGTCTGGAGACGGCTGGCTTTCCAATATACACCCGGATGACAAGGAACAGTGTGTACAACTAACCGGAGAAGCGTTCAGGAACCGAAAACCGATCGTGGCAACCTACAGGTTGCGGCGTTTTGATGGAGCATACATCAGGGTGCTTGACCAGGGAAACCCGCGATACTCATCCACAGGTCAATTCCTGGGCTTCACCGGTGTATGCGTGGAACTGAACCAGAC
>CAXZAJ010000241.1:0-6555 GCA_964293355.1 uncultured bacterium
AGGTTTCCGGGCGAATCGCCAAGGACCGGCATGTCGAACCGGAAGGCGGAATATCCCGGCAGTGCCACCTGGTCGGCTATCGCGGCCCCGAGATCTCCGACCCACGAGCGTGGCTGCTGTCCGAAGCCCAGCAGGACCAGGCCGGGCCTGACCGCAGGCTGGGAGCTACCGTCAGTCTGTACGTGGTACGTGCCGAACAGGTGGGCGGACGCGATGGTGAGCTGTACTGCATGCCGCATCACAAGCATGGGACGGGCCTCATGGCTTCGAGCCACGCAAGGGTGTCCTTGAAGGTGGCTGAAAGGTCCGGATTGACGAGCCGCAACTGGCGGCCCGCCCCCGCCTGCCGGCAGGGATTTGGTCCGACTCCTCCGAACAGGTGCACCCCGAGGGCATCTAGCTGTATGATGGCCTGTGGACGCGAACGGGAATCGCAGCAAGAGGCGGTTCCGGGCCCGGAATCAGGCTGTGCCGCATGCAGGACAACCCCGGCGGCTTCGTCCCAGAGTCGCTTGGTCCAGAGGTAGCCTTCCACCTCGATCGTTGTTCCTGCTTCGAGTTCTTCCACATACTGGTCCCGCGTCTTCTTGACCGGTGGCCTCAGGACGAAGTCGTTGGCGAGTTTGAGCTGCAGTTGCTGGTAGAGGCCCTCACGGGCAGACAGCGGCGGCATCCACATGGAGATGGCTGCTCCATATCCAGCGCTGAATGCCTGTTGCGCTACCAAGGCGCCCATGCCGAGGCCGTGCAGCAACACAGGGACATCCGGGCTGCGGGCTTGCAATAGCCTGCAGCAGGCTTCTGTATCCTCCTGCCAGGCCTTGAAGCCATAATCCTCGAATCTGCCCGTACTTTCTCCGCAACCACGGAAATCGAAGCGCATCGTCTCAAAGCCGTTCGCGGCCAGAAAGCGGGCCCAGCGTACCCACGGGATGTACCGGTGCGGCCGTTCAGACACGAAAGGACCTACCAGGAGCACACGCGCTTTGGGCCCCAGTTCTGTACGGTGCAGCGCATAATAGATGCGCTCATCCTGCATGGTAAAATAGTCAGCCAGCTCTAGCTCTTCACCCCTGGCCCGGGTGCTTGTGGATATGGCTTCCATGATTGCTCCAGTTTGAAAAGAATGTACGGGGGTGCGTGACATGTTGTGTTTTTTTAATTGACGCTACTGTAACTATTAGTGCCTTGTGCAACTGCCGTCAAGGGATTATGTGAATAAAATATATTAGCATTTTAATAAATTACCTGAATGATCAGGAGTGGCCGGGGTTGGGGGGCTGGATGGGTGCAAGACAATGAGTCCACTTCGAGTCATTTGCCATTCCTTCAGGTCAGGCTACGCATCGATATCGAGGAAGTCCAGTGTCCCGAAGGGCGAGTCCTTGTATTCCATGTTCCATCGCGGCCGGTAGGGATGCCACTGCACGTACATGGTCGCTATCTGATGCGCGCCGGGCAGGAATTGACGGCAATGTCCGCGGACATGCTCAAACGCATCTTCGACGAGAGCGGATCCGATTTCACTGCCGAACCCTGCAAACAGGCAACCCTTGACGATCTGGACATCGAAGCAGTTGAAGAGTTCCGTTCACGTTGGGCAAAGAAGTCCGGCAATGAATCGATCCTGCACCTGCCTCGTGAGCAACTGCTCTCTGATGCGGAACTGGTCATCAATGGCACGATCTCTTATGCTGCCCTGATCCTCTTTGGAACCCGTGCGGCATTGGGGCACCACTTAGGCCAGTCCGAGGTGATTTTCGAATACCGCGCCAACGATGCCACCGGTCCGGCGCAACAGAGGCTCGAGTTCCGGCAGGGTTTCTTTTCGTTTTACGACAGACTCTGGGATACCATCGATCTGCGAAACACGAATCAGCACTACCAGGACGGGCTTTTCATCTGGGATATCAAGACCTTCAACGAACGCGCCATCCGCGAAGCTATTCTCAATGCAGTGAGCCATCGCGATTATCGCAACGGTGCATCTGTGTTTGTGAGGCAGTACCCGGAGCGGATAGAAATAACAAACCCGGGAGGTCTTCCGGCCGGCATCACCCTGGAAAACATCCTATGGGAGCAATTCCCGCGCAATCGTCGTATTGCAGAAACATTCGCTCGATGTGGCCTCGTTGAGCGTTCGGGGCAAGGCATGAACCGGATCTACGAGTCGTGCATCCGCGAGAGCAAGGGCGAACCCGATTTTACCCATACCGACTCGGATCATTTCTGGATCACCCTTCGCGGGACAATCCAGAAGCCTGAATTCCTTAGAGTGCTCGAAAAGATCGGCACGGAACGCCTCGTGAGTTTTTCGACGGACGATTTCATTGTCCTTCAGTCGATATTTGAGAACCGTACGCTCTCAAGTCGATTCACCCACGTGGCCGAGCGGCTTCTAGAAGAAGGACTCTTGGAGCGAGATAGTAAACGTGGAACGAATCGATGGATACTATCCCGCAAGCTGTATTCCGTCATTGGGAAATCAGGCGTTCATACCCGCAAGCAGGGGCTGGATAAAGAGACTAACAAGGAATTGTTGCTCAAGCACATCTCGAATTGCGAGCCTGCTGGTGCCACTATGAGTGAGTTCTTGCAGGTATTACCTGCCCTTAATCGACGGATGATTCAAACGCTACTGACAAGTTTGGTGAAAGATCGAAAAATCTACAATCTTGGGCCTACAAGGTCGGCGCGTTGGCATGTAGAAAGTCAAGAAAAACCATGAAAACTGGTGCAATCCAATGTAGAACGGTGCAATCCGGTGTAAATGCGATTCATCTATTCTTATACACGGATATGAATTGCAATTGCACCGATTCTAAATGCTCTGCGCAATATCAGAGCAATCCATGGTTTAATCACAGCCCTGAAATATAAAACAACGAGACTCTTCATGTTTGATACGACTAAAGAAGCCCTGGCCAAACTACTCGAGAAGATCGACTCTGGTGCGATTCAACTGCCTGATTTTCAACGCGATTACGTCTGGGCCGAGGAGGACGTAAGAAGCCTCATCGCTTCTGTTGCGAAGGGTTTTCCAGTAGGCGCTTTGTTGACGCTCGAAGCCGGTGGTTCGGTACGATTCAAGCCGCGCCTCCTAGAGGGTGTTCTCCCATGTGACAGAGCACCCGAGGAATTGCTTCTCGATGGTCAACAGCGTATGACTTCGCTCTACCAAGCGACCTTCAGTGCAAAGCCGATCAAGACCCTTACGCCAAAGAACACAAAAATCGAGCGCTACTATTATCTGGACATCAAGAAGGCAGTCGAAACTACAGCAGATTTCTCCGAGGCGATCATCGGGGTCCCCGCAGACAGGATTATTAGAACAAATTTTGGCCGCGATATACAGCTCGACCTTTCGACGCAGGAACGGGAATTTGAACTGGATTGTTTTCCTCTCAATATTGTATTCGATAGCCGCGACTGGTTCTATGGTTGGCGTGACCATTGCAGGGCACACGGCAGGGAAATCTCCGACCTTGAAAAAATATTTGTAAAGAGCGTTGTAGAAGCATTTGAGCGCTACAAGCTGCCAATCATCAGGTTGGACAAGGCAAACAGCCGAGAGGCTATCTGCCTCGTCTTTGAGAAGGTCAATGTCGGTGGCAAGAAACTGGATGCATTTGAACTCGTAACAGCCATCTACGCATCCGATGGTTTCGACCTGCGGGAAGACTGGTCCGGAGTGCCTGGATCCGTCGATTCAGGCAGGCGGGCAAGGATTATCGGTGACAGTGGCAAGCGTAGCGTTCTGGCGGAGATTAAGAGCACCGATTTTCTCCAGGCTAGCGCTATCCTTCATTCCCGTAAACACCGACTTGAACGGGAAGCCGCCGGAGCCACGGGAAAGGACTTGCCCCAGGTTTCCTGTAATCGCGACGCGCTTCTTGCTTTGCCCCTCCCTGCATATCGCGAGTTTTCCGACAGACTCCAGCAAGGCTTTATCGACGCAGGTATTTTCATGAACGAACTCAGGATATTCGGTCATGACGATATTTCATACCCGCCCCTGGTTATCGCCATCGCCGCGGTCTATGGCCTACTGGAAAGAGGAGAGGTCACCACTGCCGCAAAGGAGAAGCTTGCACGGTGGTTCTGGTCGGTAACCCTCGGCGAGCTCTACGGATCAAGCACCGAGTCGCGACTCGCCAAGGACGTACCCGAGTTGGTGGCATGGATATGCGGAAGCCAATCCTTGCCTCGATCTTTGGACGAGGCTGTCTTCCAGAACCAACGCCTCCTGACCCTGAGGTCGCGTCTCTCTGCTGCCTACAAAGGAATCCATGTACTTCTCATGGGAAGCGGCTGCCAGGATTTCATCTCAGGGCGACCAGCCGAGATAATGACGTTTTACAGCGACAAGATCGACATTCATCATGTCTTCCCGCGCGACTGGTGCGAGAAAAAAGGAATCAAGCCAAGCATCTATAATTCCATTATCAATAAAACGCCTTTGTCAAAAGCTACCAACATCGCCATTGGAGGAGTTGCCCCGTCACTTTATCTAAGGACCATAGAACGCAAGCATGGAATCAGAGCTGAGACTCTCGACGGGATTCTGCGCGGCCACCGTATCGAGCCGAGCTTCCTGCGGAATGATGATTTTGATGGTTTTTTCGCGGCTAGGCGCGAGGCACTCTCAGGCCTCATATCGCAGGCCATGGGTAAGCCCGTCGTTGCCAGTGAAAAAGACAACGAGGCGGAAGAAGAGGTTGATGAAGCAACCGAGGGCGAATTGGAGGATGCGGTATAATGGCCGGTAGATCCACCCCCAAGACCGTTGAAACCCTCAATCACGAGGGTGACAAGCGAAGGAACATCCCAACAGAAGAGAAGCCTAGGCAGCTCCGCTATCTGCGCAACCTCGACATCGCTTCTCAACTGGTATGGCGCGGCAAGGATGAACAGGACTGGGGCGATCTCGTCGTCAATGCCCCGGCGCTCTATATCCAGGAGAAGGTCCACCCCAAGGCGCTGATAGACGATTTTCTTCGAATGTGGGTGAGATTCGAATTTGAAATCGAGGTTCGGGCATGAAGTTTTGGGCAGGGGTAACAGATACTAAGTGGTATCGCTATCTTCGGGAACGTACACCCGAGGACATCAACTTCTGGCAACCCAGCGGCAAACAACAAGAATTCAAGATAATTGAGAAAGGAGCTCCGTTCTTGTTCAAGCTAAAGTCGCCGGCTAATGCTATTGGAGGAGTGGGGTTCTACTCGACACAAGCATTCTTGCCTGTTTCCGTGGCTGGGGATACTTTTGGTGAGCGTAATGGATGTGCAAGTTTTGTTGAACTCAAGACGATGATCGACACGTATCGCCAGAAAAGCGGGACTGCGCTAATGCAGAATCCCGTCATAGGATGTCTCATTCTGACGAATCCCATTTTTTTTGAGGACTCTGATTGGATTCCTGCACCTGAGGATTGGAAGGGCTCGATAGTTCAAGGAAAAAGTTACGATGATAGTGAAATTATCGGAGCTCGAATCTGGCGGGACGTTCAGAATCGACTGGAGAAGACGAAGTTCTTTGATAGAATCGATACGATTCCTAATCAACTGCAGTTAGGTGATGGATTGGATGATTCGCCGAGATACAGAGAGTCAATACTTTCGAAGATCCGACTCGGACAAGGTGCCTTTCGTATAATGGTTACTGAGGCATACAAAGGACGATGTGCGGTTACTGGAGAGCACACCTTGCCAGTACTCGAAGCCGCTCATATCAAGCCATATTCTTCTGATGGACCGCATATGATTTCAAATGGGCTCTTGCTCCGATCGGATCTCCACAAGCTATTTGATGCCGGCTACATAACGGTAACGCCAGAATATCGACTTGAGGTAAGCTCCCGACTCAAGCAAGAATTCAATAATGGCAAAATTTATTATGAGATGAACGGACGAAGGCTCTTGGTTATGCCAGGTTTCGAGCGAGACATGCCACGGAGAGAATTCCTTACGTGGCATAATGAAAACGTTTACCAAGCTGGATAAGTGAGCACGAATTCTGGTGCTGACCTGGACTTGGCTTCCGGGTTCGCACATCCAGCGACGCACTCCGGCTCGTCTCGTGACTTGTCCCTAAGCTTTTACCCCTGCAATCTGGACTTGCCCTCCAGTCGCGCGCGCAAATCCTGGCCTTTGTGCCTCGGCTCATCTGGCGCCTTGTCCCTAGGCCATTACCCCTGCCGACCTGGACTTGGCTTCCGGGTTCGTGCATCCTGCACTCACCCTTCAGCCCGCCTCAAAGCCCTTTCGCGCCCATCCATGGGCTATATGCTTACGGTATTCGCTGGCTCATCTGGCGCTGTGTCCATCGGCCATTACCCCTGCCATCTGGACTTGCCCTACGCTTGGCGCCATCCTGGCGCCTGCGCTACGGGCCGCCTCCGCGGGCTTTCGCGCGCATCGTGCGCGCTCTTCCTCGCTATCGCTCGGCGCCCGCTACGGTTCAAGTCCAGGTGAGCCCATAAAAAAAAAAGAACGCCACAGAGGCGGGGGGCGTGTTTTTGTGGGAAACCTGTGATGGGCAGAGGAGAGCCGC
>CAXZAJ010000242.1:0-6456 GCA_964293355.1 uncultured bacterium
CACGCCGCCCAGCACCCTGGATGCCGCACTCAACGCCGGCCTGGCGGACTCGAGTTTTGTCCAGGCCATCGAGGTGGAAATCGTGGCGGAGCTCAACCTTGCCCGTACCCAGCCAAAGCAGTACGCGCAACTGCTGCGCGAATACAGGAAATTCATCCGCGGCAACTATTTTGAACGCCCCGGTGAAATAACCGTCGTGCTCAATGAAGGCGTCAAAGCCGTCGATGAAGCAATTGCATTCCTTGAACGGCAGAAGCCGGTTCCGCCCCTGCTGCTTTCCAGAGGACTCAGCCTTGCGGCGATGGACCACGCCAGAGATCAGGGCGCGACAGGCCAGACCGGCCATTCGGGCTCCGACCGCAGCACCATGGCAGCACGCATCGAGCGCTACGGTACCTGGCAGAAGACGGCGGGTGAAAACATCGCGTACGGGGCGGAGTCGGCCCGGGACGTCGTCATCCAGCTGATCGTCGATGACGGCGTGGCGTCCCGGGGGCACCGGGCAAACATCTTCAATGCCAGCTTTTTGGTCGTCGGGGTAGCCTTCGGGCCTCACCCCGGATACAGGACCATATGCGTACAGGATTTTGCCGGCGGTTACACAGAACGCTGATACGTCTGCGTCGTGGACATCGCCTTGTACCATGCCGACAGGATGCGCTCGATCCGCCCGTCCATATCGCCGTTGACGGACATGCGCGCAGGATCCGCGAGCCTCCATGCCACCGATTCCTCCACGCCACGCGCCAGCGGTATGGTGGTTCTGAAGTCGGGCACGAGGCGCTTGAGTTTGGAGCAATCGAACAGCGAACTGTACATCTTGTCGCCCTGAAGTCGCTCTCCCATTGCAGGGTCAACCGCGGCGATGAACTCAGAGGGAACATGGACGATCCGGGGTTCCACGCCCAGCGCATCTGCCAGAATACGGTGTATGGCATCCCAGGTATGCACATCGTCGCCCGCTATCGTGAATGCCTCGCCAAGAGCCTCGGGTCGCCCTAAAAGCCCGATGAGGCCAACGGCAAAATCCCGCGCGTGCGTCAGGGTCCAGAGCGCTTGCCCGTCACCGGAAACGATGAGCTCCTTGCCTTCGAGCATCCTCGCGGCTACGGTAAAATCTGACGATACGAAGGCGGTGGGTATCCAGGAGCGGCCATAGGTATGGGAGGGCCGTACGATAGTCACCGGAAAACCTCGATCATGGAATGCATCCATGAAGAGGCGCTCGCAAGCAATCTTGTCCCTGGCATACTGCCAGAACGGATTGCTCAGAGGTGTACGCTCGTCGATAACGTGGCTGCGGGGCGGTTTTTCGTACACGGAAGCGCTCGAAATGAACACATAGTGCCCCGTCCGCCCCAAGAAGGCATTGATCGCTTCGGTAGCCCGCGCAGGCTCATAGCAGAGGAAATCAACGACCACATCAAAATTCATGCCGAGGGTTGCGTTTGCCACAGCGGCAGTATCATTGGCATCGGCGACAATGGCAGCGGCTCCGCTGGCCGGAGCACGGCTGCCTCGTGTCAGGATGAATACTTCAATGCCCTGCGCAATGGCGGCCTCAGCGAATTCAGAAGAAATGTTGCCTGTACCACCGATGATGAGCAAACGCATGTGCAGCCTCCATCTGTTTCATTATAATTGACATATGCTGATATATCAGATTAACATCAGCTGAGGGGCAATGGTGTGATCAAAAAAAGCGAAACTGAAGCTCGGTTGCCGACCCTGCGGGAACAGGTATACACCTACCTGAAGCGCAAGCTCAATGACGGTACCATGAAGCCGGGAGCCTTCCTTGACCTGAATGCTTTGGGAGCGGATCTAGGCCTGTCCCGCACACCGCTACGGGATGCGCTCCTCCGGCTCGAGGCAGAGGGTTTCATAACCATCCATGCCCGTCGCGGCGTCGTAGTCAACGCACTGGACATCCATACCATCCGCAATTCTTATCAGCTTCTTGGATCGCTCGAAGCCGCTACGATCAAGGAAGCGGCGGCATCGTTCACTGCCGGTGACGCGGAACTGATGCTTGCCCTGAATGAACGCATGCGCACATCACTGGCCCGGAACGATTTCAACGATTACTACGAAGCCAACCTGGCATTCCATGACGTGTACCTGTCCATGAGTGCCAATAACGAACTCAAGCGCATGGTCAAGATACTCAAGGAACGTCTCTATGATTTTCCAAGGCTTGAAGGTTACCTGAGCCAGTGGGAACTCGCCAGCGTAGAAGAGCACGACGAACTGGCCAGACGACTTCTCTCCGCCGACTATGAAAGTGCGGCTGTATATGCCAGGGATGTGCACTGGTCGTTTGAAGTCCAGGAACGTTTCATCATGGACTATTACTTCGCCCGGGAAGCCGCTCAAGGTTCACACGATGAAAAGCGTGTCTATGTGTAGACTGTTTAATACAGCCATGACCACTGGAAGCGTTGATAGCATCGACAAGTATCTTTATGCATACACTTCGACACACAATGTCATTCAGGGAGGCGCCACATGACTGAACGAATTGCCAGACTCCGCTCGCAGAGCATGAACACCAAGCCCAAGGTCGACGCGGAGCGTGCTCTGATCATCACTGAAACCTACAGAAACATGGCTCCTGCCCTTCCCGCTCCCATCAAGCGCGCGATGGCCTTCAAGGCCATCTGCGAACAAAAGTCAGTCTACATCGGCACTGAAGACCTCATCGTCGGAGAACGCGGCAGCGGCCCCAAAATAACATCCACCTTTCCGGAATTGACCTGCCACAGCGTGGAAGACCTCCAGACGCTCCGATCCAGACCCATGACCAGCTACGATGTGGATGACTCGACGATAGAAGCCTACCGCACCACGGTCATCCCCTACTGGCGCGGGAAATGTGTGCGCGACCTCGCCTTCTCCGCCCTGCCCGCAGAATGGCAGGCGCTCTATGGCGCAGGCGTGTTTACGGAGTTCATGGAGCAACGCGCTGCGGGGCACACCGCTCTGGACGGGCTGCTGTACCACAAGGGCCTGCGCTCCATCAAAGCCGATGTCGCCGCCTCAAAGGCCAGAATAGGTACTGACGATCCGCGACGGGATGAAAAAATTGCTGAACTCGACGCGATGTCCATGGCCTGCGACGCCGCCATCACGCCCGCGGAGCGCCATGCCGAAAAAGCGGCATCCATGGCCAAAGCCGAAAAGAACCACGAGCGGGCGGTTGAACTCCTTGAAATAGCCGAAGTCTGCCGCCGCGTACCTGCGGAAGCGCCGCGCACCTTCCATGAGGCGTTGCAGGCCTACTGGTTCGTGCACCTGGGAACCGTAACCGAACTCAACGGCTGGGACGCCATGAGCCCAGGCCACCTGGATCAGCACCTCGCTCCGTTTTATGAGCGTGACCTCGCAGCGGGCTGCCTTACCAGGGAGCGCGCAAAGGAACTGATGTCAGCGTTCTGGATAAAGGTAAACAACACGCCGGCACCACCGAAGGTCGGCGTCACGGCAGCGGAGTCTGGCACCTACAATGACTTTACCAACATCAACCTCGGCGGACTCACCGCGGACGGCCGCGATGGTTCCAGCGAGGTAACGCTGATAGCGCTGGAGGTGCTCGAGGAACTGCGCCTGCTCCAGCCGCAGGCAAACCTGCAGGTCTCCTCATGCACGCCCGACCGGGTACTCGACGCGGCCAGCAAGGTCGTGCGTGAAGGCATGGGCTATCCGTCGCTGTTCAATGCCGACGAGGTAACGCTGGCCCAGGTGGCGGCAGGCAAGAGCCTGCGGGACGCCCGGGAAGGCGGCACGAGCGGCTGCGTTGAAACCGGCTGTTTTGGCAAGGAAGCCTACATACTGCATGGCTACCTCAATGGCCCAAAACTGCTGGAACTCGCGCTCAATGATGGCGTCGACCTGATGACCGGCAAGCTGATCGGCGTACGCACCGGCAAGCCGGAAGACTTCAAGTCGCTTGACGAGGTATTTGCCGCCTGGGAAAAGCAGCTTTCATACGCGGTGGACTGGAAGGTCCGCATCGACGGTTACCTGGATGACATCTACGGCAGCACGACGCCGGCCCCCTTCCTGTCGCTGTACATCGCAGACTGCGTCGGGCGCGGTCTGGACTACTACCGCGGCGGCGCGCGCTACAACACCGACTACATACAGTGCACGGGTCTCGGTACCGTCACCGATTCGCTCTCCGTCATAGCCACGCACATCTTTGGTTCAAAGAAGGTGACCCTGGGCGAGCTCAGGACCGCGCTGGCGGACAACTGGGAAGGCCACGACATACTGCGCGCGCTTGCGAAGCACAAGACGCCGCTGTTCGGCAATGACGACGACGTGGCCGACGACCTGGCCAGACGCGTCTTCGAGGCCTTCATGACGGCCATCGAGGGCGGCGAAACACCGCGCATCGCCAAGCGCGGCGCCCCGTACAAGGCCAATTTCCTGTCCACGACCTGCCATGTGTACTTCGGCGGCAAGACAGCCGCTTCGCCGGATGGGCGCAGGGCAACCGAGCCGCTCTCTGACGGCACGAGTCCGTCGCACGGAGCCGACAAGGCCGGCCCGACCGCCGTCATGAACAGCCTGGGCAAACTGGACCAGGCCAGGACCGGCGGCACCCTGCTCAACCAGCGTTTCTCGCCGAGCGCCCTGGCCGGCGATGCCGGCCCCAAAAAGCTGTCCGCGCTGGTGCGCGGGTACTTCAAGCAGGGGGGGCACCATGTGCAGTTCAACGTGGGGGACGAGGGAAACTTGGGGGCAGCGAGAAAGCAGCCGGGTGAATACAAAAGCCTGCTCGTTCGCGTAGCTGGATATTCAGACTATTTCGTAGATCTTGACGAGCGCCACCAGGACGAGATCATCTCCCGCACGGCTCACGGCGTGGTTTGACGGGAACTGATCACCGTAACCGGCAAGGTACCGGTCACGGTGATCAACGCGGCAGCGACGCGATGGCGTCCGCAGCCTTGCTCCACGCCATAGCGGCATGGGCAAGGTTTGCGGCCTCCGCGCCGCTGCTTTTTTTTGCGGCTGCTGCCAAACGCGAGGCAATGCGGCGGACTATCCTTACAATGGAATCAGCCTCGGCGGAGGCCAGGGTATCGAGGCCCGAGTACGGGTAGGGATTCTGTACGGCAAGCCCCGTGGCCCGCTGTATCACCCCAGCGAACTGACCATCCGCGGCCTGGAGCTTTTCATCGTACTCCCTGAGGCCGGATGGCAAGTAACGGAGAAACGCATGTTCGCGCAGCAAGCGCACGATGCTTCCGGCCTCTGCTGCCACCCCGCTTCTGGTCATCGCCAGTCCGGCTCAACCCGTGACGATGCGGACAAAGCGCTTCTTGCCCGCGCGCAGCACCAGTTCACCGTCGGCATCGAGCCTGTCAGAACCGACAGCTGCCTTCTCGTCGTTCCATGCGGCCTCGCCCACCACGGCGCCGCCCTCCTGCACCAGCCGTCTGGCCTCGCTCTTCGTTGGCGTAAGCCCTGCATCAACAAACAGGTCCAGTACCGGGTACCCGGTGTCGAAGCGGGCACGTGGCAGGTTTGCGGTCGGCATGGCGGTCTTGTCTCCGCCGCCGCCGAATGCCGCCTTGGCTCCGGCAAGCGCCTTGTCGGCTTCGTCCTTGCCGTGTATGACCGCCGTGACTTCCCAGGCCAGCCGCTGCTTGGCGGCGTTGATGTCGCAACCAGGAGCCGCCAGAGCGCGGCACTCGTCCGCCGGCAAAAAGGTGAACATGAGGAGGAATTTGAGCACGTCGGCGTCGGCGACGTTGCGCCAGTACTGGAAGAACTCGTACGGGCTGGTCATCGTCGGATCGAGGAATAGCGCGCCCTTCTCGGTCTTGCCCATCTTCTTGCCGTCGCTGGTCATCACGAGCGGGAACGTGAGGCCGAACGCCTCCGCGCCTTCTACTCGGCGTATCAGCTCCATGCCCGCGACGATGTTGCCCCACTGATCGTCGCCGCCTATCTGGAGCCGGCAGCCATGTCGCTTGAACAGCTGCAGGAAGTCGTAACTCTGCAGGAGCTGGTAGTTGAACTCTATGAACGACAGGCCTGTCTCCAGGCGCGTCTTGTACGCGTCGAAGGTGAGCATCCGGTTTACGGAGAAGTGCCTGCCTATGTCGCGCAGGAACTCGATGTAGTTGAGATCTGCCAGCCAGTCCTTGTTGTTGGAAGCGAAGCTGGTCTTGCCGTCAAAGCCCACGAAGCGGTCCAGCTGCTTGCGGAACAGCTCCGCGTTGGCGTCTATGGCTTCGTAGGAGATCATCTTGCGCATCTCGCTCTTGCCCGAGGGGTCGCCAATGCGCGCGGTGCCGCCGCCAAGCAGCGCTATGCCCACGTTGCCGGCGTCCCGCAGGTGCCTGAGCGCGAAGAACGGCACCATGTGGCCGATGTGCAAAGAGGGGGCGGTGGGATCGCAGCCGACGTAGAAGGTTACCGGGCCTGAGTCCATCAGGGCAG
>CAXZAJ010000243.1:0-6400 GCA_964293355.1 uncultured bacterium
GCGACGGCCGCCGCATCGGGCCTGCCGTACTTCGACATCCCGGGGTTCGAGATGGCGCCGGACAAGCGCGGGCTGGCCGACCCCCTCCTGGTGCAGTTGAGCGCCCACGTCACCGAGGCCGACGCCGGCGCCACCGGGGCGGTCTGCCGGGTGCAGATGCGGGACCCGGCAAACAAGCTGGACCACGGGCCGACGCCCTATGCGTGGGAGACGTTCGCCCTCACCGAGGACGATCCGTTGGATGGAACCGGATCGTGGAGCGGCGCCGGCACCTCGCAGGCGACTCAGACCTTGCAGGCGATCGGGCCGGCCAGCATGATTCCGCTGTCCGTGGGGGCGCTGCCGCTGGACTTCCTGGACCGCATACTCAAGAGCCTGCCTATCGATGTCTCGTTCGTGGATGCCGACGACAAGGTGATGTACTACTCTGATTCCCCGCACCGAGTGTTTCCTCGCAGCCCTGGCATCATCGGCCGTTCCGTGCAGAACTGCCACCCGCCCAAGAGCGTCGACGTGGTGATGAAGATCCTGGACGCCTTCAAGAAAAAGGAAAAGGACAAGGCCGAATTCTGGATACAGATGAACGGCCGCTTTACCCCCATCTCCTCCAAGCCAATCTATGACGACGCGGGAACCTCCCCCGGCACCCTGGAAATGAGCTGGGACGCCACCGACATCCGCGCGCTTGAAGGCCAAAGGCGCTTGCTGGATTGGTGAAATCCAGGATTTAGAAAATTTGACAGGATGTACAGGATAAGAAAGGAGATGGACAGGATGAGAGAGTTCTAAAGCTCTTGTTCTTTCCTCTCCTTTTCTATCATTACTTTCTTCTCTTTATCTTGTAAATCTCTTTGATTTCATCATGTACATCCTGTAAAATTCCTTGTGTATACAAATAATTTATTCTTATTAGGTTTTCTGGTATTTTAATACCATAATACCTAGACAAAGAAAACGAATGGTAGTAAGCTTTATTCCGAAGACGAAATGGCCGTCGTAAACCATACCAAAACGGTGGCCGGAAGGAGTTCTGCATGAAGAAGTCCCTGACTTCTACGGTTTCCTGGGTCGGCAAGGTGGACTGGGATCTCCTCAAGTTCCATGGCGACGAGTACTCCACCCACAAGGGTTCCAGCTACAACAGCTACGTAATAGAAGAAGAAAAGACGGTGCTCCTCGATACGGTCTGGAAGCCCTATGCCAAGGAATTCATCGACAACCTGGAGGCGGAAGGCCTCCTGGACAAGCTGGACGCCGTAATCGCCCAGCACGCCGAGAGCGATCACTCCGGCGCCATGCCCGAACTGATGCGCCGCCGCCCCGACCTGCCCGTGTACTGCACCGCCAACGGCGTCAAGTCGCTCAAGGGCCATTACCACCAGGACTGGGACTTCCATATCGTCAAGACCGGCGACGAGTTCCAGCTGGGCAACGGCAAGAAACTCGTGTTCGTCGAAGCGCCCATGCTGCACTGGCCGGACAGCATGTTCAGCTACATGACCGGCGACGCCATCCTGTTCTCCAACGATGCCTTCGGCCAGCACATCGCCACGGAAAAGCTGTACAACGACCTCGTCGACCAGGACGAACTGTACGACGAGGCCATCAAGTACTACGCCAACATCCTTACCCCCTTCTCGCCGCTCGTGAAGGCAAAGATCGATTTCGTCCTCTCGCTCAAGTTGCCCGTCAGCATGATAGCCACCAGCCACGGCGTCATCTGGCGCGACAACCCCACGCAGATCGTGCTCAAGTACCTGGAATGGGCCCAGAATTACCAGGAAGACCGCGTCACCATCCTGTACGACACCATGTGGGAAGGCACCCGCGCCCTCGCCGACACCCTTGCCAGAGCCATCAACGACGCCTCGCCCTCCACCACGGTGGTCTCGCACTGCCTGTCAAAGTTCGACAAGAACGACGCCCTGACCGACGTCTTCCGCTCCAAGGCCGTGCTTCTGGGTTCACCCACCGTCGGCAAAGGGCTGCTGACCGCGGTCGCCGGCACGCTCGAGGAAATCAAGGGGCTCAGGTTCACCGGCAAGAAGGCCGCCGCGTTCGGCGCCTACGGCTGGTCCGGAGAAGCCGTCAAGATCATCAGCGACTCGCTCAAGGTTTCAGGCTTCGACGTGGTTGACGACGGCTTCAAGGCCCTGTGGAACCCCGATGCAGACGCACTCAAGGCCGCCTACGAATACGGCAAGGCCTTTGCCGCAAAGCTCTGAGATAGAAAGCACGATAGAAGGAAAGGAAAACGCCATGCTCGAGAAACTGTACCAGGCTACCAGAACCGATGCCTTTGTCATGGAGAAAATCGTCGATGACGACCCGGTGAACATCAACCACATCGTCCTCGCGCCCGGTGAGGCCGCGCCCACCCACGTGTCAAACTCCCATGTGCACCAGATCATCGTCCGCGGCACCCTGAGCCTGTCCCTCGAGGATGGCCCCTTTAACCACCACCCCGCCGGCACCATCGTCGCGGTGCCGTTCAACCTCAAGATGGTCATCCAGAACCAGGGCACCGAAACGCTCGAGTTCTTCGTGGTCAAAGCGCCCAATCCGCGGAACATGCCCCCGACCAAAGCAATCTAGCCTCGGAAGTCGGGGAGGCGCCACGTCCAGAGGTCCAGTTGCCGCTGACAGACGCGCCCCCCGTCCCGGGCCTCCTCGCCTGGAGTACCAGGCTCCGGGGTCCCGGGACTCCCCAAGGCGGCTTGCGCCATCCGTGCCTTTGTCCCATGATATCCCCATGAAAACGAAAGACTCGATATTCGGCACTTCACCCGGCGTGGTCATAACAGGCGGCACCCGCGGCATAGGCTACGGCCTCGCTCAAGCCTTTCTGGCCGCCGGAGCCCGCGTCGTCATAAGCGGCCGCGATGCGGCGGTCGTGACCAAGGCCGTCGAGTCGCTGCGGGGACAGACCCCACCGGCTGACTGCCGGGTTTTCGGGCAGGCCTGCGACGCGCGGCGCTGGCAAGACATGCAGTCGCTCTGGAATTTTGCTGAAACGGCGCTCGGCGCGGTCGATTTATGGGTAAACAACGCAGGACTTGGGCAACCGCAGGCAGATCTGCAGAACCTGGAACCGGCCCTGATCGCCGACATCTTCAGCACCAACTGCGCTGGAGCCCTGTTCGGCTGCAAAGTCGCACTGCAGGGCATGAAAAAGTGTGGCCGCGGAGCCATCTACAACCTGGAAGGCCTCGGATCCTCTGGCGGGCTCATCCGCGGCATGACCGCGTACGGCGCATCCAAGCGCGCGCTCGCGTACATCGTCGACTCGGTGGCGCTTGAAGCCAGGGGCACGGGCGTCATCGTCGGAGCGCTCAGGCCCGGCATGACCGCGACAGACCTCATTGTGGGCGAGTACCGCGGCAAGCCGGACGAATGGAAAAAGGTCAGCAGAATATTCAACATACTCTCGGACACGGTAGAGACCATAGCGCCCTGGCTGGTACAACGCATGCTGCGCAACCGGCGCAACGGGGCCAGGATAGTCTGGCTGACCGGGCTCAAGGCTTCCTGGCGCTTCATGAGCTCGCCGTTTGCAAAGCGGCGCATCTACCCGGACACGCTCTGACAGGTACTCGGTACGTTCCGGTTTGACAGCATGAAATTCACCTTGTACTGTTAAGCTACCGGATTTTTTCCAGCCGTATCCGCGGCAAGAACAGCTGGCTCCAGCCAGGAGGCTTGATGAAGCACATGCCCGGAAAAGGCGCTGATCCTCAACAGGAGCTTCTCAAGCAGACCGAGGAACTGTCCAAGATCGGCGGCTGGCGGTACAACGTTGAATCCGGCGCAATGGTCTGGACAGAAGAGGTCTATGAAATCCACGAAGTAGACGAAAGCTTCGATCCCTCTGACATCGACAAGGTATTAAGTTTCTATCCATCTGACGCGCGAATCATCATCGAGAACGCTTTCCGCCGCTGCAGCAATGCCGTGGAACCATACGACCTTGAGTTGCAGTTCACTGGAGCGCAGGGAACTCAGAAATGGGTACGCACCAGGGGACAGGCCATCCGATCCGGGATGAAGACAACGACCGTCTATGGCAACATCATGGACATCACGGAGCGCAAGCGGGTCAGCATCGCGCTTGAATCAGCCAACGCCCGGCTCGAGGCGCTGTGGAGCGTAGCGAGCCTGGAAGGCACCGACCTCAAGGCAACCTGCGACCACATCCTGTCGTCGATCGTCTCCATGACGACGAGCAGATACGGCTTCTACGGCTTCATGGACGCGGACGAGAGCACCATGACCATCCACTCGTGGTCAGGCGAGGCCATGCATGACTGCTCAATGGTCGATAAACCTGTATGCTACGACATCAGCAAGGTAGGCGTCTGGGCCGAAGCGATCAGGCAGCGTAAACCGCTCATCCTCAACAACTACCATGCGGCTCACTCAGCAAAACGGGGCTTGCCCGCCGGTCATGTGCAACTCGAGCGCATACTCGTCGTACCGTACATAAACCAAGGCCGCATCATTTCGGTGGCGGCGGTTGCCAACAGGGACGACGATTACGACGAGACCGATGTCTGGCAGATACAGGCTTTCCTGTCAGCGGTACAGGAGATGCTCGACCGGAGGAAGGCGGAGGGGGAACTCCGCGCCATGGTCCAGCGTCAGGAAATCCTCATGCAGGAACTGCGGCACCGGGTCAAGAACAACCTGAACATAGTCTCCAGCCTGCTCAGGCTCGAACAGCCCAACATCACCGATCCAAAAGCCATTAAGGTGCTAGCTGACGCCGAGAGCAGAATCCGTTCCATTGCCATGATCTACGAACGGCTCTACCTTGCGCCCAGCCTGCAAGGCGTTGAACTGAGCGCCTACATCCAGGAACTGAGCCAGAACATCATCGACCTCTACACCAACAACCATGGCCGCATCACGCTCCGCATGGAGCTGTCCAAGGTCGAACTCGCAACCGAACGCGCCGTACCGCTCGGACTGATACTCAACGAACTGATAACGAACGTCCTCAAATACGCGTACCCCCGCGATGCAACGGGGGAGCTCCGCATCACGCTCGCCAATGATTCTGGTTCGATAAGGCTCCGCGTAGCGGACGACGGCGTGGGGCTGCCGGAGGACTTCTCTCCCTCTTCCACCACCAGCATGGGAACCCAGCTCGTCACGATGCTGTCGCAGCAGATTGGGGCTCAGGTAGCGTATGCCAGACCCGAAGGCGGCTCCGGCACTCAGGTTACCCTGAACTTTACGCTCTGATTCAATATAGCAATCATCGAATGTTTGACGCATTGCCGAACCGCCCCTATACTGCTGTAATGGTACGCCGCGACGAATTGCTCGGTTCTCTCCACGAAGCGCAAGCCCGGTCCGGACACAACTGGCTGTCGCCCGGCGACCTCCGCGAAGCAGCAGCCAGCCAGGGCCTGTCCGCCGCCAGCATCAAGGGCGTGGCCAGCTACTACTCCATGTTCAGCCTCCAGCCGCGCGGGCGTCATGTAGTCAGGCTCTGCGCATCCCCTGTCTGCAGGCTGTACGGCTCCCTGGACCTGCTCGACGCCGTCTCGCAGGCAACCGGCGCGCCCGTCGGCGGCACCGACCCCAGTGGCGAGTTCACGCTGGAAACCTGCCAGTGCCTGGGCCGCTGCGCCGGCGCTCCTGCCATGATGATCGACGACCGGGTCTACACAAACCTCGACCCAGCACGAATATGCGAAATCATCACAGCATTACACGCAGACACCGCGGGACTGCCCGCCAACAGCGCCTCAATCAGGGCCAGAGACCTCGGGCCCGCGGCCGGGCGCCGCATAGCCCTCCGGTACCCTGCGACCGCCGATCCCGCTGACGCCCTGGAATATGCACGGGCCGGCGGCTGGACTGGCCTCCGCGCCGCTTTGGCCAAGGCCCCGGACGAGGTGGTGGAGGAACTGGCACGGGCAAAGGTGCGCGGGCGCGGAGGCGCGGGCTTTCCCACGGGCCTCAAGGAACGCGCCGCCGCCGGATCCGCCTGTTCCGACGAAGAGAGCTGCGAGCGCTTCGTCGTCTGCAATGCCGACGAGGGCGAGCCGGGCACCTTCAAGGACCGCATCATCATGGAACGCACGCCCCAGCTGCTGATCGAGGGCATGCTGGTATCCGCCTACGCCGTCGGTGCGCGGCGCGGCTTCGTCTACATCCGTGGTGAGTACACCGAGGCCATCGCCAGCGTCCGCGCCGCCATCGCGTCCGCATACGCAGCCGGCTACCTCGGCGAGCGCATCCTGGACACCTATTTCTCGTTCGACCTTGACGTTCGGCTTGGCGCGGGCTCGTACCTCTGCGGCGAGGAACTCACGCTCATCGAGTCGCTCGAGGGCAAGCGCGGCTACCCCCGCATCAAGCCGCCGTTCGCGGCGGAGGCGGGCCTCTGGGG
>CAXZAJ010000244.1:0-6381 GCA_964293355.1 uncultured bacterium
TCGGCTCTCGTGCAGCAAAATGCCCAGGACAAGATAGAAAAGGCGTACGCCGGGCTCAGGGCGATTGTTACAAAGGCCGTCGTCGGGCGCTTTGGGCGCGTCTGGTCCTGGGAAGGGGACGGAGCGCTCTCGGCTTTCATGTTCGGGCAGAAAGAACGTTCGGCCGTGCTGGCCGGCATGGAGATACTCAACGAGCTGTTCTTCTACAACAGGCTGGCAAATCCCTTGGACTCGCCCCTGCGCGTCCGGATAGCCGCGCATGCGGGACCCATACGCTACCGGGAGAGCCTCATAGAGTTGCTCAAGAACGATACCATCAAGGATGTGATCCAGATCGAGTCTACCGCGACCCCGACCGATACGCTCAGCTCGTCCACGAATCTGTTCGTTTCAATCGATCGTGTCATCCAGGACCGTTTCGGGCCGGAACAGCAGGCCGCCATCTGCAAAGTCAGGCAGTACGCCGTTAATCTGGAGAAGCCATGAGTGTTTTCGTCTTCAGTTACGACCATGCGATTGCCCCCGGAGCCATACTCAAAGCCGCTGCCGCTGTCCAGATCGTCAAACTTGAATTGCTCAGGCTCCACAAGCCGCTCCATGATGATATTACCTATCTGGACCTGACCGGTCTCGACGAAGAGGCCCGCAAGAAGGCCCTGATGGCCATCAAGCGACGGTGCGCAGGAACAGCCTGGGGCATCATCGATCCGGAGGGAATCCTGGACGATCCCGCGATGGCTTTTTTCTCGGGAGCCGCCGATTATCTCGGACCGGCGGCCTGCCGGATCGGTATAGACAAAGCCAGGCTTCGGGCTGTCCTGGCATTTGCCAACACGCGCCGGAGCACTGTGCTGGATGGCGGCAGCGATAGCCTGTCCGTCACCAACACCGGTTTCCGTTGTGATGAGATTCCACAAACGCCTTTCTGCGGCTGGAAATCCATACTCCCCGGCACGGCGTATCCGTTTTTTTTCCTGTATGTCTCCGTTTCAGCGACGATGAATCTCAAGACGCGGTTGGGCGAGGCCGGGTACATCAATTTCCGCGACCGGCTCCGCAACCTCTGCCAGCAAGCGTTTTCGGAGGCGGAGGTCTTGCTGTGGATGGAGACGGATGCCACTGCCCTGTACCTGATCCCACCGCAGGCGGCTCAGGTCGGAGCCATAACCGAGGCCTGCCTCCGGATGCTTCTGGGCGCTCCGCTGCTTGGATACGAACGGCTTTTCCTGCCCTTCCCGATAACCTTCTCGTTTGCCCTGCATGCCGGCACAACCGAGTTCGCGCCACCGGGCAAGACCGGCACCATAGTCTCTGATGCCGTCAACTTCATTTACCATCTCGGCGCCAAACGTGCCGGGCCAGGCCGCCTGACCATTTCCGAGGAAGCAGCAAGGCTGGCAATAACGCACCCGTTCGAGGACTTGTTTACCCCCACCGGCACCTTCGAGGGGCGCACGATCCTGCATTCACGGCGTTTCGGCGTCTGAAGGCTGCCGCCTTGGAGTCCCGCGTCCATTTTATCTGCATAATCTCTGCATATATTGCATAAATATGCAGATTCCTGTTAGTTTCTCCGTGTGAAAACACAGGAACAAGCCGCCAGAGGCGCGGCCGCCGCAAAGGCGATGTTATCGACGAGCAGGGCTACCAAGGATGCTGCGCTGCGGCTCGTGGCCGCGCGCCTGCGCGAGAATTCAGCGGCCGTTTTTGCAG
This sequence comes from uncultured bacterium, assembly GCA_964293355.1. Classification (GTDB taxonomy): domain Bacteria; phylum Spirochaetota; class Spirochaetia; order Treponematales; family UBA12059; genus SZUA-370. The sequence goes on from CAXZAJ010000244.1 coordinate 1,714, forward strand.
CTAACGAGGCGGACCTCGGGGCGGCGCGCGCGGCCGGGCTGCCGGCACCGTTGCTGGCCCGGCTTGGCTACGGGGAAAAGAAGCTGGAAGAGTCCGTCGCCATGCTCGGCGCGCTTGCGGCGCTACCTGATCCCGCCGGCCGTCTGCTGGAGGCGCGCCGCCTGGATGCCGGTCTGGTGCTCCGCAGGGTGTCCTGCCCGATAGGCCTCATCGCGCTCACCTTCGAGAGCCGGCCGGATGCGCTCGTGCAGATGGCCGGCCTCGCGGCCAAGAGCGGCAACGCCATCAACGTCAAGGGCCGGCGCGGGGCCGGGCAGACCCACCGGGGCCTCTCGTCCCTAGCTGGCCGCGCCGGGATCGCGGCGCGCCTCCCCGCAGGCCGGCTCGGGCAGCTTGAAACCCGCGGCGAGGTAGCAGAACTTCTGGCTCTCGACCAGTACGTCGACCTTGTCATTCCGCGCGGCTCCAACGAGTTCGTCAGGCACATCATGGACACGAGTCGCGTGCCGGTCCTCGGCCACGCTGACGGCGTGTGCCACGTGTATGTGCATGGCGACGCGGACCTCGGCATGGCCGCGCGGATAGCCGTGGACAGCAAGGCCCAGTACCCGGTGGCGTGCAACGCCGCGGAGGTCCTCCTCGTCGATGCAGCCGTCGCGGAGAAGGCGCTGCCCCGGCTAGCTGAAGCTCTCGAGGCCGCCGGCGTGGCGCTTGAACTCTGCCCGCGGAGCTTTGCTGTGGTTGGTTCAGGACCTGGCCGGGTGCTCAAGGACGACGAGAACTGGTCTGTAGAATATCTGGATTACCGGATGGCCGTCCGCGTCGTGGATTCGATAGACGACGCGATCGCCCATATCAACCGCTATGGTTCAGGCCATACCGACGCCATCGTCTGCGCATCGGCCGGCGCGGCGCGGCGCTTCATGGACGAGGTGGATTCAGCCTCGGTCTACCACAATGCCAGCACGCGCTTCGCCGACGGTTACCGCTACGGGCTTGGCGCGGAGGTGGGCATTTCCACGGGCAAGCTGCACGCGCGGGGGCCGATGGGCATGGACGGGCTGATGACCTATAAGTGGAAACTGGAAGGCCACGGTCATGTCGTAGCGGACTACGCTTCGGGTAGCAAGACCTTCGAGCATGTGGATATCGACTGCAGCGGGGAGGCCTGTGATGAAGAAGGCTGAAACGGCGACTGAATCGATTCCGGGGATGGCGGAAGCGCGGGCTGCGCTGACAGGAGCGAAACGGGTCGTCGTCAAGATAGGCACGAATACGATAACCAGACAGAAAGGCGCAGCCTCGCGGCTGTCCGATGGGCCCGCCGACGAGCGCTCGGGTATCGATGTGGAGTATCTGCACCGGGTAGCGGCGGAGATTGCGGACATCGTCCGCGCAGGCAGGCAGGTGATTCTGGTTACCTCTGGCGCGGTCGGCATGGGCGCACGCGAGCTAGGGTTGGCGAGGAAACCCAAGGACATGAAGACGAAGCAGGCTTGCGCCGCCATCGGGCAACCGTTGCTGATGGACGAATACCGCAAGGCCTTCAACGTCTTTGGGCTGACCGCGGCCCAGTTGCTCGTTACCAGGGATGCCTGGGACAACCGCACCGCGTACCTGAACCTGCGCTCTACCGTGGAGGCCCTGCTGGAGCGTCGCGTGGTTCCGGTGTTCAACGAGAACGATTCAATATCCACCGCGGAAATAGCCTTTGGCGACAATGACCAGCTCTCCGCGTACATCGCGAGCAAGATAGACGCCGAGCTGCTCGTCATACTCTCCGACGTCGATGCCCTCTACGATGCCGACCCGCGGACAGATCCCGCCGCAAGGCCTATCCCGTACGTGCGGGAACTTGCGCCCGAGATCATAGCGTGCCCCGGCGGCAAGGGTACTGAATTCTCCACCGGCGGGATGCGGACCAAGCTGATTGCCGTTGCCATAGCCCGCGACGCGGGGTGCCGCGTTGTCATAGCCCATGGCAGGGCGCCCAGGGCCATATCGCGCATACTTGCTGGAGAAACCGTTGGCACGCTGTTCGATGCTGCCTCGGGCCTGAAGAACCGGCAGCGCTGGATCAAGAACACGAGGGCGCAGGGGAGCATCCAGGTGGATGACGGCGCGCTCGCCGCGATGCGGGCGAACAACTCGCTCCTGCCGCGCGGCGTGGTCAGTGTTTCAGGCAGCTTCGAGCGTGGAGCCGTGGTGCTGGTAAACGACGTGGCCAAGGTGATAACCAATTTCTCTTCAGTCGAGCTGGACGAGGCTCGGGGCAAGCGTTCCTCGGAGACCGGCGGCCGCTCAAGCGGCGGTGGCAGCAGGGTGGTGGCCAGACCTGACGACGTGGTGTTCCTGGACGAGTGACGCCTCGAACCCAGGAACACCGCGGCCTTCTGTTCTTCGCGAACCGCAAACCGTGATCCGCTATCCTCGGGGCAGCGGGTCAGCGCTCCTTGCGGTTTCCGAGTGCGCCAAGGTCGTACGGGGTCTCCTGGTATACGCAGTAGTTGAGCCAGTTGGCGTACAACAGGTGCGCGTGCGCGCGCCAGGTCATCGGGGGGGAGCGGGTTGGATCGTCACCGGGGAAATAGTTGGCCGGCACGTCGATATGCAGCCCCTTTGCTATGTCCCGGTCGTATTCCGCCTTCAGCGTAAGCCGGTCGTACTCTGGATGGCCCGTCACGAATACCCGGCGTCCGTCCCGCGGCGTGGCCATGTAGGCGCCCGCCTTCTCTGAAGTTGCCAGGAGTTTCAGGTCGGGGATCCCTGCCAGATCCTCTGCTACGATCTCCGTGTGGCGTGAATGCGGTGCGAGGAATATTTCGTCAAAGCCCCGTAAAAGTGGTTCCTTGAGGTCGAGGGCATGGTGGTAGTAAAGCCCGAACATTTTCCGCTCCAGCGGACGTTTGGGTACGCCGTAGTGGTGGTACAGGGCTGCCTGCGCGCCCCAGCAGATGTGCATGGTCGACCAGACATTGGTCGACGACCAGTCCATCAGCCTGACGAGTTCCGGCCAGTAGTCCACTTCTTCGAACTGCATCGTCTCCACGGGAGCGCCTGTTATGACGAGCCCGTCGAACCGTTCTTCAAGGATTTCCTCCAAGGGCTCGTAGAAAGCGTCAAGGTGCTCGGAAGGCGTGTTCCTGGAATCGTGCGTGGCCATGCGGATGAAACGTATATCCGTCTGCAGCGGTGAGTTGCCGATGAGCCGCAACAGTTGGGTTTCAGTAACCATCTTTGTCGGCATAAGGTTGAGGACGGCAATGCGGAGTTCGCGGATATCCTGGTGGTATGCGCGTTCCTTGGTCATTACGAAGATATTTTCTTCTTCAAGCTGGCGCGTAGCCGGCAGATCGTCAGGAATGCGTACGGGCATCTGTTCCCCCCTCAGTATTGACAGCGTTTTCGTTTTTACCGATAGTAACGCATTCCTATTGTGCAAGAAAAAAGCCCGACGAGGCAAGTCCGAACCCGGATGGTCGGCACGTCGTGGCCGGGAGGTTCTTCATGGGCAACAATTCTCCGCGTGCTTTCGACACCGCTGCTGTGCAGGCCGGGCATACTCCTGATCCAACAACCTTTTCTCGGGGCGTGCCGGTATACCGGACAAGCGCGTACACCTTCAAGAGCGCGGAACATGCGGTACGGCTGTTCTCGCTGCAGGAAGCCGGCAACATCTACTCCCGGATTGGCAATCCGACCAACGAGGCGCTGGAGGCCAGGCTCACCGAGCTCGAAGGCGGGGTCGCCTCCATCGTCGTCGCCTCGGGCACCGCGGCCATCTTCAACACGGTCGTCACCATCGCCAAGTCCGGTGACGAGATCGTGGCGGCGCCCAACCTCTATGGCGGCACCTACACCATGTTCGACGCCATACTGCCCGACTTTGGCATCACTACCCGTTTTGCCGACAGTTTCGATCCCGCGGCCATAGCCCGGGCCATAGGCCCGCGCACCCGTCTTGTGTATGTGGAGACCATAGGCAATCCGTCGCTGGACTTGGCCGACATCAAGGGCATAGCCGCCGTAGCCCATGCCCACGGCCTGCCCCTCGTCGTCGATGCCACCTTTACAACGCCATACCTTTTGCGGACGATAGACCTTGGCGCCGATATCGTCATCAACTCGCTGACCAAGTGGATAGGCGGGCATGGCGTAGCCCTCGGCGGCAGCGTTACCGATGCCGGCCGTTTTGACTGGACAAATCCGCGCTTCGAGCTGTTCAACCGGCCCGACCCGGCCTGGCATGGGCTCCGCTGGTCTACCGACCTGCCGCCTGAACTCAGCGCCGCCGCCTTTGCCATCAAGTTCAGGACCGGCCCGCTGCGTAACCTGGGCGCCTGCCTGCCCCCCGACAGCGCGTGGCACTTCCTGCAGGGGCTGGAAACCCTGCACGTGCGGATGCCCCGGCACTGTTCCAATGCGCTGGCCGTGGCAGAACACCTGAAAAACCACTCCAAAGCCTCGTGGGTACGCTACCCCGGCTTGCCCGGTGACCCGTCGTACGAGCTGGCGACCCAAACGCTGGAGAAAGGTGCTGGCGGCATGGTCGTCTTCGGCGTCAAGGGCGGCCGGGCCGCTGGGCAGAAGTTCATCGAATCGCTGAAGCTGTTTTCCCATGTGGCCAACGTCGGCGATGCCAAGAGCCTGGCCATCCATCCGGCCAGC
>CAXZAJ010000245.1:0-6343 GCA_964293355.1 uncultured bacterium
CGATGGCTATATCGGCTGGTGCAGGTTCGGCACTGGGTTCCGGTTGCGGAGTTTCAGTGATCTGGACTGGCGCATCTACAGGCGCTTCGATGGCTATATCGGCTGGTGCAGGTTCGGCGCTGGGTTCCGGTTGCGGAGCTACAGTGATCTGGACCGGGGTTTCAATGGGTGCTTCAATGGGCATGTCAACAGGGGCGGGTGATGCGGGGCTTGTTTCCGGTTGTGGAATTGCAACGAGTTGCGCGCTGGGTTCAACCGGGGGCGCCGCCGGGGGTAGTTCTGCTGAGAGGGGGGCCGGGGCTATGACGGCGATGGCCGGGGCCGCAACAGGGGGTGCGGGTTCAAAGGTCATGCCGGGATGCGACCAGACGGAGCCGGAGAGGCGGTCGGCCATGGACCAGGCTCGGCCCTGGCCGCCGTAGGCGGAGGCGAGGTAGCCGTACTTTTGGGCAAGGGAGGGTGCCTCGAGCTGGAGGCCGCGGTAGAGGGCTTCTGCCTCGGAGTAGCGGTCCAGTTCGTAGGCGGAGCGGGCCATGCCGAGGATGGCTACGGGGTCGCCGGGCAGGAGGGTGGTGGTCCATGCGTAGTAGTCGTATGCGAGCTTGTAGTCCTTGCGGACGAAGGCGATGCTGGCGAGGTTGTTCCAGGCCCAGGCGTAGTTCGCTTTTGCTGATTCGGCGAACTTTTCCCAGGCTGCGTCGAGGAGGCCGACTCTGGCGAGGGACATGCCGTAGTCGTTGAGCGCTTCGGGGCTGCGGTTGGCGGCGAGCCGCTTTTCGTACTCGGCCACGATGGGCTCGAGTTCGCGGGACACGAAGCGGTCCACGGCGGTGTCGAAGGCGGCCATGGCCTTGCTCTCGTCGGGCAGGTCGAAGCGGGCGGCGGCGTCCTGGAGGCCGCTGGGTCGGTAGCGCTTCCAGGCTTCCTTTATGGAATAGAAGGCGGCCGAGCCGATGTGGTCGTTGTCTACCCACTGCTTCGCTCCGACGCGCCAGGCCTTTACGAAGCCGTCCTTGACCATCGTTATTTCCACCGGCGCCCAGGCTTGCCCGTCGCGGAAAATGAGGAGGCCCGGGTCAAAGAATTTTTCGCGGGCGTCGGCTTCGGTCATGCCGAGGTCAAAGGCCATGTAGATGTGGCCGGGTATGGTTATGAAGGCGGTATCTATGCCGGAGGATTCCAGGAGCGAACAGTACAGGATGGACAGGTCGTCGCAGTCGCCGCCGCGGTACATGAGCGTCTGGCTGGGGTACTGGAGGTAGTCCACGACGGCGGCATTTTCCGAGATGTCTATGTAGGAGCTGTTGGGGTCTATGACGTAATTGAGGCCGTAGAGTTTAAGCGCTTCGAAGATGCCCAGCGCATACTGGAGGTTGGGCGGCAATTCCGTGCGCATGCGGTCGCGGACGACGCTGGACGAGTAGCGGGAAAACCAGAGTGCGGCGGGGTCGGTGGGCGAGACGAAGGCCGCGGCACGCTGGTCGTCTTCCCACGACATGGCGTTGCGGTGGTGGAGCGAGAGGGACAGCCCCTCGCTGGTTTTTCGCCTTGAGCCGAGGAACGAGTACTCGATGTCCACGGCGGCGGTGGTCTTGCCATTTTCGGTGAGCGAGAGCACGCGTTCGTCAAAGACCGCGTACAGGGGCACGACTGCGCTCTCTCCGCGTTCCAGCCGCCCCACGGTGGCGCAGAGCCGCGGACCGCCCATGTACTCGGGAGCGAAGAACGAGACGTTGAGGTTCTCCACGGTGCCGTCTTCATTGTTCCTGATGGTTACCGAGCCCAGAGGCTCCGAGTCGTACCATGAGCGGAACACGGGAAATATCGCCTGGGTTTCTACCTTGGTGATGGCGACGTTGGCCCGATCGCGGGCGAGTTCCGCTGGTGACAGCTTGAGGGTGATGCCCGCGCTGATTGCATCCAGGAAGCTTCCGCTGCTGTTGGGGTTGGCGAGGCGCTCGTAGCCGGCTGAAATGCCGAACGTGAGCGAGGAGCTCACGCGCAGGCTCGTTTCAAGCCGCGCGCCCAGTTCGTACAGTCCGTAGTCATCGCCGTTGTAGTTGAGGATCTTGCCGAGCCCTGCAAAGCCCGAGACTTCTACCGATACGCGCTCGAGGAGCCTGGCTACGAAGCCGAGCCCGGCCGCGCCTCCGACGTACAGGATGGATTTATTGGATTCCAGTTGCATGGAATTGACGCCTGCCCGCGCGAGCGCCTGCATGAAGGGCAGGGGCGCATACGACAGCTGGGCGTTGCCGCTGATGGCATACGACACGTCGGATTCGTTATTGAGCAGTTTTGGAAACCAGCCGTCAACCAGCGCTGAAACACCAAACCGCGCCCTCGTGGAAGAAGGCGCGGCCGGTTCAGGCAGCTGACCAGCCTGGAGGACGGAGTTGCCCTGGGCGTTTGCACCCGTAGCTGCTCCGGCTGCCAGTACGAGCAGGCCGGCACGTGTATGTTTTGTCATTCATCCCACATCATGCCGCCGCCCTTTTCCATGATGGCGGAGGCTCGTGACGTTGTGCTGGAAAGCCGGGCTGACAGGTAGCCGTAGCGCTCGGCCAGCTCAGGTATCAGGGCCGTGGCCTTGCGGAACAGGGCGTCTGCTTCTTCATACCGGTCCAGTTCGTACATGGAGCGGGCCAGACCGATGACGGCCGCGACGTCTGCGGGCGTGTCGTCAAAGGCTTTCTGGAACCAGGCGGCTGCGGTTTTGAAGTCGGCCATCAGGTACGCCACGTTGCCGATGTTGACGGCCGCGCCCGGGTAACCCAGCGCAGCGGCTTTCTGGAATTCGGCGAGGGCCTCCGCGTACATGCCGTAGCGGGCGTAGAGGACGCCCAGCGAGTTGCGCTGCCTGCCTGAGCCGCCGTCGGAACCGAAGGACAGCCGCATGCGATCGGCCCTGGGGTTGACTTCCTTGGCCACGACGAGGGCCACGGCCACGTCGAACGCGGCCCGGACCTGGTCTTCGGTCGGCTTTTTGGTGGCCGCCGACATGCCCGGAACGCCGGCGGGCGGGAATTGCCGCCAGCCGTCGCTGAGCTTGTACAGGGGGCTTCTCGCATCCGGCGAGGACTTGACGAGGTCGGCGCCGCCGCTCCAGGCCCGCAGGAAGCCTTCACGCAGCAACGAGACGCGTACCGGTGCCCAGGCTTCGCCGTCGATGAAGATGAAGTCACCGGATTCAGCGAACGAGCCTTTGGTCGCCGCTTCGTTGCGGCTCATCCTGAAGGCGACCAGCACCTCGCCGGCCAGCGGCAGCAGCGCTGCGGGCACGCCCACCGACTCGAGCTCGGCGGCGTACAGTACGGCCAGGTCGTCGGAATCGCCGCCGCGGTAGGCGATGGTCTGATAGGGATACTGCACGTAGTCGATGCTGGATGGCGCGGCACGAAGCCTTGTGTACGGCGTCTGGGGATCCGCCGTCCAGGCTATGCCTGACAGCTTGAGCCCTTCAAAGATGCCCAGCGCGTACTGTAGGTTGGAATCGAGTTCCATCCTGGCTTTGGCGCGTACGACGCCGGCGAGGAACTTGCTGGAGTCAAGCACGGCCGGGTCGTTGGGGCTGACGAAGGACGCGAGGATCTTTGGGTCGGCCCAGGTGAACGCATTGCGGTGCATGATGGATATCGTCGTTTCGGCGCTGGCCGAGCGGGCCGCACCGAGCAGTTCGTAGACGATGCGGACCTCACCGCGCACGCGCACGTTCTCGGTGACCGCCATCACCTGATCGGAGAAGGTGGCCAGGAGGGAGGCTTTCGTCGTCGCTCCCTTGGGCAGGTACGGAACCTTGGCGCAGAGGACCGGCCCGGAGGTGTAGCCATCCGCGTTGAACCAGATTTCCACATTGCGGATCTCGGCGCTCTCGGCATTGCGTATGGTAACGGATCCGAACGACCTGGTGGCGTAGTCCCTGGCGACGATGGGATAGACCGGCACCGACTCCGCATCCTGGAGGGCGGCGCGGCCTTCAGACGTGGCGGATTCAAAGCCCAGGTCGGCTACGATAGATACCGATATGCCTTTATAGAAGGAATCGTTTTTGGTCATGAAGTCTATGTACGAGGCCTGGGCCGACACCGTGAGGCTTGGGCTGACCCTGAAGCCGAGGTCCGCGCCCGCGCGCCAGAACACGTTGCCGGACATGCTGGATTCGCTCGCGGCATTGGTATACGAGCCGATGTAGATGCCCGAGCCGCCTGATGCGCCGAGCTTGATCCGGGGGAGCGGGAAGGTGTAGAAGCCGAGGCCGGCACCGCCGGAAGCCAGGATCAGGGTAGTGCCGAGGTCAGCATCCTGGGCAGCTGCTGGCGGCGCGACGTACCGTGCGTCTGCGCTCAGGTAGGGGGCCAAAAAGTCGAACAGCCCGAAATCCATGGTAAGCGAGCCGCCGCCTCCGAACCCGAACACGTCGGTGTCACCGAGCGGGATAAGAAGGTCCGGAGCGACGCGCACGCGTACATCCTGCCCGGTTGCCAGCGTTGCGGCGAGTAACGACAGGAGAGCGGCGATCGCGAGCCGGGTGACGGCCTGGTTGCAGCGAGTCTTCATGAAGGCCCCTTACCGCTCAGAAAGGTGGAGCGGACACTTTTTAGATGGCCTTTTGTATATTGTTATTAAAAATACTCAAAAAATGACAAGGTTATTATACCGCAGGGCGCGACATAATTGTGTGAAAAAATGCAGTAATCTATAGAAAAGGTGCCAGTCAGGTTGGGTTTTGGCACCGCCGATTGTTCATTATCTTCAATATAGCCATTATTCCCGGTTGTCGGCCGGAAGACCGGCATACGCGGCGGCTGGCCCTTCGCGGAAAACCGCCTCAAGCCAGTCGCAGACGAGCGGAGTGACGGTGCGGGCGAACGTGAAACCGTCTGTTTTGCCCGCGAATCCGAGCCAGGAGCCCACGCTGGTGATGTGGCGTACCATGGCGAAGTCGAAGTGGCTGGAGCCGGGTATCCGGTAGCCCGCCCAGGTGCCGCCGGCTTGCGCGAGGGTGGCCTGCTTGAACGTGGCAAGGTATCCCGCGTTGATGCCGCCGGTCCAGGAAGCGCTGCCGATGTGCAGTTGCGGCGTCGTGAGCCCAGTTGCGAGGCGCTGGTTGCCTATGGGTTCCACCCAGGCGTCCAGCCCGACGACAGCCAGGAAAGCCGGGTCGTCAATGGCGGCCAGCACGGCAGCGCCGCCGCCGGTGGAGTGGCCGGCCAGGGCTATCCGCGACGTGTCCAGCCGGCCGGCGAGCTGGGGCACGGTGTTGCCCGCGCGGACGCTGCGAGCCACGGCGGCTATGTCGGCGGCGTAGGTGGCCACGAGGATCCTGGCGTACTCGCTGAAATCCGGGGTGGTTTCACGTTCCGGCAGGGCTCCACGGAAGAGGGGGGCAACGGTGCCGTCAGCAAAGCTGACCGAGAGGGCGCCGTAGGGGTGGTCCACGGCTATGGCGACGAGGCCGCGGCTGGCCAGTTCCTCGGCCAGGTCAGCGTGCATGGCGCGGGTGCCGGTCCAGCCGTGCGATATGATGACGACCGGCATGGTGCCCGTATCGGCCGCGGCCGGAGCACCCGCTCTGCCGTTGGCCTTGATAAGCGGCAGTTGCGACATGATCCAGTGCGGCAGGCCGACATAGTCGGCGTAGGCATCAGCCACCGGCATATCGGCTATCCATTGCGCGCGGGGCAGCGAGGCTGCGCCGGAATCGGCGGGGTACCAGACCTGCGCGAGGAGGCGGCGCGGTGTGCCCGGCGCGTCCAGGTAGACGCCTGTCCGCGTGTCGTCAACCAGCTCGAAACTGGCGGTGCCCACCTGGTAGCGGCCGGAGGGGGCGCTCAGGTCCTTGACCGGAAAGATGAGCGCAGCCGCCAGCGACACCAGCGCCATGGCGAGTCCCAGGCCTCCGAGCGCCCTGCGGCCCAGCACCGCGAGGCGTGGTTCCGCGTAAGTGAAATTCCTGGTGCCGTTCTTGTCGGCGGCGAGCCGGGCTTTCCGCCGGCGGCTCCTGTCGTTGAGGCCGAGTATGAACATTGCCAAGAGCGACACGAAGGCCGGGTCCATGCGCCACGAGCGGCGTTCCGTCATGATGAGCGCGAACCAGAGCATCCCGCCGAGCGCCATCCCGATGGTCCAGGGGGTGTAGCGGCTCTCGCCGTACGGGGTGCGTTTGCTGAAGGCGCTCGCCGCGCTCACGGTGAAAACGGACAGTATGAACAGGGCTTCAAGGTAATTCATGGGTGGTATCCTTCCAGCTGTGGCAACTCAGGGCCCCTCCATTGTATTCTGGATGCGTTGCGGGGGGCTACGGTGGTACAGCCGAGACTGGATGATGAAGGGCTAGAAAAAC